>NZ_JBLZNC010000009.1:0-111450 GCF_048553715.1 Sagittula sp. SSi028 | reverse complement strand
CGATCACTCCAAATCCCCCCAACCAAAACCGTCGGGGAAGTGTGTTCACATGGGTCAATTCTCAGTGACAATTTATGGGGCTACCGGGTCAGTTCTCAGTGACAATCAACATCGGGGCGTCTCGCACCATGATCGACAGGACGGAGAAGCGGTTCGGGATCAGGCCCGATTGGCTTGCTGCCGACACCGCCTATGGCAATGCCGAGAACTTGGGCTGGCTAGTCGAGAAGCGCAGCATCATTCCCTTCATCCCGGTTATAGACAAGTCAGTGAGAAACGACGGGACGTTCTCCCGGTCTGATTTCGAGTGGGACGAGGCAAATGACCAGTACATCTGCCCCGAGGGTCACGCGCTTAAACAATTCCGCCGGAATTATTCCGACCCGAACCGAGGGCAGGATACCGGCGTGCGCAAGAAATACCGCTGCCTGAAAGCGACCTGCCAGGCTTGTCCATCGAAGGAGATATGCTGTCCGAAAGCCGATGCGCGATACGTCACGCGCGAGCCTCATGAAGAGGCGCGCGAGTTCGCCAGAGAGTGCCGCAAGACGAAGGCCTACAAGGTGTCGCGCGACAAACGGAAGAAGGTCGAGATGCTCTTCGCCCACCTGAAACGCATCCTCGGCCTGACCCGGCTGCGGCTGCGCGGGCCAAACGGCGCCAAGGACGAATTCCTCCTCGCCGCCATCGCCCAGAACCTCCGAAAACTCGCGAAGCTACGCCCTCAATGCGCGTTGCAGGGGGCCGCAGCATGAGTTGACCGGCCAGATAGCCGCCTTGAGGCGGTCAGTCGGGCCGAGGCCCGAACGACTTGGCGTTGCCGGAGAAACCCGAGCCACGAAATCGGCGATCTCGAACGGATTCTTCAACACAATCCGCCCTTCGTGTCGATGCTGCGCTTAGCACGATGTCGTGGAAGGGCTGACACAAGTCATTCGTCGCGCGGGATTGCAACGTCCGCTCTTCGCGATGGCTGGTATCACCTCCTTATGGATTTGTCCTGATGGGCTTATGAAAGATTGATGTAGGGAGTTCCTGGTTTCATGCAGGATCGCTGTCCTGCCTAGCGGCGATGCGGATGCTCCGGTTTTCGCGACACCCTCGGCCTGCGGTTGCGGGCTGGCCTCGTGACGGGCATGTGGAAGGTCAATCCCAACTTCTGTATCGGCATGATATGGTCTCTCAGCTTCCCCTTACCGTCGTTCCGCTCCCCCGCGAGACACTTCCATCTTTCTTTGCCCGCCTCGCTGCCGCGAACGGCACAGACGCAAGCAATTTCGCCATGGATATGGGCGTTAGTTTGAAGCGCGTGGTCAATCAGGAGGCGGAGACGGTAAAACTGGTGCGCCAGCTCGCAGGCCTCACCGACGACGACATGGTCGAAATCCTGTCCTGGACGGGGGAGCGCGTGGGCGATGTTCGAATGCTGTATCGGGGTGAGGTGTACGTCTCACGCGCGCTCAGGAACCCCGTTGTGCGTGGCTGCGTGCGATGTCTTGCAGATCAGGCGGCAGAGACCGATCGCCCTCTCACCAACCTGGCCATGCAGGGACATTGGCTGTGCCGTGGAGTCGACGTCTGCGTAACGCACCAGCAGGCGCTGACGCCACTTTGGACGGAAGCCAATCCTGTGCTGCGCGATGACATCGGCGAACACCTGCGCGACCTGTCGCCAGACTTGGCTTCACGGGCAGCCGAGGCGGAGAGCGTAGAGGTCAGCGCATATGATGCCTGGCTAGATGGACGTCTGGCCCAGAACCTTGATCACACTTGGCTGCAGACCCAGACCACATTTGCGGCCATGACCATGTGCCTGGCCTTCGGCGAGGATATTCTCCGGCATAAGGGACTTCCGCCCAATGACCGGGCCGCCAAGGCCGCTGGGTTCGATGTTATGAGCCAAGGGCCAGACGCGATACGCAGCGTGATCCGCCGCCTCCTGCGCATGGACGACGGCCGGCTGATGATCTCGAAAGCCCCGTTGAAATCCCTGTCCTACACGCTGAATGACGTCTACCGTGACAGCGCGGAGTTCGACGATTTCCGGCAGATCATCCGCAATGAACTTTTGACGTTTTGGCCCGTCGCTCCGGGCGACATTATTTTCGGAGGGGTCACAGAGACGCGTCGGTTCCATACCGTCGCCAGTGCCGCAGAGGAGACAGGGCTGCGGAAGGGGCTCCTTCAGGAGATCCTGACCGCCGAGGGCGCCTTTGATGGAAACCGTATCCGGCAAACACGTCCGCGTAGCTTCGACGCGGCGACCTTCGCGACCCTTCTCAAGGAAATCCCACATCTTATCCTTGGCACCGAAATGATGACCGAGCTCGGCGCGACCGAGACCGAGTTCGAGGCGTTGTGCGAGGAGGGGGTGCTGCGGCCGTATCTCAAGGCGCCCAAGGTCAAGAACAGGTGGCGCCGGGCGGATGCCACTGCCCTGCGTGAGACGCTGGATGCGCGCATCCAACAGGGACAGGCGTCACGGAATGTCGATACGCTTCTGATGACAAAGAGAGCCCTTGGTGTGCGGCTTTCCGCATTGATCGGAGCCATTCAGGATGGTCGACTGGCCGCCTTCCGGTATGAAGATCGGGGCGGCTTCCATGCGATCACGGTCGATCGGACGGACGTGGCGGCTTTGATCGAAACTTTGCCGCCAGACGCTCTCGTCGAGCGGCCTGAAACCAAAGTGATCAGCGCCAGCGTCTTCGGAAAGCAGATCGGACTGGTTGAGCCGAAGTACATGGTGCGCCTGGTCGCGACCGGGAACAGTCCGGGCACGGAGATCATAAATTCAGTCACGAAGCGCAAGCAGTGGTCTCTCACGGAAGATGATATCGAAGCATTCCACGCGCGATTCACCACCACGGCGCTGCTGGCGAAAGAAGCGGGCGTCCATCGCAGAACAATCATCAGCCAGTTCCAACGCCAAGGCTTGTCGCCGTTCTCCGCGGGAGACGAGGTTTTCGAGGGCATCTACCTGCTATCAGACGTCGGACAGATTACGAAAAAGCATTGAAATCACATAGGTAAAACCTGCGCACGAAAAATCGGGGCAAGCAAACAAACCACTTGACAGCCTTTGCGCAGACTTATGCCGTCGTTTGCGCACTAATATGCTGTTTCTGACTTAATGGAACACTGGCGACCCCGGCAGGATTCGAACCTGCAACCTGCCCCTTAGGAGGGGGCTGCTCTATCCAGTTGAGCCACGGAGCCGTGCAACGGGTCATAGCCGCTTTATGGAGAGTTGTCACGGTGTCGACTTGAGCGCGCTTCTTGCGCGTATTTGGCCTAGTCCCTCCCCGGGGGTGCCAGCGTTCGGTTTTGATTTTAAAACGTATTGGACCCGCCCGGCTTTCGTGGACAGCATTCATCTCTCTTCCGGAGCTCTTCGCTCGAAGACAGCGGGGCTCAGGTCGCCGTGTGGCGAGTGACGTCCACTGCTCGGTAGCGGATTGCCTAAGCGTATGTCCCGAGGGGGAGTAGGGTTTCCTGTGCCGTTGGGTGATCGTGCCAAACGTCGGGTTTAAGACGGGCGGGGGCGTGTTCATCTGAAAAATCCCAGCAGTATACTTTTGTATAAGCAAGTGTCTGTCGGCGACCGCGCGATGTGCTGGGTGGCGAGCAAAAACACATGATTAACGCGAAAAATGGTAAAGAAATGCATTCAAAACGATATATATTTACCTTTGGTCAAGATTGTGAAGTGCTTGAAAAAAATCCATAAAATCTGCCTGTTGCGGCCATGCAACATGGGAATTGCATAATGTGATGCCCATGGCGTGTGCACGCCCCTCATTGTAATTCTGAAACCAAATCCGGCGGCGTCAACGTCCGGATCTGTGAGGGTTCGAGCATGTCTTCTGTGTTGATGCGCGCTGCGCAAGTTGTCGGTCTGTCTCTTGGCGTATTGGCCACGCCAGTCGGGGCGACCACTTTCACGACGACCGTGCCCGGAACCTCGATCGTGTTGCCGGACGAATACCCCGATGCTGGCGGTGTGGCGATCGTTCTGCAAGGTGCGAACGGCAACCTGTATTACCAGTTTTCCGATCCGGACGGCGCGTTTGTAGGCTTTCAGAATCGCGGCACGCCAAGGGAATTCCGAGGCAACCCGTTCACCATCAACGATCCGATCTCGTTGGATTGCGGGTTTTCCGATTGTGCGGACTACTTTGGCGGATCGCTCGCGCAGGTCTACATCCGCTTCAGCGCCTATGACGGCGACACCCAGCCCGGCGGTTTTGACGAGAACGATATCTCGCTGATTTTGAACGGCTTTAACGTCGGCAGCTGGTCCGGGCTGACGACCGAGATTACGGACACGAATGGTACACAAAGCTTTGGCTTCACAACCGGTTTCGGCAACAACACGTTTAACACGGGGTGGTTCTCGTCCAGCAATTCCGCGCTGTTGGCCAATATCCTGTCGACGGGGCAGACCATCACACAGGTCTATGACGATGACCCCAGCGACAACTATTGGGATTTCCGTCGCGGGCAGTCGCTTGGCAATCAGGATATTGTGACGGTTGCGCCGGGCTATACGCTGGAAAAGTCGGCAGATGCCGAAACCTTTACGACCGCGGGCGAGGTCGTCACCTTTACCTATGAGATCGCGAATATCGGCTCGGTTCCGATCCGCCAGCTGTCGGTCTTTGATGACCAGATCGGGGCGGTCACCTGTGCGGATACCGTCATTCTGGACCAGCCCAGCGGCGCGCAGGCGCCTGACACCAGTGTTTGTACCGCGACCTATACCACGACGCAGGCGGACGTGGATCGCGGCTTTGTCACGAACATCGCGATTGCAGAAGGGGTGCCGGATTTCGGCACGCTTGGTGCGCTGAGCGATCAGGTGACACTGACAGGGCCGCAGGCAAACCCCGTGCTTTTCTTTGAAAAGACCGCGACCACAGCGGCTTTTGGTGCGGCGGGTGATACCGTCGTCTACAGCTTTGAGGTGCGCAACGACGGCAATGTGACGCTGTCCTCGGTCGAGGTGGACGATCCCCGACTGCCGGGGCTGGCCTGTACGATCCCGGATCTGGCCCCATCCGACAGTTTCACCTGTACCGGTGAATACACCGTGACGCAGGCCGATGTGGATGCGGTGGCGGCGGACCCGTCCTACACGATTGATAACACGGCCACAGCCACGGCCCGCGCGCCAGATAACAGCCCGTTGACGCAGACCGGCAGCGCGAGCGTTCCGGGTCAGACGCCTGTTCTGGACCTGACGCTGACCAAAACCGCGCTGACCGCCAGCTTTGATGCGGTTGGTGACGTGCTGCAGTATCAGTTCGTCCTGGCCAACACGGGCACGGTGTCGCTGCCCGAGCCTGTGATTGAGGATGCCCTGACGGGGGGCGCGACCTGTCCTGCGGGTCCGGTGGCGCCCGGCGCCTCGGTGACCTGTACGGCGACCTATACGGTGGTCCAGGCGGATCTCGACGCGGGGGAGGTGCTGAACACGGCGACGGTTGATGCGACGGTCGGGGCGCTGACCGCGTCCGACAGTGACGACGCAAGTGTCACGGCGGTGCGCCGCACGGAGCTGACGCTGGACAAGCGTCTGTCCGCATCCTCGGACACGTCATTCGATGCCGTCGGTGACGTGCTGAGCTATGATTACGTGCTGACAAACACGGGCAACGTGACGCTGACCGCGCCCACTGTGACCGACGACAAGGTCGCAGTGACCTGTGCCGCCACGGACATCGCGCCGGGGGCACAGGTGACCTGCACCTCGGACAGCTACAGCGTGACGCAAGCGGATCTGGACGCGGGGTCGGTGACAAATATCGCCTCCGCCAGCGCGACCGCATCGGGTGACGCCGCAGAGCCGGTCACCAGCGCCAGCGATACCGTCACGGTGGACGCGGTGCAGGCTCCGGCCTTGGCCTTGCAGAAAACCGCGCCTGTGTTGCCCGCAGACCAGTTCACTGTCGGGCAAACTGTCACCTACACGTTCGACGTGACCAACACGGGCAATGTAACGCTGACACAGGCACTGACCGGCGTGGCGGAGATCACGGTCACCGATGACAAGATCGGCAGCTTCTCCTGCGCGCCGCTGCCGTTGAATGTTGGCGCGTCGGTGCAATGTACCGCGCCCTATGTCCTGGCCTCGGACGATATACTTGCGGGGCGCGTTGTGAACAAGGCCAGCGCCAGCGCGGGCGGCGTGGTTTCCCCGCAGGACAGCGCGCAGATCGCGCCGGAGCTGACGCCCGAGATCACGCTGACCAAAACGGCCACCACAGCCAGCGTCAGCGCCACCACCGACAGCATCAGCTATGTCTTCACGATCGAGAACACCGGCGACACGCAGATCCTGTTGCCCGTTCAGCCTGTGACGATTGCGGATGCGGGTCTGACGGGGCTTGCGGATTGCTCTGCGCAGCCAGCGGTGCTGAACCCCGGTGACAGCTTTGCGTGCAGCGGCCTGCGCAGTGGCGTAACGCAGACCGAACTGGACGCGGGGCAGGTGGACAATACGGCCACAGCGTCCTTCCCCTTCACCAGCGGCGGCCAGACCGTCACGATCCAGTCGAACGCCAGCACAGCGCGTGTGCCTGCCACGGCCAGCCCTGCCATGAGCTTCGCCAAGACAGGACCGGCAAGCTATGACGCGCTTGGCCAGACGCTGTCTTACGCGTTTTCGGTGACCAACACGGGCAATGTGACATTGGCCGAGGTGACCGTCAGCGATCCGTTGATCCCCGCGATGTCTTGTGTCCTGAGCAGCATTGCTCCGGGTGCCACGGCAAGCTGCCCCAGTGCGAGCTATACCGTGACGCAAGCAGATGTGGACGCGGAAACCATCGTCAACACGGCCACGGCCGTGGCGGTTCCGGCGCGCGGGCCGCAGTTGACCCAGACCAGCAGCAACACCGCCACCATTGATCCCTTGGCGGCCACGCAATCGCTGAGCTTTGCCAAGACGCCGGATCGGGGCGCTTTTCTCGCCGTAGGCGAGCCGGTCCTGTATACCTTTACGGTGGAAAATACGGGCACCCAGACGCTGCGCAATGTGGTTGTGACCGACACGCTCGACCCGTCCTACAGCTGTCTGATCCCGACGCTTGCGCCCGGCGCGCAGGATGTGACCTGCACCTATACCCATATCATCACCCAAGCGGATGTGGATGCGGGCGAGGTGGTGAACACTGCCTCCGCCCAATCGCCGGATGTGGCTGCTGTGACGGCGCAGGCAACGGTCACAGGGCCTGCCCGCACGGCATCCTTTGTCTTTGACAAACAAGGGGATGCAACGTTCTCTTCAGTCGGAGAAGTGGTTGATTTCACCTTTGCCGTCACCAACACCGGCAATGTGACCCTGACAAATGTGGCGATCAACGATCCCTTCTTTGCCACGCCCGTCACCTGTACCATACCAAGCCTCGCTCCGGGTGTCAGCGACACCTCCTGCACCGCCAGCTATACGGTCGCCCAAGCGGATATTGATGCGGGCGAGATCACCAACAGCGCCAGCGCATCGGTTGAGACCCCCGCCGGAGTGACGGCGCCCCCCGCGCAAAGCGACACGGTCGTCATCGCAGGTCCGGCTGAAATGGCCGCGCTGTCGGTCGACAAGCAATCCACCGATGGCGCCTATAGCGGGGCAGGGGACACCGAGACCTTCACCTTCACAGTGACCAACACCGGCAATGTGACGCTGAGCGGCCTGTCGCTCAGCGATCCGGACCCTGTCTTGTCCTGCGCATTGCCTGATCTCGCGCCGGGTGCCAGCACGGAGTTCTGCGCTGATGGCGTCACGCCCCTGAGCGTCACCAAAACCTTTGATCAGGGCGATGTGGACGCGGGCAGCTTCTCGAACACCGTCACTGTGACTGGCCAGTCCGATGTACTGGGCACGCCGGTCGAGGCAACGGATACGGAAACGCTTGAAGGTCCGGCGCAGGTTCCTGCGATCTCGATGGACAAGGTCAGCACATTTGCGGGCACGCTGGAAAGCGTCGGCCAGATCCTGACCTATGACTTTGTCGTGACGAATACCGGCAATATCACCCTGACCTCTGACATCACAGTCAACGATGCGCTGATTGCGGATGTGGATTGCCCGCTGCTGCCGCTGGGTGGCATTGCGCCGGGCGGCACCTATACCTGTACCGGCAGCTACGAGGTCACGCAGACCGATCTGGATCGCGGGTTTGTGGCCAACACCGCCTCGGCCGAGGTGACGCAAGCGGTTATTCCCCGCAATCCCGGTGATCCGGTCAACGTGACCGTTGAATCGAACGAGGATACCGAAACCGTCACTGCCGACCAACAGCCTGCCCTGCGGATTGCGAAACGAGTGGCCACGGGCAGCGCGTCCAGTTTTGATGCCGTGGGCGATACCGTGACCTTTGAATATGTGGTTACAAACATCGGCAACGTCACAACCACGGACGAGATTACGGTCGTGGATGACAAGATCCCCGGCACGCTGAGCTGTGGCACCGATCCGGTCGCCCCGGGCGGCCAGATCACCTGCCAACAGGTCTGGACGGCGACGCAGGATGATCTGGATGCGGGCGAGGTCACCAACCTTGCCACCGCAAACACCGTCTTTGATGGCGCTGCGGTGCAAAGCGCCGTGGCCAGCGTCACCATTAACGCGGTGCAGGATCCGTCGCTGGCCGTGGTCAAGACCTTCGACGGGACGGACAACCCCGGCTTCTTCACTGTCGGAGACGAGCTCAGCTACACCATCGTGGTCACCAACGACGGCACCGTGACGATTGATGCGCCGATCAATCTGGTCGACAACCTGACGGCGCCGGTCTGCCCCGCTGTGCCCGGTGGCGCCTTGGCCCCGAATGACACGCTGACCTGTTCAGCC
The DNA here is from genome assembly GCF_048553715.1 of Sagittula sp. SSi028. Lineage (NCBI taxonomy): Bacteria > Pseudomonadati > Pseudomonadota > Alphaproteobacteria > Rhodobacterales > Roseobacteraceae > Sagittula > Sagittula sp. SSi028. The sequence goes on along the minus strand of NZ_JBLZNC010000009.1, from coordinate 102,596 downwards.
ACTCATATCGTGACGCAAAACGACCTTGATCTCGGGTCCTCCACAAACGTGGTCTACGCCACGGGCGTCTTTGACGGCGCAAGCGTGCAGTCCCCCAGTGACGAGGCGATCTATCCCGTTGATGCAGAGCCCGCCCTGACCCTGACCAAGGAAGCGCTGCCCGCAAACCTGCCTTACTCTGCGGTGGGTCAGGTCGTGACCTATCGGTTCACGGTCGAAAACTCCGGCAATGTGGGCCTGACGGGCGCCATCACGATAGAAGACGACGTTATGGGCACGCTGGACTGCCGCCCCGCGTCTGGCGGAGCCATTCCGGTTTTTGACCCGAACACGACCCATGTCTGTGATTTCCCCTACAGCATCACGCAGGACGATCTGGATGCGGGGACGCTGACCAACAATGCCACGGCCAATACCGTCTACGCGCCGGACGGGCCTGCGACGGATGTGCGCTCTCCCGGTGTGGCGGCCACGATCACTGCGGCCCAGACGGACCTTCTGACCGTCGCGAAATCCATGACCACGCCGCTGACGGACGGTGTGGCGCGCGTGGGCGATGCGCTGACCTACCAGATCACCGCCACAAACGACGGCAACACCACGCTGCGCGGCGTCGCCTTGTCCGATCCGCTGATCCCCGAGCTGACATGCACCGTCGGCGGGATGCCAGCGCCTGCCAATGTGGTGCTGTTGCCGGGCGATGCCCTGCTGTGTCGCGGTGTCTATACCGTGACGCAGGCGGATATCGATGCTCAGACGCTGACCAACCGCGCGGATGCGACCTCCACCGATCCGCAGGGCAACACGATTGCCGGTTCCGACACGCATGATCAGCCATTGGTCGCGCCATTGTCGTCGATCAATGTGGTCAAGGAGATCATCCCCGCCCCTGCGGCAGGGCAACCGGCCTTCACCGATCCGGGCCAGCCGCTGGTCTTCCGGATCACGGTGACCAACACCGGCAACGTCACGCAAGCGAGCACAACCATCACCGACAGCCTGCCCGTCAGCCCGGTCAGCTGCACCATCGGCACGCTGGACCCCGGTGAAAGCGACGACAGTTGCGAATTTGTCTACACCGTGACGCAGGCGGATATTGATGCCGCAAGCAGTGACGGATCAACGGTTTATGCTGGCTTTACCAACACGGCCTCCGCAGTGTCGACGCCGTTGAACACGGACCTGCCCACCGCCGAAGGGGAGGGGACGGTATTCGTACAGGGGCCGGATCGGGCGCCTGCCTTTGCCTTGGTCAAAGAGTCCGAGACCACGGAAATCGACACTTGGGATGCACTGGTCACCTATCGCTTTACCATCGCAAACACCGGCAATGTGACCCTGTTCGAAGCACCCGAGATCACAGATGACCGGATTGGCACGTTTACTTGTGCGGGGATTCCTGCGGGCGGCATTGCGCCCTCGGAATTTTACAGCTGTACAGCGACCGACCGCGTCGAACAGTCCGACCTCGACAGCGGTGCCATGGTGAACACGGCCACCGCGACCAGTGGCGAAGTCACCGATCCCGTCACAGCCACGCTGTCCATTCCTGCGGTCCAGCAACCGGCGGTCACCGTCGCTAAGCAGGCAGATGTCACAAGCGGTCTGGAGGCCGGGCAAACCGTCACCTACACCTATACTGTTGAAAACACTGGCAATGTGACGCTGGGCACGGTGATTTTGACCGACCAGCACAGCTCTGCCAGCGGCACCGCCGCATTGACCATCGGGTCAGAGACGTTGCTGGCCGACGTAAACGAAACGGGCACGTCCACCGATGGAACTGCATCGGACGGGGTTTGGGACAGCCTCGCGCCCGGCGACAGCGTGACCTTCACCGCAAGCTATCAGGTCACTCAGGCGGATCTGGATGCACAGAGCGACATTACCAATACCGCGACGGTCACGGCCACGGGGCCGGGCACCAGCGGTCCGGCCAGCGCCACCGACACCGAAATCGTGCGACCGATCACCAAAGCACCGGCCATCGCCTTGACGAAGGTGGCGGATGACACGGGACTGGGAACGCCGGTCTCCTTGGGGGAGGAGATCACATTTGTGATCACAGCGGAAAACACCGGCAACGTCACGCTGTCCGCGCCGGAGTTGACCGATACACTGACAGATGCCAATGGGGCCGCGCTATCGCTGACCCGCCTGCCCGGTTACACCTCAGGCGACGATGGCAACGGTCTGTTCGACGTGGGCGAGGTCTGGAGCTACAGCGCCGCTTTTGCCGTGGATCAGCAGGCGCTGGATGCGGGCGGCGTGGAAAACACGGTGTCCGCGACCGCCGACGACCCCCAAGGCACGCAGGTCAGTGGCACGTTGCCCGCGCCGGTGGCGGTGCCCATTGATCGGGCGCCTGCCTTGGCGCTGGTCAAAACCTCCAGCTTTGATGACGGTGGCGATGGGCGCGCCGATGTGGGCGATATCATTAGCTACACCTACGTGATCACAAACACCGGCAACGCGACATTGTTCGACGCGGCTGTCGTCGAAACCGGTTTCGGTGGGGCAGGGGCCACGCCGGTCCCGGCCTACCTGTCGGGTGGTGTTGATCTGGACGGCGACAGCACTCTGGATGTGCCGGTTGGTGGGACGATCACTTTCACCGCCGCATACGCGCTGACACAGGACGATATTGATGCGGGGCAGGTGGAGAACCAAGCCACGGGCACCGCGGCCGATCCCGAAGGTGCGCCGGTCAGCGACCTGTCCGGAGCGACAAACGCCGACGACACGCCGACCACTACGCCGATTGGCCTTGCGCCAGCATTGGTCGTCACAAAATCCGCCGATGACAGTGCCTTGGACGATCCCGTCGCATTGGGGCAGACGATTGCATTTACCATCACTGTGGAAAACACAGGCAACGTGACCCTGTCCGCGCCGGATCTGACCGACCTGTTGCGTGACGCCAATGATGCGCCTTTGACGCTGACCGCCCTACCGGTTCTGAGCTCTGGCGATGATGGCAACGGGACTTTTGACGTGGGCGAGGTCTGGGTTTACAGCGCCGCCTTCGACGTCGATCAGCAGGCGCTCGATGCCGGTGGGTTGACCAACACCGTTTCAGCCACAGCCCGCGACCCGCAGGGCACACAAGCCAGCGACGCGCTGGATGTGCCGGTCTCTGTAACCATTCCGCAGGCCCCCGCGCTGGCGGTGGTAAAAACCTCTGCCGTGAATGACGGGGGGGATGGCCGTGTCGATGCAGGGGATACTGTCGATTACACCTATGTGATCACAAGCACTGGCAACGTCACGCTGTTCGATGCAGACCTGTCAGAAACCAGCTTTAGCGGCACGGGCTCGACACCTGCGCCAGTCTATGCCTCTGGCGGGTCGGATCTGGATGGCAACACTGTGTTGGATGTGCCCGTTGGCGGCACCATCACCTTCACCGCGCGCTACACGCTGACCCAAGACGATGTGGACGCAGGGGTTCTGACCAATCAGGCCACGGCACAGGCGACAGATCCGCTGGGCGGCTCCGTGTCGGATGCCAGCGGTTCGGGCACGGCTGACGATACACCGACGGTGACGACATTTGTCGAACAGCCCGGAATCGAGGTGATCAAAACCGCGACCGCAAGCCTGTCGTCCCCGCCGGTCCCCGGTGATACGGTCGGCTATGTGATCACGGTCGAGAACACTGGCACCGTGACGCTGGCCGCGCCAGTGCTGACGGACACGCTGACAACTGCCACGGGCGAGGCACAAACACTGGGCAGCGCGCCGACCCTCAGCGGCGGAGATCTGGACCGCGACGGTGTGTTGGATGTGGGGGAAACCTGGTCCTACTATGCCGAGGCGGTGGTCACCCAAGAGGCCATCGATGCCGGCGGGCTAAGCAACACCGTTCTGGCAGAGACCACTGGACCGAATGGCACGGCGACCTCTGACGTGTCTGACGATGGCAGCACGCCGGGCGGGGATACGCCAACCGATACCGCTTTGACACGCGCGCCTGCCCTGACCGTGGTCAAAAACGCAGCACTGGATCTAGGCGCAGATGGTATCGCGGGCGTGGGTGACATGATCACCTACACCTACAGCGTCGAAAATGCGGGCAATGTGACGCTGTTCGACGTGGATGTGGTCGAAACCGGCTTTGCCGGTGCGGGGGCTGCGCCTGTGCCAGCACTGTTCAGCGGCGGCGCAGATCTGGATGGCGATGCGGATGGTGCTGATTTGGCTGTTGGGGCCGCGCCGGTTGTCTTTACCGCCACCTATGCCTTGCAGCAGGCGGATATCGATGCAGGCGTGGTCGAAAACTCCGCCACCGCGCAGGCGGATGGACCGGATGGCACGACGGTCCGGGATATCAGTGGCGCGGACCCCGCCAGCGACGCACCGACCCAGACGCCGATCCCGACCGAAGGGACGATCGAGGTTCTGAAAACCGCCATCACCAGCGGAATTCAGGACCCGGCGCAGGTCGGCGATCCTGTTACCTTTGTGATCACGGTGGAAAACACCGGCAATGTGACGCTCGATTCCGTCGCTTTGGACGAGGATTTCCAACGTCGGGACGGGACACCCCTTTCCATTACGCCTGCGCTGAGTGCCGGTGACGCCGGTGTGGCAGGGGCCTTGGAGGTCGGGGAGACGTGGGAGTACCGCGCCACCCATGCCCTGACCCAAGAAGATCTGGATGCCGGTGGCGTCCAGAACCAAGTTACCGTAACCGCCGCCGATCCGCAAAATGGCGAGGTGTCGGACGTCTCTGACGACGATGGCACCGGAACAGGTGACCCGACTCTTGTCACGATCGAGGGCGTCCCCACCGTCGCTGTTGTCAAATCGCTCAGCGCAGGTCCCGATCCGTTCAGCGCAGTGGGCGAGATGCTGGAATACAGCTTTGACGTGACCAACACCGGCAATATTACCATCACGGCCCCGATCCGGATTTCCGATCCGTTGGTGCAGTCTCAGGCGGCGATCAACTGTCCTGCGCCGCCTCTGGCCGTGGGGGAGACGCTGACCTGTACCGGACGCTATGCGGTGACGCAGCAGGATCTTGACGACGGCGAGGTGGTCAATACCGCCAGCGCCAGTGTGACGCAGCCTTTGGTTCCCGTGGCCCCCGGCGCCCCGAGCGAGGCGACCGCCACCGCCACGACCAACACGGTCACCGTCGCCGCGGACCAGAACCCGGCGCTGGATATCGCCAAAACCTTGGCGGCCACATCCGCCGGAACCTTTGCCGCCGTGGGCGATCAGATCACCTATGACTTTACGGTGACCAACAGCGGCAATGTGACCTTGGCTGGTCCCTTTACCGTCAATGACGACCGCATCGGCAATGGTTTGGCCTGCGATACAGGCCCGCTTGCGCCCGGTGCCTCGGTCAGCTGTGCGCACAGCTACAGCGTAACGCAGGACGATCTGGACGACGGCGAGGTGACCAACACGGCCACGGGCAATACGCTCTATGATGGCGCGCCTGTCCAGTCGGATGAGGACAGCGTCACCGTCACAGCGATCCAGAATCCGCAGCTTGCCATCGTCAAGGATTTGCTGTCGGCCACGCCGGACACCTTTGATGTGGGCTCTGTTCTCGCCTACGGGTTCACGATCACCAACCCGGGCAATGTGACAATCACCGGCCCGATCACTGTAGACGATCCGCTGATCGACACGGTTACCTGTGAGCCTGCCGCCAATGACGACCTTGCCCCCGGCGGGCAGTTGGAATGTTCCGCGACATACACAATCATCGCCAGCGATATCTCACTGGGCGCGGTGAACAACTCGGCCCGTGCGAATGGGGTGTTTGGTGGCGCAGCGGTTGTGTCGCCTGCGGATACGGCGATCTATCCGGTCGATGCTCAGCCTGCGCTGACATTGGCCAAGGACAGCAATCCCGGCGATGTGACCTTTGCCACGGCGGGCGATCTGATCACCTACAGCTACACCGTTACGAACAATTCCAACGTGGCCTTTGATCAGGATATCTCGATCACGGACAACCGTCTGGACGCGCCATTCCTGTGCCGCCCCGCCAGCGACGGTGTCTTTAGCGTCGGCCAAAGCCACACCTGCGAGGCGATCTACGAAGTCACCCAAGCGGATCTGGATGCGGGCTTTATCACCAACGAGGCCTTTGCCGACACGGTCTTTGCCCCCGGTACGGTTAATGAACGCGCCGTGTTGTCCAACCCGGCGACCAAGACGGTCGACGCGGACCCCGCACCGGCTTTGACCCTGACCAAGACGTTGACCGATGCGCCGGCGAATGCCGCCGTCGGGGATGTGGTGACCTTTACGCTGAGCGCAGAGAACACCGGCAACCAGACGATTGCAGGGGTGGTGATTTCTGACCCGCTGCTGCCGGATCTGACATGTACTGTCGATGCGGTTCCGGCTGCGGCGAATGTGTCGCTGGCCCCCGGTGCTGCGCTGCTCTGTACCGGCACCTACGTGGTGACGCAGGCGGATCTGGATGCGCAGACTCTGACGAACACCGCCGATGTGCGCGGGTTCGATCCTTTGGGCGAAGACATCACAGATAGCGACAGCGCCGTTGTACCGCTGGCGACCCCCGCCCCGGAATTGAGCGTTGTGAAATCGGTCACTCCCGCTCCGGTCGGCGCGCAGCCTGCTTTTGTCAACGTCGGGGATACGGTCGATTTCCTGATCGAGGTCACCAACAGCGGCAACGTCACGGTCGAGGATATCACCATCGCCGATGATCTGCCGGTGGTTCCGGCGACCTGCGATGTGGGCACGCTTGCGCCCGGGCAGACGCAGTCGCTGTGCGTTGTCAGCTATACTGTGACGCAGGCCGATATCGACGGTGTGGCCGGTGATGGCTTTGGCTCTGTGCTGAACACGGCCACGGCACTTGGCACAAGCGCGACACCTGACGGGGCGGCCGTCGAAGCCGAAGGGTCTGTGACCGTACGCGGCCCCGATGCGGCGCCGCAAGTGGCCCTGGCCAAATCTGCAGATGTTGCGGCCATTGCCACGGCGGGTGAACAGGTCCGCTATAGCTATGTTGTGACCAACACAGGCAATGTGACCTTGGTCGATCCGATTTCGGTCACAGATGACAAGATCGCGGATGTGTCCTGTCCCGCCCTGCCGTTGGGCGGGCTGGCCCCACAAGAGACACTGACTTGCGAAGCGCTGTACACAGTCACGCAGTATGACGTGGATTCCGGATCGCTGACGAATGTCGCGCGGGCGTTCTCCGATCAGGCGGTTCTGCCTGCCGCACCGGGGGATGAGACCGCGAGTCTGACGCTTCCGGTGACGGCGGCCCCCGCCTTGACCATCGAAAAGACCGCATCAGAAACAGGCGACGTCGCAGTGGGCACAGAGGTGACTTACACCTACGCGGTGCGCAACGCGGGCAACCAGACGTTGCGCGATGTCACAGTGACCGACCAGCACAGCGCGGCAGGGGGAACCGTGGCGCTGACTGTGGCAGGCGACGCGCTGCTGACGGATGCCGCCCCTGCGAATGACAGCAGCGATGGCGCGGCGGATGGTGTTTGGGACGTGCTGCGCCCGGGTGATGCTGTGCGTTTCACCGCGCGCTACACGGTGACGCAGGCGGATATCGACGCACAGGTGGTGCTGACCAACACGGCCTCTGTGCAGGCCACTGACCCTGAGGGCACGCCGATCACCAACAGTGACACGCTGGCGGTGACGGTCGAACAGGCCGCCCCAAGATTGACGGCGCTGAAGTCGCTTGACGACAGTGCGCTGTCCTCTCCTGCCGTCGCGGGCGAGGTCGCTGGCTTTGACATCACAGTGACCAACACCGGCAACCAGACGTTGGACACGGTCACGCTGGTCGAGGTGCTGCGCCGCAATGATGGCACGGCTCTGACGCTGGATCCGCCGGTCTTCGTCGGCGGCGATACGGACACACCGGGCGAGATGTCTGTGGGCGAACGCTGGACCTACCGTGCGAGCTATACGCTCACACAGGCGGATATCGATGCGGGCGGCATTTCCAACAATGTGGTGGCCCGCGCGCTGTCGCCTGATGACAGTCTGGTTCAGGATCTGTCCGGCGACGGCGACCTTCGCGCTGGTCGGGGCAACGAGCCCGCCGTGGTGTCGGTTCCGTCGCAACCGGCGCTGGACGTGGCCAAGGTTGTCAGCACCACTGCCACGGCCGTGGGGGAGACGCTTGTCTTTGACATCACCATCGCAAATGACGGCAACGTCACCCTGCGCGACGTGGGCATCACGGATGAGGTCCTGACCCGTCTGGATGGCACCCCCATCAGCCCCGCGCCGGTTGCGGTGTTTGTGGGCGCTGATCAGGGATCCGGTCTGGGTGTTCTACTGCCCGGCGAGGTCGCGACCTATCAGGTAAGCCATGCGATCACGCAGGCGGATGTGGATGCGGGCGGGCTGTCGAACACGGTGCGCGCCATTGCCACCCCGCCGGTGGGCGGTGCGCTGACGGCTGCGCTTGATACTCCGGCGGTGCAGGTCATCCCTGCAACCCCGTCGATCAGCCTGCTCAAGGATCTGGGCGCGGATGCGCCGGCCAGCTTTGATACGGTCGGGGTGCAGATCCCCTATGACTTCACGGTAACAAACACCGGCAACGTCACTTTGTCCGGTCCCGTGACCATCGACGACCCGCTCCTGACGGCGGCGGGGGTGACGCCCGTCTGCGAGGCCGTGCCACCCGCGGGGCTTGCCCCCGGTGCGGATGTGACTTGTACCGCTGTTCTGGCGGTAACGCAGGCGGATATCGATGCGGGCGGGATCACAAACATCGCAACAGCCGCCATGGACGGGCAGACCAGCGATCCGTCGGCGATCACAATCGGCGCGGTGCAAAACCCGCAAGTGGCGCTGGAGAAGATCGCACCCGACATGCCGGCGGAGGCGTTCGTCACCGGCGCCGTGGCTGAGTACCGCTTTGTCACCACGAACACCGGCAACGTGACCATCACTGACCCGATCGAGGTCGTCGATACCTTGATCCCGCAGGACCAACTGACCTGTGACGCCTTCCCGCAGGACGGCTTGGCCCCCGGTGCGACATATGGCTGCACCGGCACCTACACCGTCACGGCCACGGATGTTGATCTGGGCAGTGTGACCAACGTGGCGTTTGCCACCGATGGCACCACCGTCTCCGAGCTTGACGATGCGCTGATCCCGAACGAGGGGATCCCTGCATTGTCCGTGAACAAGGTCGCCGGTGTCAGCGCCTTCGACGCTGTTGGACAGCTCATTCCCTTCACCTTTGTGGTGGAGAACTCCGGCACGCGTGCTTTTGCCCGCGAGGTCATTGTGAATGATACGCTGACCGGCCCCGTAAGCTGCTTTGCCCCAACTGCGGACGATCCTGACCTGACAGCGGGCGAGATCGTGACCTGCGAAACGCAGGTTGTAGTCACGCAAGAGGATCTTGATCGCGGCTACATCCAGAACGAGGCCTACGCCCAGACCACATTCGGGGCAGAAGACACCACCGTGCTGTCGGCGCCTGATCTGGAGCGGGTGGATGGATCTCTCGGGCCGCAACTGACCCTATCCAAGACGGCGGCACCGCTGCCCGTCATCGGTCTGGGCCATGAGCTGATCTTTACCCTGACGGCTGTGAACACGGGCAACCAGACGCTGGACAATGTGGTGGTGCGCGATCCTTTGATCGCAGGGTTCCAATGTACGACAGGCAGCCTCGCCCCCGGCGAACAGCTTGTCTGCGAGGGCGACTACACCGTGACGCAGGCGGATCTGGACCGCGGCTCGCTGGTCAACACCGCGACGGCCCGCGCCGTGACGCCGCAAGGCGCAGGGGTGAGCGATGATGCAGCACTTCCCGTGGCGCTGCCTGCGGCACAGACGGGTGTTGCGCTGACCAAGACCGCCACGCCTTCGCCCTTTGGTGCGGTGGGCACCTCGCTGACTTACCTGTTTGCGGTGGAAAACACCGGTACCGTCACCTTGTCCAACCTGACGGTCACTGATCCGCTGGATCCGGGCTTTGCCTGCACCATCAGCAGTCTTGCGCCCGGTGCCACGGACCGCAGTTGTAGCCTGACGACCGTTGTGACGCAGGAGATGGTGGACGCAGGCGCGCAGGACAACACCGCCAGTGTGACGGGAACCGCTGCCAATGGCGCGCCGGTGTCCGACACGGACAGCATCACCACGAACGGCCCTGCGCGCGTGGCCGCGCTGCAGGCGACCAAGGTTCTGCTGCCCGGCACCATTTCGCAGGCGGGATCGCCCGTGCGCTACCGCCTGTCGGTGGAAAACACCGGCAATGTGACCCTGACCGGCGTGGATATCACCGATGTGATGTCCGATGCCGCAGGCCAGCCTGTGGTTCTGGATGCGCCCTTTGCGCTGGCGTCGGGCGACGACGGCAATGGTGCTTTGGACGTGGGCGAAACATGGATCTACACCGCCGAGCGCACGCTGAGCCAGACGGACCTGAACAACGGCGGGCTGAGCAATCAGGTCACCGTCACCGCTGACGGGCCGGACGGGTTGCGCGCCTCGGACGTGTCGGACGATGGTGTCGACACCGATGGCAACACCAGCGACGATCCCACGATCTTTACGCCCGTCACTGAACCGGAACTGACGGTCATCACCAGCCTTGTACAGGCCGGGGCAGCCCCCGGTGATACGGTGATCTTCGAAATCACGGTGACCAACACCGGTAACCTTGATCTGTCCGATATCGGGGTGACAGAAACCCTGACCCGCGCCGATGGCACGGTGGTCGAGGCGCAGCTTGTGCCCGTCAGCCTGCCGGATGAGCTTTCCCCGGGCGAGGACGCGGTTTGGCAGGTCATCTACGTTCTGACACAGGATGATGTCGACGCAGGCGGTCTGCGGCTGTCGGCGCAGGCCACAGCCGAGGCGGCGGATGGTTCTGGCGTGAATGACCTGTCGGCGGACGATGACTTTGGCGATGGCAACACCACCGACGACCCGAGCGTTTTCGGCATCACGCCTGCGCCCGCTTTGGAGGTGATCAAGACGCTGGTCGAGATCGGTGCGGCCGCTGGCGAAGAGGTGAGCTTTGACATCGCTGTCATGAACACCGGTAACGTCACGCTGACCGAGGTTTCCGTCACCGACGAGATGACCGATCTGGCCGGTGACACGGCGCGCAGCCTGACCCCCAGTTTTGTGCAAAGCGATGGCACGCCGCCGTCGCCTGCGGGCACGCTGCGTCCGGGCGAGACGGCCATCTACCGCGCGGTCGGCACGCTGACGCTGGCGGATATGGATGCGGGCGGGGTGCTGAACTCTGCGACGGCGTCGGTGCGAACGCCGCAGGGCGGGACCTTGTCGGATGTATCCGATGACGACGGCACCGGTCTGGATGATCCGACCGTTGGTGCGACGACGCCCTTGCCGGGCTTCGCGCTGACCAAGACGGCCAACCGACCGGAAATCCTGTTCCCGACGGTGGAGCGTGTGACCTTTACCATGACGGCCACCAACACCGGCAACGTCACGCAGACCGGCGTGCAGATCACCGACGATCTGCTGGCCTTCGTCGCGCCGGCGGTGCTGCTGGATGATGTCTACCCGGTTGAGGTCACTGTCGCGGGCTTTGGCACGGATGCGGTGGCCAACGCGGAATTCAATGGCCGCGATGTGATCGAGCTGATCGCAGGTGACGCGCAACTGGCACCAGAGGCCACAGGCACAGTGACCGTGACGCTTGTCTATTCCACGGCCTCCGGCCAGCCCGGCGTCAACACAGCCTCTGTCACGTCGGATCAGTTGCCTGTGCCGGTCACGGCCCAGTCGCGGGTTATTGTGGTCGACAGTGATGGCGATGGCATTCCCGATGATCTGGAAACCGGCGACCGTGACGGTGACGGCATCCCCGACAACGAGGATTACGACCCCACCGGCTATCTGTATTGCGAGGAGGACGGGCGCATCCTGACCGGCGGGCAAGTGACCGTCAGCGGGGGCGGCTTTAGCCAGACGGGCGTCGGCTCCGCCGGCCCTATCACGGTGGTCCAAGATGGCGCGTCGGGCTATTTCCAGTTCTACGTCACGGCTGCGGGGAGCTATTCGATCAGCTTTACCGATCCCAGTGCGGGTGTGCCCTCGACCAGCCGCCTGCCCGGTGGGCCGCTGGATCTGACGTCGCTCCTGCCTGCGAACCCCGGCGTGCTGGGCGCGTCGGAACGGGGCAGCTCGGGCGTGCTTGCAGACTTCAGCGCGGCGGCGAACCCTTACTCGCGGACCTTCGTGATCGAGGCGGGCGACCCGTATCTGATCAACGTCAACATCCCCTATCAGAACTGCGCGGAGATCAACGATGTCACGGCCCGCAAGATCGCGGACCGGCGCACGGCAGTCTTTGGCGAGACGGTGAATTACACGCTGAGCTTCCGCAATGACACGCTGAACGACTACAGCGATGCGCGGGTGATCGACCGTCTGCCCGAAGGCATGGTCTACACTCCGGGCAGCGGGTCGGTGAACGGCGTGGCGCAGGAGCCGGTGTCGACCTCCGGCGGGCGGCTTGTCTGGTTGACCGATCTGGATGCGGGCGAAACCGATGTGTTGACATTTGCCGCGCGCGTTACGCGGACCGGCACCTTTGGCGAGCGGATCAACCGCACCTGGATGGAACATAGCAGCGGGCGCATCCTGTCGAACGTGGCGCAGGCCAGCGTGTCGGTCGAACCGGAACATGTCTTCGACTGCTCGGATGTCATCGGCAAGGTGTTCCATGACCGCAATGGCAACGGATATCAGGACGGACCGGGCAGCCTGCCGGAGCCGATCCTGCGCGACGATGTCCTGACCGAGGGCAAGGGCAAGCTGTCACCGCAGCCCGTCCGGCCTGACACGCGCGAGCCGGGCATGCCCGCAGTGCGTCTGGTCACGCCTGACGGGACGATCATCACCACCGATGAACATGGCCGGTTCAGCGTGCCCTGTGCGGCGTTGCCGCGTGACATCGGGTCGAACTTCCAGCTCAAGCTCGATCCGCGCAGCCTGCCGTCGGGATACCGTGTGACCACTGAAAACCCGCGCAACATCCGCGTCACCGCCGGTAAGATGGCGCGCCTGAACTTTGGCGTGCAACTGGGCAAGCTGGTGCGGATCGACCTGACCCATCAGGCCTTTGCGCCGGGGTCGTCGGCACCTGCCGCTGGTCTGGATCAGGCCATCGACGGGTTGGTCCAGCAGATTGCGCGCACACCATCCTTCCTGCGGCTCAGCTACACGCTGGCCCCGGGCGAGGATGCGGATCAGGCGCGGTCCCGTTTGCGTGAACTTGAACGTCAGATCCGTCGCGCGTGGCGTGGGCGGGGCAGTTACCGGCTTGATATCGAACGCCATGTCGTTCGGTCGAAACGCTGAGTCATGAGGATGCCTGTTATGCACCATCTATACCGCACCGCCGCCACGGCGCTGGTTCTCGGCGTTCTGTCCGGCCAAGGGGCCGCGCAGGATGTTATCGCCACGGGAACGGGGTTTGTGATCTCTGTGGATGCAGGCGACGGGCTTGCGCGCGTGTCCGAGGATTTCACCGGCGTCGCGGCCCCCAGCCCGGAGGTGGCGACAGCTTTGCCACAGCCTGTGGACTGGCAGCTTGCGGCGTCTGACATCGCGGTCAGCTTTGACGGGCTGGACGTGAAGCGGCGTCTTGATGCGCTGGTTCTGACCGAAGGCCCGATCCGCGCGGGCCAGACGGTGCAGGTGCAAAGCCAGATGAACTACCCCGCGTTTGTGCGCCGTGCGGACCTGCGCGTGATTGATCTCGGCGCGCGGGGCGGGCCGCGCACCATCAGCGTGGTGCCGATTGCGCCGAATGGCACGGCCGAGGTCACAGTGCCGAGCGACAGCGTTGATCTGGTGCTGTCGCACCGGGTCTATGACGCGCGCGGCCGCTATGACGAAACCGCCTCGATCCCGCTGCGCGCGGATGAGGCGGGGCTTGCGCGTCTGGGGGATCTTGCGGTCGAGGAAGGCACCAGCACGCTGGCGCGGACGCGCATTCCGGTGCATGGGGGCGCGGTGACCGTGCGTGGCGACAACGTGCCCGACGGGGCGCGCATCCAGACGCTTGGCGAAACCCTGCGCCCGGATCCGGACGGGCGCTTTGTGATCCAGCGGATTCTGCCGCCCGGGGATCATCCGGTGCAGGTGCAGGTCAATGGCGTCAATCGCTCGCTCGATCTGGAGCGTGATATCACGGTGCCCGCCAGCGACTGGTTCTACACTGGCACGGTTGATCTGACCTTTGGCCGCCGGTTCGGTGATCCGACGGGTGCAAACGGGGCGTCGCTGCCCGACAGCTACTCTCATGGGCGGATCGCAGGCTACGCCAAGGGCAAAGTGCGCGGCGGCTGGACGATCACCGCCTCCGTCGACACGAACGAGACCGATCTGGACGAGATCTTTGACGATTTCGACAAAAAGGATCCCTATAGCACCCTGTTGCGGATGAGCCGCGACACGGCTTACCCGACCTACGGCGACGATTCCGTGATCGAGGATGACACCCCGTCGGACGGGAAATTCTATCTGCGGGCGGAACGGGACGGCAGTCACCTGATGTGGGGCAACTTCAAGACCTCCATCGACGGGACCTACTACCTGCGCAACGAACGCGAGTTGTACGGCGCGCAAGGGGTGTACCGCAGTCCGGCGCAGACCTCGCACGGGCAGCCGCGCCTGTCGGTGGAGGCCTTCGCCGCCACGCCGGACAGCCTTCCGGGGCGCGAGGTGTTTCGCGGCACCGGCGGTTCTGTGTATTTCTTGCAGAATGCGGATCTGTCGATCGGGTCGGAAACGGTCACTGTGCAACTGCGCGACACGGACACCGACCGGGTGATTTCGACCACCCGCCTGGTCGAAGGGCGCGATTACACCATCAACTACACGCAAGGGTCAGTGCTGTTGAACGCGCCGCTGACAGGGTCGACGGGCAGGGGCACCGTCGTCACCGATCCGGGCGGGGACTATGACGTCGATCTGGTGGTGCAATACGAATACACCCCTGTCGCCGGTGACGTGGATGGCACCAACTTTGGTGGCCGGGTCGAGGCATGGGTCAGCGATGGCATTCGTGTGGGGGCCACGCGTACTGTGGACCGCACGGGCTTTGCCGATCACACCGCCAGCGGTGTGGACCTGCGCCTGCAACGGACGGAAAACACCTATCTTGATCTGGAACACGCGCGCACCGATGGGCCGGGGTTCGGGTCGTCCTATTCGTCCAACGGGGGCCTGATCGTCACCACCGAGGCAGGCAGCGATGGCACGGGCGAGGCATGGGCCGCACAAGGCCATGCAGATTTTGCCGATCTCGGGCTCGGGTTGGACGGGTCTATTGCCGGTTACTACGAACGCCGCGAGGCCGGGTTTTCGTCGCTCGATTACCAGATCGACGAGGACGAAGAGCTGTGGGGTCTGTCCGCGCAATTCACCCCGCGTGAGGGTGTGGCACTGCGCCTGTATTACGACGACGCCCACGACACCTCTGGGAAGGCCATTCGCGAGGGCGGCGCCGAGTTGGATCTGATGCTGTCGGCTAAGACAACGCTCAGCTTCGGTGTTGAACATCTGGATGTCGAGAATCCGAGCCTGTCCAGCGACGACACAGGCGAACGCACGGATGCGGCGGTGCGCATCACCTTCGCCCCGCGCGAGGATCTCAGCTATTACCTGTTTGGCCAAGCCACGCTGCAACAGTCCGGCGACATCGAAAACAACGACCGTATCGGCGCGGGCATCAGCTACCGTTTCACCGAGAACTGGACGGTCGAGGGCGAGCTGTCCGATGGCAGTCAGGGCACGGGCGGGGCGCTGTTGTTCACCCGTCAGGGCGAGGGCAGCGACAACGTCTATCTGGGCTACCGTTTGCAGCCGGGGCGAGATTTCAGCGGCGTGACCCTGCGTGGCGAGGATAGGGGCACCTTTGTTGTCGGTGGCCAGAAGCAGGTCAATGAGGATGTGACCTATTTTGGTGAGAACACCTACGATCTGTTTGGCCGCCATCATGCGCTGACCAGTGCCTATGGCGTGGAATACCGCGCGAGTGAGCAAACCGTTCTGTTCGCCGGGCTGGAAACCGGACGCGTGAACGACAGCGCTTTTGACGACGATTACGACCGCAACGGGGTGTCGGTGGGCTTTCGCCATGATGACGGAGCGGGTCTGCAGGCGCGGGCGCGTCTGGAATACCGTGTGGATCGGGGCACGCTGTCGGGCACGGACCGTGACCTTGATTCGCTGCTGCTGGCGGCCAGCGCGACCTACAAGATCGATGAGGAACGCAGGTTGCTGTTCAACCTCGATTATTCCGACATTGATGCAAACTCTGCCTCGCTGGAGTCTGGCACCTATATCGAAAGCTCGCTGGGCTATGCGATCCGTCCGATCTGGGACGACCGGTTCAACCTGCTGTTCCGCTACCGGTACCTGTACGACAGCATCGGTCAGGAAATCGACGGCACAGACCAATACGGCCCCCGTCAGGAAAGCCATGTTCTCAGCGTGGATGCGGAATATGACCTGACGCAGCGCTGGTCGGTGGGCGGCAAATTCGGTGGCCGTTGGTCACGCAGCAGCCCCGATGAAAGCGTCGACTTCGCGCGCAATGATGCGTGGCTGGCGGTGGGCAACCTGCGCTGGCACGCGGTCCACAACTGGGATGTCCTGCTGGAGGCCCGGCATCTGGAGGCCAAGCAGGCCGAGATATCAGAGACCTCGGCCGTGGGCGCGGTGTACCGCCACTTTGGCAACACGTTCAAACTGGGCGTGGGCTACAACTTTGGCAGCTTTTCCGACGACCTGACGGATCTGACCTATGACGACAAAGGGGCCTTTGTGAACGTGATCGCCAAATTCTAAGGCGATCACGTCCCGTGGGGGTCAGTGCAGTTCGACCACGGCGTCGACCTCGACCAAAGCGCATTCCGGCAACGAGGCCACATTGACGGCGGTGCGGGCGTGGCGCCCGGCCTCGCCATACAGATCGATGAACAGTTGCGAGGCGCCGTTGACCACGGCTGGACCTTTGCCAAAGGTGGGCTCTGCCGCGACGAAGCCACCCAAGCGGACGACGCTGGCCACGCTGTCGAGACTGCCGGTGATCTGTTTGATGCAGAACAGCATGTTCAGCGCGCACATCTGTGCGGCCTTCTGCGCCATCTCCATATCCAGACCCTCGCCTGCGGGCCCGAAATACTGCGGCACCCCTTCCCATTCGCAAATCTGGCCGGACAGGTACAACAGATTGCCGGTGACTTTGCCGGGAAGGAACAGTGCCCGCGACGGGGCAGAGGGCGGCAGGGCCAACCCCATCTCGGTCAGGCGGGTCTCTACGGGGCAGCTCATGCGGGGATCTCCTGTTTGGTGTAGGCTGACAGTGAGTGCGCCAGCCGTATTAATGAAAGGTCCGATCCGCGCGGGCCGATCAGCGACACGCCATAGGGCGCGCCATCCACATCCCCCGCCGGCATCACCACCTGCGGCAGACCGGCAAGGCCCGCCACGCACAGCAGGCGCATGGCGTGGTGGCGGTAGCTGTCAAAAACGCTCTCCGGCGCATCAAGGCGGAATGGCGCATCATGGCTGACCGGTGCCATCAACACGCCATCTGCCCCTAACAGGGCATCGACATGTGCGCGGAACGTATCGCGGGCGGCCCGCCCAATAGCGGCTTGTTCGTCTGTCAACGCTTCGGCGGCAGCGGCCCGCCCGTCGATGCCGCGCACCGTCGGCATGCCAGAGGCACGGATAAAGGGCACGATATCGCGTTTGGCATCGGCGCTCATGGTGGTCAGGAATGTCTCGTACAGGGCGTCGATCCCGTCGGGATACAGGTTGTCCAAAGGCTGGTGCGGGATGTCGACAAATGCACCCTCCAGCACCGCGCGCTGTGCTTCGCCGACGTCGTCCCACATCTGCACAGGGCGCATCATGCGCGGGGTGTCGAGCGTGGGACCATCATCGTCCAACAAAACGGACATGGCCCGCAAAAGCGTGCCCGCATCGCGCGCAAAGACACCGGCGGTGTCGTAGCTGCGACCCAACGGCTGTACCCCGTCCAATGAAATGCGCCCATGGGTCGGGCGGATGCCCCAGATCCGGCAAAAGCTGGCCGGGGCGCGCACGGACCCGCCGGTATCAGTGCCCAAAGCGATGTCGCACAGGCCCGCAGCCACAGCCACCGCCGATCCCGACGACGACCCGCCGGGAATGCGATCCGGCGCGGCAGGGTTCACCGGCGTGCCGAAATGCGCGTTCATCCCGTACATCGACCACGCAAGCTCGTCCGTGTGGGTCTTGCCGACAAAGCGCGCGCCTGCGTCGAGCAGTTTCTGCACCGCAGGGGCGGTCGTGGTCGCGACCTCGCTCATGGCCAGCGCGATGGGGCAGCCCGAACCGGTGCGATAGCCCACGACATCATAGAGATCCTTCACCCCGAGGGTCAGCCCGTCGAGCGGCCCTTGGCCATTGGGCACGGCGACGGGCGAGTAGGGCATGAAACAGCGGTAGGGGTCTTTGTCCAATAACATAGGCGTCTCGATTTATTCGGCCGCCATAGGGGCGGTTTCCAGCAGACAGGCCACGCGACGACGTGCGGCGGGGGTGGCGACCGGGGGCAAGGCGGTACGGCAGGCGGGCATCACCTTGGGGCAGCGGGGCGCAAAGGGGCAGGCGTCGGGCTTGGTCTCCAGCGCGGGAGGCGCGCCGGGAATGGCGTTTAGCCGCGCCCCGCGTTCCACATCGTGCAGGTTCGCCGCCAGCAACCCTTGGGTATAGGGGTGCCGCGCATCGCGGATGATTTCGCGGGTGGTGCCTTCTTCGATGATCTGGCCGGCATACATGACCGCCACCCGTTCGGAGATTTCCACCGCCACGCCAATGTCATGGGTGACAAAGATCACGCCCATGCCGAATTCCTTTTGCAGCTCGCGCAGCAGCAACAGGATCTGGATCTGGACCGTGGCATCCAGTGCGGTCGTGGGTTCATCCGCCAGCAACAGACGGGGGCGACAGGCCAAGGCCAGCGCGATCATCACCCGTTGGCGCATGCCGCCGGACAGCTCGTGCGGATAATTGTGCAGCCTGCGATTGGCCGACGGGATGCGCACACGGTCGAGCATCTCCAAGGCGACGGACATGGCCTCGTCCTTGCTCAGGCCTTTGTGGCGCATCACCGACTCTGCAATCTGGTGACCCACGGTATAGACCGGGTCCAGCGCCAGCGCCGGTTCCTGGAATACCATCGACACCTCCGCCCCGCGATAGCGGCGCAGCGCCTTGCCCGACAGGGACAAAACATCGGTGCCGTTGACCTTTATGCTGCCCTCCACCGTGCTGCGTTTGGGGGGCAAAAGCCCCAGCAGCGTCTTGAGCGTCACCGATTTGCCAGAGCCGCTTTCGCCCAGCAAGGCCAGCGTTTCGCCCTGTTCCATCGACAAGGACACGTTGTTGATCGCATGCACTGTGCGTTTGCCGGAAAAGCGCACGCTCAGATCATCAATTTCGAGAAGTTTGGTCATGTGGCGTCCTTGGTCTCAGTGGCGGAGGCCGTCCAGAAAGGGGCGCTGCGGGGTTGTTGGGGGCGTGTCAGT
Organism: Sagittula sp. SSi028; assembly: GCF_048553715.1. Classification (NCBI taxonomy): domain Bacteria; kingdom Pseudomonadati; phylum Pseudomonadota; class Alphaproteobacteria; order Rhodobacterales; family Roseobacteraceae; genus Sagittula; species Sagittula sp. SSi028. Next base: position 83,022 of record NZ_JBLZNC010000009.1, on the reverse strand, counting down.
GTCATTGCGGCACCCCCTGTCCGCCTTTGGGATGGCCAGAGCCTGCGTCATGCAGATGGCAGGCGACCAGATGATCGGCATTGTCGCGCAATCCCGCCAGCGTCGGCGCGCGGCCTTTGCAGACCTCGGCGGCAAAGCGGCAGCGGGTGTGAAAACGGCAGCCCTTGGGCGGGTTGATCGGGTTTGGCGGATCGCCGACCAAGGGCGGCTCCTTGGTGCGGTTGTCCGGGTCCATCGAGGGCATCGCGGAAAACAGCGAACGGGTATAGGGATGCGCCTGCGCCTGCCAGATGCTGTCCACCGGCGCGACCTCGACCACCTCCCCCAGATACATGACCAGAATGCGGTCAGAGATATAGCGCACAACGTTCAGGTCGTGAGAGATAAAGATATAGGTCAGCCCGAATTCCGCCCGCAGATCGCTGAGCAGGTTCAGCACCTGCGCCTCGACCGATTTGTCCAGCGCGGAGACGGCCTCGTCGAGGACCACAAGTCGCGGCGACATGGCAAGCGCGCGGGCAATGTTGACCCGTTGCCGCTGGCCGCCGGACAGCTCGTGCGGGTAGCGGTGGGCAAAGCGGTTGGGGTCCAGACCGACGCGGTCCAGCATGGCGCGGGCCAGATCTTGCGGCTTGTCCAGCCCCTGCACCTCGGCACCAAAGGCCACGGAATCAAGGATCGTGAGGCGCGGGTTCAGCGTGGCATAGCTGTCTTGGAACACCATCTGGACGCTGCGGCGCAGATCCTTCAGCGACAGCCGTTCACCCAAGGCGTGCCCGTCGAAAATGATGTCGCCCTTGTCCTTTTCGGTCAGGCCGATCAGCAGCTTGGCGGTGGTGGATTTGCCGCAGCCGCTTTCGCCCACGATGCCAAGGGTTTCGCCCTTTTTGACCGCGAAGGACACGCCATCCACGGCCTGCACTTGCGCCTGCGTGCGGCCCAGCAGCCCGCCGCGCACCGGAAAGTGCTTTTGCAATTCGCGCACGATCAACAAGGGTTGCGCCGGTCCGCCGGTGTCGGGGCTGGGGGTGTAGGTTTCAGTCGCGGACATTCATGGCACTCCTCAGGCCATCGCTGAGCAGATTGAGACACAGCGAAGTAATAAAGATCATGACGCCGGGCAGGGCGGACAGCCATGGATTGACGTAGATCGCAGAGCGCAGGGTGTTGAGCATCAAACCCCATTCCGGCTCTGGTGGGCGCACGCCGATGCCCAGAAACGACAACCCCGCCGCAAGGATCATGCACACGCTGGTCAGCGAGGTGGCATAGACAAAGATCGGCGACAGGACGTTGCCTATGACATGCACGCGGATCACGGTCCACGCACTGGCCCCTGTGGCGCGGGCAGCATCAATGTAATCCAGGGCGCGCACGCCCGATGTCACCGCCTCGGCCACGCGGGTGATGGGCGGCACAAACACGATGGTCAGCGACACAAGACTGTTGGTGATCCCCGCGCCCAAAGCGCCCGAGATGGCAATCGCGAGCAGCACAGACGGAAAGGCAAAGAACACATCGACCGTGCGCATGATGATCGTGTTGGTCAGCCCGCCGACATAACCGGCGGTGATCCCCAAAGCCGAGCCTATGAAAAAGGCCAGCACCACAGGCATCAGCCCGATGAACAGCGTCAGCCGCCCGCCATAGATCAGGCGGGCCAGCATATCGCGCCCCTGTTCATCGGTGCCGAGGATGTGGCCTTCGGTGCCCAAGGGTTTCAGCCGCGCGATCATCGACCCTTTGTAAGGATCGGCCAGCCCCAGCCACGGGGCAAAGATCGCCGCAAGGATCAGCGCAAGGATCACCCCCGCACAGATCATCGTCAGCGGGTCACGGACCAGCCGTGCGCCCACGCCGGCCCAGTACCCTTGGGGCTTCTCTGTGGCAGGTGCAGCAATGGCGGCGGTGGCAGGTGTGTCTGTCATGGCCATGATCAGGTCCTTTGAATGCGGGGGTCGATGGCGGCTTGGGCCACGTCGACAATCAGGTTCATGGCGACAAAGAACAGCGCAAGCACAAGGATCGTGCCTTGCAGCAGCGGCAGATCCCGCTGGAAGATGGCGTTCGACAGCAAGAACCCGGACCCCGGCCAGTTGAACACGGTTTCAATCAGGATGGACCCGCCCAGCAGGTAGCCCAGCTGCAGCCCCATCACCGACAGGGCGGTGGCGGCGGCGTTGCGGGCCACGTGGCGCAGCACATCGGCGCGGCTCATACCCTTGGCATACAGGGCGTCGACAAAATCCTGTGACAGGATATCACCGGCCAGTGCGCGCACGGTGCGCGATACGATCCCGATGGGCACCACGGCAAGGGTAACGGCAGGCAGGATCAGGTGGCGCATGTGCTCCCAGTTCCATTGCCATTCCGATGACCCGCCGGGCCCGGCCCCCATGGACGGCAGCCAGCCAAGGTTCACGGAAAAGATGATGACCAGCACGATGCCCAGCCAGTAATTGGGGACCGACACACCGGCGATCGAGATCGCGGTCACCGTGCGGTCGATCCATGTGTCGCGGAAGTACCCCGCCAAAAAGCCAAGCGCGGTCCCGATGGGAAAGGCGATCACAGCCGCCGTGACAGCCAGCAAAAGCGAGTTCTGGACCGCTCCAAAGACTTCGCCCGCGACGGGGCGGCCTGTGGCGATGGACCGGCCCATGTCCCCCTGAAGCAGGTTGCCGATCCAGATGGCGTATTGAACCGGCAGCGGTTTGTCCAAACCGTAGGCCGCGCGCATGGCGGCTTGTTCTTCGGCGGTGGCATCAACGGGCATGATGGCGGTCAACGGATCGCCGGGGGCGATCTGGACCAGCAGGAAACAGATGACCGACACGCCAAAAGCCACAGGCAGCACAAGGATGAGGCGGCGAATTAAATAGGTAAGCAAGGGTCTGACCTTCGGGTTGCAGGGTCGCAGGAGCTCCGCGGGCAGATCGCCCGCCCGCGGAGGTGGCCGGATCAGTCGGCCATCGTGATCGACGAGAAGTTCTGGTACCAGTTCTGCGCCTGAACAAATCCTTCGACCTTGGGCGACAGGGCGCGCGGTGCCACGTCATGTGTCACGAACAAGAACAGCGCGTCGTTGACGTATTTCTCGTGGGTTTTCTGCAGCACGGCCTGTTGGGCTTCGGGATCGAAGGTGGTCTTGATCTCTTCGAACAGCGCTTGCATTTCCTCGTCACAGTAATGGCCCCAGTTGGTGCCGTTGGGTGCGATCAGGTTGCAATCGAGGTGACGGATCAGGCCGGTGAACGGGTCCTGAATGAAGTAGGTGAAGTTGATCGACTGCGCGCCGTCCACCGCTTCGTCACCGGCACCTGCCCGCCACAGGTTGATCATCTGGTTCCATTCCACGACCGAGAATTCGACGTCGATCCAGATTTCGGCAAGGCTTTGCTGCACGAATTCGTTCATCGGCAAGGGCAGCATCTGGCCAGAGCCGGAGGGCGAAATCAGCGCCTTTACCTCAAGCCGGTTCTCGGGGCCAAAGCCTGCCTCTTCCATCAGCGCCTTGGCGGCATCGAGATCATAGGAGGGATCGAAATCCGGTGTGCCGAACCAGTTCGACGACGGCGGCAGGAAGCCCTTGGCCGGGATCATCAGCCCGCCCAGAAGCGGCATCATCGCCTCGCGGTCGATGGCCATGTTGGCGGCTTTGCGCACGCGGATATCGTTCCACGGGGACCCTTCGCGGCGGTTCAGGTGCCATGTCCAGTTGTGCGGGTAGGCGTTCGAGGAGATCTTGAAGCCATTGGCCTCCATCGCGGGGATGGTGTCAGGGGCGGGGGCCTCGATCCAGTCGACCTGACCGGACATCAGCGCCGCGGCGCGGGCGTTCGGCTCGGGCAGGGGGATCAGCACCAACTCGTCCAACTGCGGCACGCGGCTGTCGTCCCAATACTCGGCAAAGGGTTCCAGAACCGCGCGTTCACGGGGGACAAATTCGGTCAGCTTCCACGGGCCGGTGCCCGAGGGGGACATGGCGACCTGTTCCCAATCCTTGTCCAGCGCTTCCCAGTTTGCCTTGGACGACATCAGGATCCACGCCAGCTGATAGGGCAGGGTGGCGTCGGGCTCTTTTGTGGTGATGGTCAGGGTCAGATCGTCCACCGCCTCGTAGGAGGCCACGGCGGGGATGCGGGATTTGCCCTGCGCGGCTTGCCGCGAGTCATATTGTTCCGAGCTTTCGTCCAGCAGCTTGTCGAAGTTCCAGACCACCACGTCTGCCGTCAGCGGCGAGCCGTCGTGAAAGGTCACGCCTTCACGCAGTTTGAAGGTCCATGTCAGTTCGTCCTCACCCACGGACCATTCCGTCGCCAGTCCGGGGATCAGTTCAGATGCCTTGTCCGCGCTGGTGAGGTCCCATTCGATAAGGGAATCGTAGACGGTATAGCCGATAAAGCGCATGCCTTCGCCGCCCTGATCGGTCTGGCCGGTGGTCAGCGGGATATCTGCGGCGGTCATGCCGATGCGCAGCGTGCCTTCGGCAAATGCCGGGGTAAAGGCCAGCGCCGCGATTGTCGCAAGGGCGGTAAGTCCCTTTTTAAACAGGGGCATAGGTGTCTCTCCGTTGGGTATGCGCCGGTTGCGGCGCTGTTATGTTTGGCCCGTGATGGCGATCACGAGCGTGGTTCCATACCCAAACTCTGGTCAGCGGCTTTTTCGCTTGGCCAGAATTCAAACGTGTCAGAAACATAGATATGCGGTTTGCATTTCTGCAGCTGCACAATCGGCGGGCTGATTAACGCCGCAGTGCCGCATTACGCAGCGAAAGCTGTGCGGCCATCCTCACGAATCCCCGTTGAGTTGCTAGGTCAACGAGTCGTCAGGGCGATTTGCATGGCCTTTGCCGCCTCGCGAATTGGGGAAATCAATGTCACCCCAAGCGGCGGGGTCAGGCGTTCGGCGGCCTCTCCCAAAGGGCCGCCCCCGATGATGACGGCCTGTGCGCCACGCTGCGCGGCCTGTGCCACCGCCGCGTCCAGCGATGCGTCGAGCAGCTTGGCATCGCGCATCAGCGCCTCCGGATCGCCGTCAGTCAGAAAGCACCCTATATAAGGTGTCGTGGCATGCTGCTGCATCAGCACATCTATCCGCGCGCGCAATCCGGGTGTCGTTGTCGCCACCGCAAACGGGCCGATCTTGGCGGCCGCTCGGGCCGCAGCCGCCCCGATACCGATGACAGGGCAGGGGAGCCTGCGTGCCAAGGCCTCACGCCCCGGATCGCCAAAGGCGGACACGATGACACCGCTGGGTTGGCCTACATCGGCGCGGGCGACCTCCAGCGCTTGGGCATCCAAGGCGGCCTCGTCGGTGATCATTCGTGGCCCGGCAGGCGCGGTCCATCCGCAGACGTCATCCAGACAGTTTTGCGCAATGGTGACCATCGCACGCGTGGTGTCGCTGTTGCTGTTGGGGTTCATCAATAGAACGGTCATGCGTGGCCTCGCCCTGTACACGGGCGGACAGTCGCCAGCGCGGGCGCAATTGTCCATCCGAGGCGTGGGAATCGGTTTGCCTGCGGGGTGATCCTTAGGGCTGCGGCTGAAATCCTGTGCGCTGAACCCCCGCAAATCTGGTGCTGAATGGCGTCAAAACCCGTTCGCGACGTTTTCAAACTGCATAAATTGTATTCAAAATTTACCTCGAATTAGATTTTGTATACAAAATGACATGTAAGACCGAAGATTGTCGGCAAAAGAGATGACGGGTCGGCCATTTTGCAGAAAGCCTAGAGACACTCCTCCGCTTCTCACAAGGATCTGACATGGACCGTCGTACATTCCTCACCTCCTCCGCCACTGTGGGTGCCTTGGCCGCCCCCACCGTTGCCCGCGCTCAATCCACATTCAACTGGAAGATGACCAACGCCTACGGCCCCGGCTCGCCCTTCTATGTTGAAGGCCCCGGCAGCCCGATGGATTTCTGCAAAAAGGTCGAGGCCATGTCCGATGGCCGTCTTAAGATCCAGCATTTCGCTGCAGGCGAGTTGATCCCCGCGCTTGAAGGCTTTGATGCGGTCCGCTCCGGCGCGATCGAGATGAACGCGGCCAACGCCTATTTCTGGGCGGGCAAGATTCCGGCGGCGCAGTATTTCACCACGGTGCCCTTCGGCATGAACTTTCAGGGCATGAACGCATGGCTCTATCACGGTGGTGGTATGGAGCTTTGGGACGAGCTGTATCAGCCGCTGGGCCTGAAGGCGCTGCCCATGGGCAACACCGGCGTGCAGATGACCGGCTGGTTCCGCGACCCCATCGAATCCGTGGCCGACTTCCAAGACCTGAAAATGCGCATCCCCGGTCTGGCGGGCAAGGTCTACGCCGCGCTTGGCGTTGACGTGAAACTGCTGCCGGGTGGCGAGATCTTCCCCGCGCTAGAACGTGGCGTGATCGATGCCGCAGAATTCGTAGGCCCCTATCAGGACCGTCGTCTGGGCCTGCAGAACGCCGCGAAATACTACTACACAACCGGCTGGCACGAGCCGTCGAACGTCACCGAGCTGCTGATCGGCGCCAAAGCGTGGGACAGCCTGCCCGCCGACCTGCAAGAAATCGTGAAAACCGCCGCGATGGCGTGCAACCTCGAAAGCCACACCTGGTGCGAGGCCAACAACGCCGCAGCACTGAAGGATCTGGTCGAGAACGAAGAAGTCGTGGCGCAGGTTCTGCCCGACGACGTCGTGGCTGAGCTGAAGTCGGTGACCGACACTGTGCTGGCCGATTTCGCAGCCCAAGACGAGCAGGTCAAGAAAGTCCACGATGCGTTCATGGCGTTCAAATCCGAACATGCGGCATGGGCTGCCGTGTCGGAAAAGCCGCTGTACGGGCTGCCGACCTAAGATGGCCGTGATCGCGAAACTGACGGACGGTGCCCATGGCATCGTCCGCGTCGTGGGGGAGGTCGCCGCATGGAGCGGCCTCGCCCTTGTGCTGTTGGTGGCGTTCAACGTGTTGTCGCGCTACCTGTTCTCCTATGGTTCCGTCGCGCTGCAAGAGGCGGAATGGCACCTGATGGCGGTCGCGGCCCTGTTCGGCATGTCCTACGGACTGAACCAAGGCGGCGAGGTCCGTGTCGACATTGCCTACGCCAAGTTCTCGCCGCGTGTGCAGGCGGCCATTGATCTGACCAGCGCTGTGCTGATGTGCGCGGTGTCGCTGATCATCGCCTATCTGTGCATCGCCTATGTGCAGTCGAGCTATTCCATCAACGAGGGGTCCCCCGATCCGGGTGGTCTGGGCTACCGCTATCTGCTGAAGGCCTGCCTGCCGGTGGCCTTTGTTCTGCTTGCGCTGCAATGCCTTGCCATGACGGGGCACGCGCTGATGGCGCTTCTACACCCCAAATCCGAGACATAAGATGCCGTTTACTGAAATCCTCGCCCTCGTGATGATCGGGGCGTTCTTCGTGATGCTGCTGGGTGGCATTCCCGTGGCCGTCTGTCTGGGCGTGACCGGACTGGTGTTCGGCTATGCGGGCTTTGGCCCCTTCCTGTTCACGCTGCTGCCGGCGCGTATCTTCGGCGTGATCACCAATTACACGCTGCTGGCGCTGCCCTTGTTCATCTTCATGGGCATCATGCTGGAGAAATCGAAAATAGCCGAAGAGCTGTTGGACGTGATCGGCTTTGCCATGGGCGGTCTGCGCGGCGGCATGGCCTTGGCGATCATTCTGGTGGGCGTTCTGATGGGCGCCGCATCCGGCGTGGTCGGCGCGACCGTGGTCACCATGGGGCTGATCGCGCTGGGTCCGGTGCTGAACCGGGGTTATGACACGGGCGTGGCCTGCGGGGTCATTTGCGCATCCGGCACATTGGGGCAGATTATTCCGCCGTCGCTGGTGCTGATCCTGCTGGCGGACATCATGGGGGAATCCGTGGGCACGCTGTTTGCCGCAGCCCTGTTCCCCGGCCTGCTGCTGTCGGGCCTGTTTGTGGCCTATGTCCTCGCCCTTGGGTTCTTCAAACCGGCATCTCTGCCTGCCATTCCCGCCGAGGAACGCGCGGCCCTGTCTGGCGGCGATCTGGCTAAAAAGCTGCTGCGCGTCGTCTTGCCCCCCATCGCATTGATCGTCGCGGTGTTGGGGTCGATCATCGGCGGTGTCGCCGCCCCGACCGAAGCGGCGTCGATGGGGGCTTTGGGATCGATTGTGCTGGCCGCGATGTCGGGCAAGCTGTCGTTTCCGGTGATGCGTGACGCGGTGCGCGGCGCCTTTGTGACCTCGGCCATGGTCTTCTTGATCCTGATCTTCGCGCAGCCCTTTGGCCTTGCGTTTAGGGGATTAGGTGGCGAAAACCTCGTGCACGACGCCTTTTCCATGGTGCCGGGCGGGATCAACGGACAGATCTTTTTCCTGATGCTGCTTTTGTTCGTGCTGGGGTTCTTTCTGGAATGGATCGAGATTTCCTATATCGCGCTGCCGCTGTTTTTGCCGATCTTCATGAACGCGGGCGTCGATATGGCATGGATCGCCATTCTGGTGGCGGTGAACCTGCAGACCTCGTTCCTGACACCTCCCTTTGGCTGGGCGCTGTTCTTTCTCAAGGGCGTGGCCCCGCCGCAGGTCAAAACATGGGACATCTACAAAGGCGTCCTGCCCTTCATCGGCTTGCAGCTGATCGGGCTGGCGCTGGTGTTCTCTTTCCCCGGGTTGGCCACTTGGCTGCCCCAAGCCATCGGGTGGTAAATCATGCTGCATTCCGCATTGGGTTATAAGGGGGCGGTCTCTGCCCCGCATCGCGCCGCTGCATTGGCGGGCCAGGAGGTGCTGGCCAAAGGTGGCACCGCGATCGAGGCGATGGTCGCCGCTGCCGCCACCATTGCCGTGGTCTATCCGCATATGAACGGCATCGGGGGCGATGGGTTCTGGATCATTCACCGCCCCGGTGAGGACCCCATCGGCATTTCGGCCTGTGGGCAGGCGGCGGCCCTCGCCACGCCTGAATGGTACGCAGAGCAGGGGTTTGATGCCTTGCCGACGCGGGGTGGGGCGGCCGCGTTGACGGTGCCCGGCACCGTCGGAGGCTGGCAGGCGGCGCTGTCGCTGGTGCCGGAGACCCGCCGCCTACTGCTGCCGGATCTGTTGGCGCGGGCGACGGGCTATGCCCGCGACGGCATTGCCGTGACAGGCAATCAGGCGCGGACCACGGCGGAAAAGCTGGCAGGCCTGCGCGATGTTCCGGGCTTTGCCGAGACGTTTCTGGTGGACGGCCAAGCGCCCCAAGCGGGTCACCTGATGCGCCAGCCCGCACTGGCCCGTACGTTCGAAACCTTGGCCACCGAAGGGCTGGACAGCTATTATACCGGCGATCTGGCGCGCACCCATGCCGCCTTCCTTGAGGCGCAGGGCAGCCCGCTGCGCGCGTCCGACTTCGCCAGCCAAACCGCCGAGCATGTCACCCCCCTGTCGGTTGAGACATCGCACGGGCGACTGTTCAACATGATTGCGCCCACGCAAGGTGTGTCCTCGCTCATGATCCTTGCCCTGTTCGACCGGCTTGGAGTGACCGAAGGTGAAGGTTTTGCCCATATCCACGGTCTGATCGAGGCAACCAAACAGGCCTTCATCCAGCGCAACGCGGAGCTGGGCGACCCCCGCAGCATGGCCACGCAGGCGCAGGATTGGCTGGATGCCGCGCATCTCGACGATCTGGCCAGCCGGATCGATCCGCAGACCGCCCTGCCATGGCCCTACGAGCCCAAGGACGGTGACACCATCTGGATGGGCGCGGCGGATGCGGACGGCACCGTGGTCAGCTTTATCCAAAGCGTGTTCTGGGAGTTCGGCTCTGGCCTGACCTGCCCCGAGACAGGGGTTTTCTTTCAGAACCGCGGCGCGGGCTTTAGCCTGACGCCGGGCCCCAACCAATTGCGCCCCGGCCACAAGCCGTTCCATACGCTGAACCCTGCCTTGGCGTTGTTGAACGACGGGCGTGTGATGGCCTACGGCACGATGGGCGGCGAGGGCCAGCCACAGACCCAGTCAGCGGTCTTCACCCGTCACGTACAATTCGGGATGGATCTGCAGGCCGCTGTCACAGCACCGCGCTGGCTGTTGGGCAAAACATGGGGCGATGACTCGACCACGCTGAAGATCGAGGACCGCTTTGCCCCCGATCTGGTCGCGGCCTTGTCCGATGCGGGACACGCGGTGGAACATATCGATGCCTTTTCCGATCTGGCCGGTCACGCAGGCGCGGTGGTGCGCCACCCGAACGGGCTGATCGAGGCGGCCAGTGATCCGCGCGCCGACGGCGCTGCCCTGACAAGTTGAGGGTCATCAGATGTTAGAGCTTTTGCCCATTGTCGCGGGCGTCATCGCGGCGTCGATCCTTGCGGGGATCATGGCCGGCCTTCTGGGGGTGGGGGGCGGTATCGTCCTTGTGCCGGTGCTGTTCTGGATCTTGTCGTTCATCGATTTCCCGGCTGCGCTGTCGATGCATATGGCGGTGGCGACCTCGCTGGCGACGATCATTTTCACCTCCATCTCCTCGGCCCGCGCGCATCACAAACGCGGGTCCGTCGATACCGCGCTGATGCGTCGCTGGGGGCCGGGTCTGGTGCTGGGCGCCTTGGCCGGAGGTCTGGCCGCCAAGTTTATCCAGCCTGATGGATTGCGCATGATCTTTGGCGTCATTGCCTTGGTGGTCGCGGTCAATATGGCCACACCGAAAACGCTGGTCCTGTCTGATCACTTGCCCAACTCCCGCGCGGCAAATGGCGCGATTTCAACGGTGATCGGGTTCTTCTCGGCCTTGATGGGGATTGGCGGGGGCACCTTGTCTGTCCCCACGTTGTCAGCCTTTTCATTCGACATCAAACGCGCCGTGGGGACTGCGGCGGCCTTTGGCATTCTGATCGCCTTGCCCGCGATGCTGGGGTTTGTGGTGTCAGGTTGGGGCGTGGCAGATCGTCCGCCGTTCTCGCTGGGCTATGTCAGCGTGCCGGCGGCCTTGCTGATCCTGCCGTTTACTGTGGGCTTTGCCCCGCTCGGCGCGCGGTTGGCGCACAGTCTGGATGCCATCTGGATCAAACGCGCCTTCGCGCTGTTTCTAGGGGTGACCGCGCTGCGGATGCTGCTGGGTTAAGCGCTAGCCCATCCGGGTCAGCACTTCTCTGGCGGCGCTCATCAGGTGCCGCCGGAGCGCGCGTTCCGCCCCTTTGGGGTCACGGTCCAGAAGGGATTTTACGATCTCTTCATGTTCGTCATGGGACCGCGCCATACGCATTGCGCTTTGCAGTTGGAACTTACGGAAAGGCGCCAATTTAACGCGCAAGGTATTTGCCAATTCAATTAGATCTGTATTCTGCGTTGCGGCAAATATTATTTTGTGAAACTCGCTATTGGATTTGTCATATTCCGCCTGTTCGTCGCGTTTCGCCAATTTTCCCATTTTGACATGAAGCGCCTCTAGATTGACGCGCTCGCCCATTGTCATGCGTTCTGCAGCCAATCTGCCACAAAGTGCCTCTATTTCGGCCATAGCCTCAAACATTTGTTCCACGCGCTCGCGCGACACATCGGCCACGATGACGCCCTTGTAGGGTTTCCGCTCTGCCAAGGCGCGGGCGACGAGTTCGTGCAATGCCTCGCGGATCGGGGTTCTGGAGACGCCAAACCGTTGAACAAGCTTGTTTTCATCCAGCTTTGATCCGGCGGGATGCAGTCCTGCGACGATCTCGGCCTCCAGCGTTTCGGCAATCGTCGCACTGGCCAGCCTGCGCGGTTCCGCCTTTTCGACTGCTGAATTGGATGCGCCGCTCATTTTGGACTGGCTCCTGTATATCGCATGCGGCCGCCGGTAATCGCGGGCCGGTTTAAGATTTAATTTTACACCCGTTTTCCGAAGGGGGCCACAGTTTTTTGAATCATAGTGGTCTCGAATTTCCTACCCCTTCAGACTCCTCTATTTTTCCCAAGGTGATCATCGAGTGTAATGCTCAAGGTCAAGCGCCGATAAAATATTGCACTGACCTTCATAAAATTTCCATGTTAGGAGAGCAGACATCTCGCAATATTTATCGCCTCTGAAGGAGCCCAGATGACCAAGCCGGAACACGCCCCCGCACCGCCTTCTGGTCGTGTCCTAGAGGTTCTGGGCGCCTTTCTGAAGCTCGGGCTGACATCTTTTGGCGGGCCGGTGGCGCATCTGGGCTACTTTCGCGAGGAATTCGTCGCGCGGCGCGGTTGGCTGACCGATCACGCCTACGCGGATCTGGTCGCCTTGTGCCAGTTTCTGCCCGGTCCCGCATCGAGCCAGGTGGGATTTGCGCTTGGTATGATGCGGGCGGGTTGGCTTGGCGCGCTTGCGGCCTTTGTGGCGTTTACCTTGCCGTCAGCGATTGTGATGGCGGTTTTTGCGCTGACAGCCGCCTCGCTTGACGGACCTGTCGCGGATGGGGTGCTTCACGGGTTAAAGGTCGTGGCCGTCGCAATTGTCGCGCAGGCGGTTTTGGGCATGGCGCGCACGCTGTGCCCTGACCCCCTCCGCGCCAGTATTGCCGTTGTGGCGGTGATCAGCTTGGCGATCATGTCTGGGCCATTCGGGATGGTTGCGGCGATTGTGATCGGCGCGGTGGCGGGGTTGGTTCTGGACAAAGACAAAGCCGTTCCGCCCGCGTCAGAGATGTCGTTGCCGATCCGACCAGCGCAGGGGATCGCAGCGCTGATCGCCTGCACGGTATTGCTGTTAGGCTTGCCTTTTGCGGCGGATAGCGGGTTCGGAATGTTCGACGCCTTTTACCGCTCGGGGGCGCTGGTCTTTGGCGGGGGGCATGTGGTCTTGCCGCTGCTGGAGGCGGAAACCGTTGCACCCGGCGCGCTGGCGGCAGACACGTTCTTGGCGGGCTACGGCGCGGCGCAGGCGGTGCCGGGGCCATTGTTTACCTTCGCGGCCTACCTTGGCGCGGCCATGGGCGGGTGGAGCGGTGCGCTTGTCGCATTGATCGCAATCTTCCTTCCCGGCTTTTTGTTGCTCGTTGGGGTGCTGCCCTTCTGGGATCGTTTCCGCGCGTTGACCGCTGCGCAATCAATGATGCGCGGTGCGAACGCAGCGGTTGTAGGCATTTTGGGCGCGGCGCTCTACGATCCGGTTTTCACCAGCGCAATCAAAGGCATGGCGGATTTCTCGCTGGCTCTGACCTGTTTTGTTTTGCTGATCGTCTGGAAGCAATCGCCGCTGCGCGTGGTGATCGTCGCAGCCTTTGGCGGGGTGATCACGGCGCTGATCTAGCGCCGCAAACGCGCAGGCGACAGGGCATCCAGAACAGGGCCACCAGCGCCGTCCATAGCATCGGCGAGCAGCCGCGCAGAGGTGGGGCCAAGCGTGAAGCCCTGATGCCCGTGGCCGAAATTGACCCAAAGCGATGTGTGATCCGGCGCCGCGCCCACCACTGGCAGCATATCCGGCATACAGGGTCGCGTGCCGAGCCATTGCGGTTCTGCAATCCGTGGGCCAATGGGCAGAATGTCTGCGATCCGGCGGGCGCCGGTCGTCAGTTGGCGTGGGTCCAGCGGCGCGTTGCGTGCCACAAGGGCCGCGCCGGTCGCCAGCCTTAGCCCTTGGGCCATCGGGCTTGCCACGATGCCGTTGTCTGCGTCGACAAGCGGCCGGTTCGGCAGGTGAGGCGCTGTGAAATGGCCATGGTATCCGCGCTTGTATACCATTTGAATTTTCAAACCGAAGCGCGCCGCCAAATCTGCTGACCACGGCCCAAGCGCGATGACCACGTGTTCGGCCTGAAGGGATCCGTCGTCTGTCGCGATGTCCCATCCGCCCGACCGGTGCTGCAGTGTCTCGGCGTCTCCCCGCACCACATGTCCGCCGCGCTTGGTGAACAATCGTGCATAGCGTTCCACCAAACCACCGGGATCAGAACAGGCCCATGACTGATCCATCAGCAGACCGCCAGCGGGCCGATCAGTCAGCGCAGGCTCAATTGCGCGCAAGCCTGTGCTGTCAAAGTGGTGCGAGGTGACGCCCCACCGCGCCCGCAGCCGTGCCGCGTCTGCGACAGCGGCGTCGAGATCGCGCGGATTGCGGAACACCAGCATCATGCCATCGCGGCGGATCAGCTCCTCTGCACCGGAGGCTTTGATCCAAGGGGCGTGGTCGGCTGTCGCGCCCAAGGTCATCTGTGCGTAGATCCCGCTGATCCGCGCGTGGCTGGCGGGGGCCGAGTGCCGGAAATACTGCCAAAGGGCGGGCGCCATCCGCGCCAACGCCCCCCAGTGATAGGTCACATCGTTGTCGCGTCGCAGCGCATAGCGCAACAGCGTGCGGAGGTCGCGCGGCAGGGCATAGGGTTCGGCGGCCTCGGCCTGAATGATGCCTGCGTTGCCAAAGCTGGTTTCCCGTCCGGGCGCGCGGCGGTCCACCAGTGTCACGTCGTGGCCGCGCGCCTGAAGCTCAAGCGCGCTGCTCACGCCGATCATACCGGCGCCAAGGATCGCGACCTCTGCCATAAGCGATCAGGCTTCGGCGATGACAGTGATTTCCAATCGCGCATCAATCACAAGATCGGCCACGACGGTGGTCCGCACCGGCAAAGGATCGGAGAAATACGACGCGTATACAGTATTGAATGCTGCGAAGTCGGCCTTGTCCGTCAGGTAGCAGGTGCAGGACACCACATTGCCAAGGTCCATGCCTTCGCTAGCCAGCGTGGCGGTGATCCGGTCCAGACAGTTGCGGGTCTGCGCCTCGATCCCGTCGGGGATCGTGCCATCCGCGTCAAAGCCCAGTTCCCCCGACAGATACAGGGTGGACCCTACGCGGCGGGACTTTGACAGGGGGATTTTTGCAAGCGACATGGGTCGTCCTTTGTTTGGAATGGGAATGGGTCGCCGGTTCGCAGCGACCCGTCGGTATTATTTCAGCCCTTCGGCGCGCGCCCAGTCGAGCGCGCGGTCCAGCGCGCGGCCGGTGCGGGCGAGGATCTCGGCGATGTCGTCCTCGGTCACGATCAGCGGCGGGCAGAAGGCCACGGTTTCATAGACCGCGCGAATGATCAGCCCCTCTTCGGCAGCGAATTCGGCCACTTTCTTAGCCATGGAGCCCGCAGGTTCAAAGGCGCGCCGCGCGTCCTTGTCTGCGGCCAGTTCGATCCCCGCAATCAGACCGACTCCGCGGATCTCACCCACCAACGGGTGGTCGGCAAACTGCCGCAGGCCGTTTTGAAAGGCGTCCTCCAGCCGCGCGGCGTTGCCCATCAGATCTTGCTCTTCGATGATGGCGATGTTTTCCAGACCAACGGCGCAGGCGACGGGGTGGCCGGATGCGGTAAAGCCATGCCCGAAGGTGCCGAGCTTGGCCGTGTGGTCTGCCACGGCATCATACACACGATCATTCACCACAATGGCCGCCAGCGGCAGATAGCTGGAGGTCAGCTGTTTCGAGGTCACCAGAATGTCGGGGGTAAAGCCATAGCGCTCACAGCCCCAGCGCGCGCCGGTGCGTCCGAACCCGTTGATGACCTCGTCTGACACCATCAGGATATCGTACTTGCGGCACAGCGCCTCGACCCCCTGCCAGTAGCCTTCGGGCGGGGTCATCACGCCGCCTGCACCCATGACCGGTTCGCCGATGAAGGCCGCGATGGTATCGGGGTCTTCGGCCAGAATGGTGTCCTCCATCTCGCGCAGCAGACGGGCGGTAAAATCGGCCTCGGACTCTCCCGCCTCGCCCCACTTCCAATGGTGCGGACAGGTCAGATGCACCACAGGAATGGCGGGCAAGTCGAAATCGGTATGGTTGGCCGGCAGCCCCGTCAGGGATCCGGACGCAATGGTGATGCCGTGATAGGCCTTGTTGCGCGACAGGAACTTCTTTTTCTGTGGCTTGCCCAGCCCGTTCATCATGAACCAGACCATTTTGACCACGGTGTCGTTGGCCTCGGACCCGGAGTTGGTGAAAAACACGCGGTTCATGCCCTCGGGTGTCAGCTCGACCAGCTTTTCGGCCAGACGGATCGACGGTTCATGCGCCTTATGGGCAAAGCTGTGGTAGTAGGGCAGCTTTTTCATCTGCGCATAGGCGGCATCGGCCAGACGGGTTTCGGAAAACCCCACGGCGACGGACCACAGCCCGGCCAGCGCCTCGATGTATTCCTTGCCCTCGCTGTCAAAGACCCGCACGCCATCGCCGTGGGTCATGATCATGGGGCCGGTTGTCTCATGGGCGCGCATGTTGGTGTAGGGATGCATCGAATGGGCGATGTCAGAGGCATGCAGCGAATTGGGGCGTTCGTTCATTGGAGTGCTCCGGTGGCGCGTGTCAAGAATGGGATCAGCGGGCGGGGCGGCCCATAAAGCCGCCAAGGAAAGAGGTCAGAGAGGTGGTCAGATCGTCCGAGAGGTAGCCGCCCTCCTGGACAATCGCACAAGGAAGACCGGCTGCGGCGATCAGACGTCCGGCCTGTGCAAATCCGTCCCACGAAACCTGCATCCCTTTCAATGGGTCTTTTTCATGGGCATCCAGACCCAGACTGATGACCAAGGCATCGGGTTCAAAGTCAGAGATCCTCGCAAGGCCGGTTTCGATGGCCGCGATCCAACCGTCATCGGTGGTGCTTCGGGGCAGGGGCAGGTTCAGGTTGTAGCCCTCACCCGCGCCACTGCCTGTTTCATGGGCATAACCGACGAAGAAGGGATAATAGGCCTGCGTCTCTGCATGCACAGAGACGGTCAGCACGTCGGCGCGGTCGTAGAAGATCGCCTGTGTGCCGTTGCCGTGGTGCACATCGATGTCGAGCACCGCGACCTTGTCGAATTTCGTGCGCAGCCGTCCGGCGGCGATGGCCGAGACATTCAGAAGGCAATGGCCTGCCGCCATATCGGCGCTGGAATGGTGCCCCGGTGGGCGGGTCAGGGCATAGGCCGCTCGTTCGCCCGAGATCACCGCATCTGCCGCTGCGACGGCACAGTCGGCTGCGGCACGAGTAGCGCGCCAGCTGTGTTCGCCCAAAGGCGCCGAGGTGTCGCCCATATGCCAACCCGCGCGGCCCACGACACCCGTCGGATAGGTCGCGGTTGCCCGCTGCGCAAAGGCATTTGGCACCACCTCTGGCCCTGCATCGGGCAGCTTTTGCCATTCGTCCCATGCGGTCTCGAGAAACTGCAGGAACGCAGGAGTATGGACCGCTTCCAGCGCGTCCTGCGGGGCGCGGGCGGGCGTCTGAGTTGTAAGGCCAAGCTGATCCAGTCCGGCGCGCAAAAGCCGCGCGCGCTCTGCTTGTTCGGCGTTGCGGTGGATCTTGCCGTTGGTCAGGCGAAAGACGGGATCGTGGGCTTCAGTGTCGGGCGCGTAAAAGCATTTCATGGGGTGGGCTTGCCTTCTTCCAGAGAGCGGAACTGTTGGGTCACCAGATCACGGGCGACCTCGATGTGGTATTCGATGGCCTCAACGGCCAGGGTTTCGTCCGAGGCGCGCAAGGCGTCCAGAATGGGTTCGTGGGTCTCCGCCATTTTGGCGGGATCGTCATACAGCCTGCCGATCACCATGATGGAAAACTCGGTCTCGGTGGCGATCTGGTCGAAGACTGCCAAAAGCTTGGGATTGCCGGAACCTGCGCAAAGCGCGCGGTGGAATTCCATATCGGCCTCCACCTGCGTCAGCATGTCATGGCCGGGTTTGGCCACCTCGTGCAGCCGGTCGATATGGGCGCGTAACTGCGCCTCTGTTTCGCCCAGACCGTCGCGGATCAGGCGCCGGATCGATGCGGTCTCGATGATGATGCGGAGCTCGTATAGATCGTCGAGCGCCTTGGCGTCGATCTGGCGGACGAAGAACCCGCGATTGGCGATGTAGGACACCAGCCCCGAGGATTCCAAAAGCCGCGCCGCCTCGCGCACAGGGGCGCGGGACACACCCAGATCGCGGGCAATCACGGATTCCGACAGACGCGCGCCGGGCGCAAGCTGGCCCGTGACAATCGCCTGCGACAACCGATTGGTGATCCTTTCGACCAAACCTTCGCGGTCCAGTGGTGCAAACCCGGAATTGCCCTGTGTGTCATCCATAGTTTGACGGCTTTCATTACTCAAAACTGCATCTTTCTCAGTCAGCGTAATTGTAGAATTGCCGATTGTCGACAATTCTCTTGACGAAGGCGGGGGCGATGACGTTACGCTGGGGTCAAGCGAACAAAAAAGGATCAATTCAATGCCTGATGGTGCAAACACCCCCGTCTCCGAGATCCGCCGCGATCTTGCGGCGGCCTATCGCCTGATCGCGCTGTGGGGGATGGATGACAGCATCTACACGCATATATCGGCGCGCCTGCCCGATGGACCGGAGGGAGAGAAGCGGTTCCTGCTGAATCCCTACGGTCTGGCCTTTGATGAAGTGTGCGCCAGCAATCTGGTGACCGTGGACGAAACAGGAGCGGTGATCGACGATCCCTTTGGTGCAGGTGTGAACGCCGCCGGGTTCACCATCCATTCCGCCGTGCATATGGCGCGCCATGATGCGGTGTGCGTGCTGCACAATCATACCGTGGCAGGCGTGGCCGTGTCCTCGATCGAGGAGGGGCTGTTGTCGCTGAACCAATGGTCGGCACAGTTCCACAACCGCATCGCCTATCACGACTACGAAGGCATCGCGCTGGATCTGTCCGAACGCGAACGGATCGTGGCCGATCTGGGCGCGCGTAACATCATGTTGCTGCGCAATCACGGCACGCTTGTTCTGGGGCGTTCGGTGGCAGAAGCGGCGATTTATGCGCTGAACCTTGAACGGTCCTGTCAGGCGCAGGTGGCGGCCTATTCCATGGGGCTGACCCCGCGCGTGCTGCCCGATGACATCGCCGAACACACCGCGCAGCAATACGAAAAAGGCTACGACAGCGTCGAGCGGAGCGGCAAGAACCCCGAATGGGACGCGATGCTGCGCAAGCTGGACCGCGAGATGCCCGGCTGGGCTGACTGATCAAAATAGGACGCGGGTCAACCGCGCGGCTTTTGTTCCTCCTTCAACACCACAGGGAAAACCGATGACTTACCTCAAAGCGACGACATTTCTCATTGCGGCCGCTCTTGCGGCGCCCTTGGCCGCCCAAGAGGCCGGTGGACGGCTTGATATTGTGGTGCAGCCAGAGCCGCCGGGCCTGATGCTGGGTCTGGTGCAGAACGGGCCGACCCAACTGGTGGCCGGTGACATCTACGAAAGCCTTCTGCGCTATGACACGGAACTGACCCCGCAGCCGAGCCTTGCCAAGTCATGGGAGATTTCCGATGACGGTCTGGTCTACACTTTCACGCTGCAGGACGGGGTGACGTGGCATGATGGCACGGCCTTCACGGCGGCGGATGTGGTGTTCTCGGCAGATGTGTTCCTGCGTGAAACCCATGCGCGTCTGCGGGCCAGTCTTGCCTATGTCGACACGATCGAGGCCCCCGACGACAACACGGTTGTCTTCACGCTGAAAGAGCCGTTTGGCCCCTTCATCAACGTCTTCGAGGTGGGTACCATGCCCATCGTGCCCAAACACATCTATGAGGGCACCGATTACGCCACCAACGACATGAACGCCACGCCCATTGGCACCGGTCCATTCAAGTTCGCACAATGGGAAAAGGGCAGCTACATCCATCTGGTCAAGAACGAGGACTACTATCTGGAGGGCCAGCCCCACCTTGATGAGGTCTACTATCGCGTGATCCCCGATGCGGCGGCCCGTGCGGTGGCTTTTGAAACCGGCGAAGTCGACGTGTTGCCCGGCGGATCGGTGGAAAACTGGGATGTGCCCCGCCTGACCGAAATGGACGGCGTATGTTCCACCGGCAAAGGGTGGGAGTTCTTTGCCCCGCATGCGTGGATGTGGTTGAACAACCGCGAAGGCCCGACCTCGGACGAGCGGTTCCGTCAGGCGGTGATGTATGCCATGGACCGCGAATTCGTCCGTGACGTGGTCTGGAACGGCTTTGGCACCGTCGCCACAGGGCCTGTTTCCTCCAAGACCAATTTCTATAGCGATGACGTCACCGACTACAGCTATGACCCTGATAAAGCGCGCGAACTGCTCGACGAGATGGGCTATGATGGCGAGCCGGTGCGCCTGCTGCCGATCCCCTATGGCGAGACATGGCTGCGGTGGGCCGAAGCCGTGCGTCAGAACCTGTCCGAGGCCGGCATCAACATCCAGCTGGAAAGCACCGATGTCGCCGGCTGGAACGAGAAAACCTCGCAGTGGGACTACGACATCGCCTTTACCTACCTGTACCAATACGGTGATCCCGCTTTGGGTGTGTCGCGCAACTACACCGCCGACCGTATCGAAAAGGGCAGCCCGTGGAACAACGTCGAGGGGTATGACAACCCCGAGCTGGACGCCAAATGGGCGGCGGCGGCGACCATGGTCTCTGCCGAAGACCGCGCCGCGGCCTATGCCGAGATCCAGAAAGAGATCGTCGAAGACGTGCCCGTCGCGTGGCTGATGGAGCTGGAATTCCCCACCATCTACCGCTGTGACACGCAGGATCTGGTGACCACGGCCATCGGTGTGAACGACGGTCTGCGCGACGCGTGGATCGAAAAGTAAGCGGGCAAGACTGCCGGTTGCAGGCGTGAGGGGCTCTGTCTCACGCCTGCGACCCTGCCAAAGGACCCTGTCATGACTGTTTTCCTGACGATCGCCACGCGGCTTGCGAAGGCGGCGTTGACCCTGATTGCCATCGCGATCCTGAACTTTCTGCTGCTGCACGCCGCACCCGGCGACCCCGCGCTGGTGCTGGCGGGGGAAGCAGGCGCCGCCGACGCGGAAACCATTGCCCAGCTGCGCGAACGCTTTGGTCTGGACCAGCCGTTCCACGTGCAGCTTGGCAAATACGTATGGGGCATCCTGCAGTTCGATCTGGGATATTCCTTCCGCCAAGGCGCGCCTGTCGCGCAGCTGATCGCCGAACGTCTTCCCGCCACCATTTTGCTGACCATGACCGCCTTTGTGATCTCGCTCGTGCTGGGGATTTCCTTTGGTGTGGCGGCGGCGGCGCGCATCGGGCGCCCGTCTGACAGCATCCTGACGACACTGGCGCTGCTGTTTTATGCGACCCCGCTTTATTGGGCGGCGCTCATGGCGGTTCTGGTCTTTTCGGTCTGGCTGGGATGGCTGCCGGGCTTTGGGTATCAAACCGTGGGCGCGGATTACACGGGCCTTGCCAAACTGGTCGACATCGCGCGCCATCTGGTGCTGCCGGCGGTGACCTTGGGGCTGTTTTTCATGGCCGTTTACATGCGCATGACCCGCGCCTCCATGCTGGAGGTGAGCCAGATGGATTTCGTCAAAACCGCCCGCGCCAAAGGGTTGGCCGACAGCGTGATCCGACGCCGCCACATACTGCGCAACGCGATTCTGCCGGTCGTCACGCTGGCCGGATTGCAGGCGGGGCAGCTTGTGGGCGGGGCGGTGCTGACAGAGACGGTGTTTGCATGGCCGGGGATCGGGCGGCTGATGTTCGAAAGCCTCGCGGCCCGTGACTACAACACCATTCTCGGCGTTTTCATCGTCTCTGCCGCCATGGTGATCTTTTTCAACGTCGTGACCGACATCGTCTACCGGCTTGTCGATCCACGCATCGCTTCGAGGGCCTGAGCCATGTGGAAACGGTTTCGCAAAAATCCAGCCGCGATGGCAGGTGTGGTGTTGCTGTTGGCGGTGCTCGCCATCGCGCTGCTAGCGCCGGTGCTTTTTCCCGGTGGCCCGTGGAAGATGGTGCAGCGTCCCTTTTTGACGCCGGGCACGATGGACGGTCTGCCGCTTGGCACAGATACGCTGGGCCGCAACGTGGCCGCGCAACTGGCCTATGGCGCGCGCGTGTCCTTGCTGGTGGGGTTGGTGTCCACGCTGGTCGCGCTTTTGATCGGTGTGCCGCTGGGGGCCTTGGCGGGCTTTTACGGCGCGTGGGTCGATGAGGGGGCTATGCGCTTTACCGAATTCTTCCAGACCATCCCCAACTTTGCGTTGGCCATTGTGCTGGTCGCGATTTTTGAACCGTCCTTGGGATCGATCACGCTGGCCATTGCCATCGTGTCATGGCCGCCGGTGGCGCGTCTGGTCCGCGCCGAGGTCATGGCCCTGCGCCAACGCGAATTTGTCGAGGCCGCGCGGCTGGCCGGTCTGACACGCAGGCGCATCCTGATCCAGCAGGTGCTGCCGAACACGGTCTCACCGATCATCGTGATGGCGTCTTTGATGGTGGCCACGGCGATCTTGCTGGAAAGCTCGCTGTCGTTTCTGGGGCTGGGTGATCCCAACGCCATGAGTTGGGGCTACATGATCGGATCTGCCCGCACCGTGATCCGCAGTGCATGGTGGCTGTCTTTCTTCCCCGGCGTGGCGATCATTTTGACTGTGTTGGCGCTGAACCTGATTGGCGAGGGCCTGAACGACGCGCTGAACCCGCATCTGAGCCGAAAGGGCACCTCATGACCACGCTGGCCATCGAACATCTGTCGATCGCCCTGCCGCAGGGCGCGGACCGCCCCTTTGCGGTGGATGATCTGTCCTTGTCCATTGATGCGGGCACCATCCTGTGCGTCGTGGGCGAGAGCGGGTCGGGAAAATCCATGACCGCCAATGCGCTGATGGGGCTTTTGCCACAGGGCGTGCGTGTGCATGCAGGCGCTGCCAAATTCGAAGGCACCGATGTGCTGCGTCTGCCGGACGCGCAACGCCGCGCACTACGGGGCGAAAAGATCGCCATGATCTTTCAGGAGCCGATGACCGCGCTGAACCCCCTGATGCGGATCGGTGACCAGATCGCGGAGGTCTTTGCCGCCCACAATCGTTTCACCCCGGCAGAGCGGCGCGCAAAGGCGCTGGAGCTGATCCGCGAGGTGCAACTGCCGGACCCGGAAAAGATCATCCGCGCCTTTCCCTTCCAGCTGTCGGGCGGGCAACGCCAGCGGGCGATGATCGCTATGGCGCTGGCGCTGGAACCGGCGGTTCTGATCGCGGATGAACCTACGACCGCGCTGGATGTGACCACGCAGGCGCAAATTCTGCGGCTGATCCTTGATCTGCGTGACCGCCGCGGCATGGCGGTGATGTTCATTACCCATGATTTCGGCGTGGTCGCGGAAATCGCCGATGAGGTCATCGTGATGCGCCACGGAAAGGTGGTGGAACGCGGCGCGGCCTCTGCGGTCCTGGACCATCCCCAGCACGCATATACGCGCAAATTGCTGGATGCGATCCCGTCGGACGCCCTGCCGCCTGCACGCAGTCCCGCGTCAGATGCAGCGCTGGAGATCCGCCACCTGCGCAAGACCTATCGCACCGGCGGTGGACTGTTCCGCCCCGTGCGCGAGGTGCACGCGGTCGATGATGTGTCCCTGACCGTGGGGCGCGGCGAGGTTGTCGGGCTTGTGGGCGAAAGCGGGTCGGGGAAATCGACGCTGGGGCGGACCGTTGTCCGGCTGGTCACCCCCGACAGTGGCGAGGTCCGCGTCGGCGGCACCGATCTTGCGGCCCTGGACGAAGAAGAGCTGCGACGCCAGCGTCATAAGGTGCAGATGGTGTTCCAAGACCCCTATGCCTCGCTCAACCCGCGCCAGCGGATCATGGGCGCGCTCACCGATGGGCCGATTGCCAAAGGTGTGGCGCGCGCGCAGGCACAGGCGCGGGCGCGTGAGTTGCTGGAGATTGTGGGCCTTGGCGCGGATGCGGCCGAGCGTTTCCCGCATGAGTTTTCGGGCGGTCAACGTCAGCGCATCGGGATCGCTCGGGCGCTGGCCATGGACCCCGAACTGATCGTCGCGGACGAGGCGGTGAGCGCGCTGGACGTGTCCATTCAGGCGCAGGTCTTGGATCTTCTGCGGGACCTGCGCGACCGTATGAACCTGTCGATCCTGTTCATCACCCATGACTTGCGCGTCGCGGCGCAGCTGTGCGACCGGATTGCGGTGATGCAAAAGGGGCGCTTGATCGAGATCGGTCCCGTGCGCGACATCTTCCTTGCGCCGAAAGAAGCCTATACACGCGACCTGTTGGCGGCTGTACCGGGCGGCCAATGGACCGATGCACAAAGGGAGCGGGCATGACCGAACAGGCGCTGACGGGGGTGGCCACATGCGCCACGGTGGATTTGCTGGGCTATTACGGTGATGCATTCGCCGAGCTGGCCCCCGATCTGGTCCTGCTGCGCCCCGAAGAGGTCACAGATCCGGCGGCGGTGTCCTTTGTGTTCACCTTCGTGCCGGACGACGACACTTTTGCGCCCTATCCCAACCTGCGTGCGATTTTCTCCGCCGGGGCGGGGACGGATGCGATCATGGCCTGCCCGTCACGGCCCGATCATGTGCCGGTCTACCGCGTCGAAGATCCGGACCAAGCCCTGCAGATGGCCGGTTTCGCGGCCTTCCACGTGGTCTGGCATCACCGGCGCATGGGACAATATCTGGACGATCAGGCGCAACAGGCCTGGAACCCGCGCAACCATCGCATGTCGCCCGCGTCAAAACGCGTGGGCGTGATGGGCTTTGGCCTGATGGGACGCGAGGTGGCACGCTCGCTGGTGACGCTTGGCTATGACGTGGCGGGCTATTCCCGACGCCTGCCAGAGCCGCTTGAAGACGGGGTAGAGGCGTTTACAGACGGCGGTCTGGATCACTTTCTGGCGCGCAGCGATATCCTGATCAACGTGCTGCCCCTGACCCCGCAGACAGAGGGCATTCTGAACGCTGACACCTTCGCCAAGCTGCCCAAAGGCGCGGCGCTGATCCACATCGGGCGCGGCGGACATCTGGTCGAGCAGGATTTGATCGCAGCGCTGGACAGCGGCCATCTGTCCGGTGCCTCGCTTGATGTGTTCGACACTGAACCCTTGCCTGCAGGCCACGCCTTCTGGTCGCATCCGCAGATCTTTGTAACACCGCATGTGGCCTCGGCGTCCGAGGATCGTGCGGTTGTGGCCTCTATCGTCGATCAGTTGCGCACGCTTGCTTCGGCATAAGCGAAATCAGCCGGATACGCGGCGCAGGAATTGCTGCAGCCGCGGATCTTTCGGCGCGTCGAACAGCTGATCGGGCGGGGCCTGTTCGACGATGCGCCCACCTTCCATAAAGATCACCCGATCCGCAATCTCGCGGGCAAAGCGCATCTCGTGCGTGACGATCAGCATGGTCTGGCGCTGCTCGGCCACGGACCGCATGAGGTCCAGCACCTCGCCCACCCATTCCGGATCAAGCGCAGAGGTCGGCTCGTCAAACAGCATAAGCTCTGCCCCGATCGCCATGGCGCGACCGATTCCCACCCGTTGCTGCTGTCCACCGGACAGCGCCGCAGGATAGCTGTCAGCCTTATCCGCCAGTCCCGTTTCCGCCAGAATAGCGCGGGCGCGGTCGAATGCTTCCTCGCGGGGGCGTTTTTGCACGGTGATCAACGCCTCTGAGATATTCTCCAACGCGGTGCGATTGGCAAACAGCCCGTAGTTCTGGAACACAAAGGCCGTCGCGCGGCGCAGGCTGAGGATCTGGTCACGGCGCGCGGTTTTGGCATCGACGCTGATGCCGCCCACGGTGATGCGCCCCGCGTCGGGCGTGTCGAGAAAATTCAGGCACCGCAACAGCGTGGATTTGCCGGTGCCGGAGGGGCCGATAATCACCACCCGTTCGCC
This sequence comes from Sagittula sp. SSi028, assembly GCF_048553715.1. Taxonomy (NCBI): domain Bacteria; kingdom Pseudomonadati; phylum Pseudomonadota; class Alphaproteobacteria; order Rhodobacterales; family Roseobacteraceae; genus Sagittula; species Sagittula sp. SSi028. The sequence goes on along the minus strand of NZ_JBLZNC010000009.1, from coordinate 57,408 downwards.
GTCTTGAATGTCAAGATCGATGCCGTCCAGAACGGTCGTATCCCCGAAACGCTTTGTCAGACCTTCGATGCGGATCATCTTGCGTATGCCTTGTTCAAACGGGTTTCCAACTGCTTTTGTGCTTGGCTCAGACATTCGACCATGACCCAGTAAATGATGGCCACCACAAGGAACGCCTCGAAATACAAAAAGCTGCCGGCGGCCTCTTTCTGAGCTGCGCCCATCATCTCGGTCACGCCAAGAGTGAAGGCCAGCGAGGTGCCTTTGATCATGTCGATAAAGTAGTTCACCAGCGTGGGCGCTGCGACCCGCGCGGCCTGTGGCAGGATCACGCGGCGCATCATCTGGGTCTGCGTCATGCCGATGGACTGCGCAGCTTCCCATTGGCTGCGGTCAACACCCGTGATCGCCGCGCGGATGGTTTCGGCCATGTAGGCCGCGAAATGCAGCGTCAGCCCCATCACCGCGGCGGTCACCCCGTCGATGCGCGTCAGGAACGACAAAACCTGTGGCAGCCCGTAGTAGAACAGAAACAACTGGACCAGCAGCGGCGTGCCGCGGAAAAAGCTGATGAACAGCACCACCAGCCAGTCCAGCCACGCCACACGGAACACCCGTTCGACCGCCATCAGCGACGCGAGGATCAGTGCGAACACCATCCCCGCAGCCGCCATGGCCAGCGTCAGCGGCACGTAGCCAAAGATGACGGGGAACAGCCCCAGCATATAGTCGAGGTCGAGTCCCCGCATCCCGTCACTCCGCCGATGTGATGTCGGTGCCGAACCACTTGTCCGAAATCTCGGCCAGTGTTCCGTCGTCTTTCAGCGTGGTCAGCGCGGCATCGACCTTGTCACGCAGGGCGCGGCCTTCGTCGGTGTCGCGGAACGGCAGGGCGTTGCGGATTTCCGAGAACGGCGCACCGGCCAGCGCAAGCGGCAGCGGGCTTTCAGCGATCAGCTGCGCCGAGGACACGCGGTCCATCACAAAGGCATCCACGCGGCCCAGTGCGGTGTCCTGCGCGATGTTGCTTTCATAGGTTTTGATGTCGATTTCATCGGCATAGGGCAGATCGTTGAGAAGCTGCTCGAAGTTCGAGCCGAGGTTGACGGCCACGGTGCGCCCTTTGAGATCCTCGACCCCGCCAATGCTGTCATTGCCATCACGGACAACAACCTGCGCCCCGTCAAAGACATAGGGCTGCGAAAAGGCAAAGCGCGCCTCGCGTTCCGGCGTGATGGTGATCTGGTTGGCCACCGTGTCGATGCGACCTGCGTCCAATGCGCCGATCAGACCGGAAAACGACATGGTTTCAAATTCGATGTCGAGCCCGGCTTCTTCGCCCACGGCGTTCATCACATCCACCTCAAAGCCCTGCAGCACGTCTTGCTTGACGAAGGTGAACGGGAAATAGCCGCCGGACATGCCGACAGTCAGGGTTTCAGCAGAGGCAGCGGTGCCCAATGTGGCCGCAAGCGCGGCAGCAAGAATACGGTTCATGACAGAGCCTTTCAGTTCGTTGGCCAAAGAGATGGCCCCAAAGGTGCGGCAATCAACCGAAGCGCCGCGAATAAGACCGCGCGTTTATCATCCTTGGCGCTGTTGGAAAGATGTTCTTTGCATGAATGTGCGCGACGAACAAAGCTGTGGTTTGCCCAGGTTTATTGCGAAATTTTCGTATCAAAGCTTGGCGGGCAGGGCGCGCAATCTACTCTTTGGGTCTGACGCGGACCGTTACGGTCCGACCAATCTTTCCGGCGGGAGCCTTTTAATGCTTAACAAATCCTTGATTGCAGCGACGGTGATCTTTGGCGCCCAAGCGGCCAGCGCCGATATTGTCGTGTCGTCCAAGATCGACACAGAGGGCGGCCTGCTTGGCAATATGATCGCGCTCGCGCTTGAAGATGCGGGCCTGCCGGTGGAACGTCGTTTGCAGTTGGGCGGCACACAGGTTGTGCGCGAGGCTATTCTTGCCGGTCAGATCGACATCTATCCCGAATACACCGGAAACGCCGCGTTCTTTCACAATGAGGCGGACAGCGATGTCTGGAAAGATGCGGAGGCCGCCCATGCGCGCGCCGCGGAACTGGATGCCGCACAGGACGTGATCTGGCTGGACAGTGCGCCCGCCAACAACACATGGGCCATCGCGGTCACCGGCCCCGTGGCCGAAGACAACGATCTGTCCACGATGAGCGATTTCGGCGCATGGGTTGCCGGGGGCGGGGACGTCAAACTGGCGGCGTCGACGGAATTTGTCTCCTCTCCCGCCGTTTTGCCTGCAATGCAGGACACCTATGGGTTTGCACTGGATCAAGACCAGACCGTGATCCTGTCCGGCGGCGATACCGCAGCGACCATTCAGGCGGCGGCGCGGGGCACCTCTGGCGTGAATGCGGCGATGGTCTATGGCACAGACGGCGGCGTGGGCGCGACGGGTCTGGTGGTCATGGCTGACGATCAGGGCGTCCAGCCCGTCTACGAGCCCGCGCCCACAGTGCGAAGCGCGGTGCTGGAGGAATATCCGCAAATCGCCGAGGTTCTGAACCCGATTTTTGGCGCGCTGACGCTGGAGACGCTTCAGCAGCTCAACGGGCGCATTCAGGTTGGCGGGGAACCTGCCGAGGCGGTGGCCCGTGACTACCTGACGCAAACTGGCGTTCTGGACTAAGCGCGTGCGGGGGATTTCCCCGCCGGGGCTGTTGTTTGCCCTGACGGGTGCGGCCGCTTTGGCCGCGCCCTTTTTGACGCTTGCGGCCAACCGCATTGTTGCGGGCGATGGGATGCGGCTATGGGACTTGGGCCTGTGGCTGCCGTTTGCAGGGCTGTGTCTGGGGCTGCTTGCGGGGCTTTCGCAGCGGTGGCCTTGGGTGCGGCTGCTGGGGGGCGCTGTGGGTTTGTCCTGTTTGATCTGGGCGCTGTCGCAGGGAGCTGTGTCGGCGCTGGACGGGGCAGGGCAATATGCGCGCGTCTCGCCTGCTGCCGGATTTTGGTGTCTGTTTGCGATCTATGCGCTGCTGATGGCCGATGCGCTGACCCAGTTGCGGCCCGGTGCGGTTTTGCGGCTGGGGCTTTTGACCCTCGCGGTGGGTGTATTGGCAGGCATTTTATGGTCCGGAGCCTTGGCGGATCTGTCGATCTCGCAGGAATACATGTCCCGCCAGCGCCCCTTTGCCACCGCGTTTATCCGCCATGTCCAGCTTGCGTTCGGGTCATTGGCGGTTGCGGCGCTGATCGGCTTTCCCTTGGGGCTTTGGTGTCACCGGAGGGAGGCGCTGCGACGCGCCATGCTGCCGGTTCTGAGCTTTCTGCAAACCATCCCGTCGCTTGCCATGTTCGGAATCATGATCCCGCTTCTGGCGTGGGTGGCGGCAAGCGTGCCCGGCGCGCGTGAGATCGGGATTGCCGGGATCGGGTTTGCGCCTGCCTTTATTGCTTTGATCCTGTATTCGCTTTTGCCGGTCGTGGGCAATACGGTTGCGGGTCTGGATGCCGTGCCCCCCGCCACGGCGCAGGCCGCGCGCGGGATGGGCCTGTCGCCCCTCCAACGCCTGTGGCAGGTCGAGATCCCGCTGGGCCTGCCCGTGCTGCTGACGGGGTTGCGCATCGTGATGGTCCAGAACATCGGCCTTGCCGTGATCGCGGGGCTAATCGGCGGCGGCGGCTTTGGCAGCTTTGTGTTCCAGGGGCTGAACCAGACGGCCACGGACCTGATCCTGTTGGGGGCTTTGCCCACCGTGGCGCTGGCACTGGTCGCGGCCATCGCGATGGATTGCCTCGTAGACCTGTCCCAACCCCAGCAACGGAGCCAATGAGATGATCGAGATCGACAATCTGACCAAAGCGTTTGGTGACACTGTTGCGGTGGACGCGGTGTCTATGCAGGTGGACAGCGGCACCATCACGGTGATCGTCGGCACTTCAGGCTCTGGCAAAAGCACATTGTTGCGTATGATCAACCGGCTGGAGGAACCCTCGGCCGGAGAGGTGCGCATCAACGGCGACGCTACGCGGGATATGGTGCCACATCGGCTGCGGCGGCGGATCGGATACGCCATTCAGGGACATGGGCTGTTTCCGCATCACACGGTGGCGCGCAATATCTCTGCGGTGCCGCGCCTGTTGGGCTGGCCCAAAGCGCAGATTGAAGAACGGGTCGACGATCTGCTAGAGCTGTTTTCCATGCCCCCGGCCGAGTTCCGCCAGCGCTACCCGTCAGAGCTGTCGGGCGGTCAGCAACAGCGGGTGGGCGTGGCCCGCGCGCTGGCCTCGCGTCCGGATGTGTTGCTGATGGACGAGCCTTTTGGCGCACTCGACCCGATTATCCGGCACCGCGCCCAAGAGGATCTGCTCCGTATCCAGCGCCATCTTGGGGCGACGATCATTCTGGTGACCCATGATATGGAAGAGGCGATCCGCCTTGGTGATCGTGTGGCGGTGATGGATGCGGGATGTCTGGTGCAATATGCCCCACCGTCAGAGATCATCCGCAAACCCGCCAGCGATTTCGTGGCCGAGATGATCGGCGATGTGGACCGCCCCTTGCGACTGTTGTCGCTGATGAAAGTGGCCGAACTGGCCGAGGCGGGCGGCGCCGAAGGCAGCCCCATTGCTGCCGACGCCACCCTGCGCGAAGCGCTCAGCGCCTGTTTGTGGACGGGACGGGATGCTTTGCCGGTGGGGCAGGGACAGCGGATCACGTTACGAGCCATCCGCGACCGCGTGGCACAGCCCGCATGATCGGTTGGGGCATTCGCGTTGGTTTGCTTTTGCTGGTGGCTGTCATGGTCATCTGGCCGCAGGTGTTCACTCCCGTGCTCGCGCCCTTTGCGCCGCAAGGCGGGCCAGTGATCTATGCGCGCGCGCCGCTGTGGTCGCTGACGCTTAGCCATCTTGGGTTGGTGGCGCTGGCGTCGGGGGCGGCAACAATCGTGGCCGTGGGGCTCGCCATCTTCGTGACGCGGCCGGTGGGCGCTGCGTTTTTGCCGCTGTCACGGACCATCACGAACATCGGGCAGACCTTTCCGCCAGTGGCGGTGCTGGCTTTGGCGGTGCCAGCCTTGGGGTTTGGGGCGGGACCAACTTTGGTCGCGCTGTTCCTGTACGGTCTGCTGCCGATTTTCGACAATGCGGTCACGGGGCTGCGCGGCCTGCCGCCCGTTACCATCGAAGCGGCCCGTGGCATCGGATTGTCCCCCCGCCAAAGGCTGCTGGGGGTCGAGCTGCCACTGGCCCTGCCGGTCATCCTGACCGGCATCCGCCTGTCTGTGGTGATTGCCATCGGCACGGCGACCATCGGGTCAACCGTTGCCGCGCGCACCTTGGGCGAGGTCATCATCGCGGGCCTGTTGACCAACAACACGGCCTACGTTTTGCAAGGCGGGATCATCACGGGGCTGATCGCGGTTCTGGTCTACGACGCTTTGGTGCAGTTGGAACGTCACCTGTCGCGTTAAGGCGGCAAGGCATCGCGCCAACGCCCCCGCAGCAGTCCGCGATGAAAGGGCCAGAGCTTGATGATCTCTTCGGCAAGCATCAGCCCCACCACCCAGACCACCGGCGCGTCCAGCCACAGCACAAGCGCCGCGCTGGCGGGCACCTTGAACAGCCATTGCGACCACAGGAAAATGTGCATCACATAGACCGTGCGCCCTGCCGCGCGTAGCGTGTTGCCGCAAATCGCGTTGGAATTCTTGGGCCAAGGCAACAGCAGCAGAACGGGCAAGAAGGTCAACAGCGCGGTTCGTGTCTGCGGCTCCAACGCTGGGTAAAGCGTATCGGCAGACAGGATCACAACGGCGTACAGCGCGGCAACCACCGCCGACATGGCAAATGCCCCTTTCCACGCGGTGCGCAACAGGGTGGTCAGCGCGGCGCGACCGCCGCCTTGGCCCAGATGCTGCGCGGCATCCAGCCCAACGGCCTGCGCCCAGGCCATGCCAAAGGTCCCAGCCACCTGCACCCATGGCATGATCAGCGTCAGCGCCGCGAATTGCCAGACGTCGTAAGCGGCGTAGATCAGCATACATACGCTTTGCGAGGCTTGCGCGCTAAAGAAGGTCGCCGCCACCGGCAGTGAAAAGGCCAGATGCGCACGGATCACGGCGCGCAACGGGCCGGTCGGGGCGGCTTTCCACGCACCTTCCAGCCGCGACAGACGCCAAACGAGATAGGCCGCGCGCACAACCGCTCCGATCACGCTGCCAAGTGCGGCACCGGCGACCCCCATCTGCGGCAGGCCCCACAGCCCGTGGATCAGCACATAAGAGCAGCCGATGTTCAGCGGCACTGAGACAAGGTAGCTGTAGAATGGCGCACGCGTATTGCCGAGCCCGTTGAAAAAGGCCGACAGGCTTTGACCGACCGCCTCGCCCATCACCACGCCGACAAAGACGATCAGGTACAGGCGTGCATCCGCCTGCACGGCCGCGCTTTGCCCCGACACAGCCAGCAAGGGATCGGCCACCACCAAAAGCGCCGCAAGGCCAAAGGCGCAGACGCCAAGGCTGATGGCAAGCCCGCCCCGGTAGCTGTCACGCAGACGTTCCGGCACGCCAGAGCCAAAGGCCTGAGCGACCAATATTTGTGAAGCGTTGGCAAAGGCATTCTGTGCCCCCAGCAGCAGACCGCCAATCGCGCTGGCCAGCCCCATGGCAGCCAGCGCGTTTTCTCCCAATGGGGCCACCAGCCATGCGTCGATCACGACGATGCCGTGCAGCATCAGCATGCGCATGGCCATGGGCCATGCCAGACCCATAAGCCCCCGCGTGTCGCGGGTCATTCCAACAGCACTGACGGCAACCACAAGGACACGGCAGGCACGTAGGTGACCAGCATGAGCGCGGCAAAGATCGCCAGATAGAAGGGCCAGATCGACTTTAGTGCTTGCTCCATCCGGATGCGCCCGACGGCACAGCCCACAAACAGGCAGGTGCCCACAGGCGGGGTGCACAGACCGATGCCAAGGTTGATCAGCAGCATGATGCCGAACTGGGTCGGCTCCATCCCCAGACCTTTGGCGATGGGCAAAAAGATCGGCGTACAGATCAGGATCAGCGCGGCCATATCCATGATCATCCCGAGGATCAGCAAGATCACGTTGATCATCAGCAGGATCACAATGGGGTTGTCCGAAATCGTCACCAGAAGATCCGACAGCTGCGCGGGCACTTGGTACAAGGCCAGCAGGTAGGCAAAGGAGCTGGCGAAGGCGATCAGGATCATGACCATTGCCGTGGTGCGCACGGCGCCGGTGACCGCGCGGACAAAGGCGCGGAAGGACAGGCTGCGATAGTAGAACACCGTCAGCACCAAGGCATAGATCGCACCAAAGGCACCGGATTCCGTCACGGTAAAGATGCCTGACAGCGTGCCGCCGACGATGATGACGGCAGTCATAAAGCCGGGGATGGCGTCCATCGCCGCCTCGCCCACGACCTTCCAGCCGGGGAAGGGTTCAGACGGGTAGTTGTGTTTCACCGACAGGATGTAGGCCGCAATCGCGAGGCTGACGCACATCAGGATGCCCGGCACCACACCGGCCAGAAACAGACCGGAGACCGAGATCCCGCCGCCCGCCGCCACCGCAAAGATGATCATGTTGTGGCTGGGCGGAATGACAATCCCCGCGATAGAGCTGGTGACCGTCACGTTGACTGCGAAATCAGGACGGTAGCCCCGTTCCTTCATCACCGGCACCAACAAAGAGCCAAGCGCCGAGATGTCCGCCACGGCAGAGCCGGAGATGCCGCCAAACAGCATGGACGAGAAGATGTTGACCATGGCCAAGCCACCTTTGAGGTGGCCCACCAGCGCGGACGCCAGACGTACAAGGCGTTTTGCGATACCGCCATGCAGCATGATCTCGCCCGCGAAGATAAAGAACGGGATCGCCAGAAGCGAGAAGACAGACACGCCAGAGGTGGCGCGCTGGAATGTAATCAGGGGCGGGAAGCCTTCAAACGCAAAGGCTGACGCGGCAGCGATCCCCATGGCAAAGGCCACAGGCATGCCGATGACGACTCCGGCAGCGAAGACGCCCAACAAAATAGCCAGACCCATTACAGCACCTCTTCGTCAAACGGGCGGTCTTCGGGGGACCAGCGTTGAAAGCGCAGTATGCGCAGCAGGCCCCGCAGGCCCGCAAACAAAATGACCAGACCGCCCAGCGATGTGATGGCGGCGGTGCGCACGGCCTCGGGCAGGCCGAGCATCGGCAGAACGGTATCCATGCCAAAGCTCATCAGCTCCAGCCCGGCAAGCAGCATGACCGTGCCAAAACCGGCAAGGATGAAATCGATAAGGATCATCACGACTTTCTGCACCGGGATCGGCAGCAGGTCGCGGAACAGGGTCACCCCGATGTGGGTGTCTTCGCGCACGCCTGCGGCAGCACCGAGGAACGCGATATAGCAAATCAGAAGCAGGGCCAGTTGTTCGACCCACGTGGGCGTGACGTTCAGCACATAGCGGCCAAACACCAGCCAGCCAAAGGTCACAATCAGCACGACCAGCGCCACAGAGGCCACCGCCATGCACAACGTCCGGACAAGGTTCAGACCTTGTTCGACCCGTTGGAAAAGGATCGGTTCATTCGTCATGGAAGGTCTTTCAAGAAAACGGGGGCCGATGTGCCGGCCCCCGAAGCGTTGCTTATTCAGCGTTGCGGATCAAGGTGACGAGCTCCGTCAGATCGGGGTTGTTCTCAAGGAACTTGTCGTAAACCGGGGTCATGGCCTCCTGGAAGGGGGTCTTGTCCTCGATGGTGTTGACAGTGCCGCCACCGGCCTTGATGGTCTCAAGGCTTGCGTTTTCACGTTCGGCCCACATCTCGCGCTGGTATTCGGCGCTGGCGCGGCCTGCGGCCATCACGATTTCCTGCTGCTCAGGCGTGAACTTTTCCCAGGTCTTCAACGACATGCACAGACATTCGGGAATGATCAGGTGTTCGGACAGCGAATAGAACTTGGCCACTTCGTAGTGGTTGGTGGACTCGTAGCTGGGCGGGTTGTTTTCCGCGCCGTCCACAACACCGGTCTTGAGCGACTGGTACACTTCGGCAAAGGCCATCGGCGTTGCGTTGCCGTCCATCGCGGCGATCATGTCGACGAACAGGTCGTTGGACATGACGCGGACCTTCATGCCCTCGACATCGGCGGGGGTGTTGATCGGGCGTTCCGAGTTGTAGAAGCTGCGCGCGCCGGCGGAATACCAGCCAAGCGCCTTGATGCCCTTGGCTTCCATGCCTGCGCCGATGGCCTCACCCACTTCGCCGTCCATCAGGCGGTACATGTCCGGCACCGAAGAGAAGATGAAGGGCAGGGATACCACATTGGTTTCGGGGACAACCGGACCCATCGGCCCGAGGCTGAATTCACCAAAGTCGAGCGCGCCAAGACGGAGCTGTTCGATCGCATCGGGCTGCGAGCCCAGAACGCCGTTGTGGAACACTTTGCCGGTGATTTCGCCGCCGGTCTTTTCGCTCACTTCTTCAAGAAAGCTCTCCATCGCGATGGAGACGGGGTAATCCTCGACGTGGATGTTCCAGCCGCGCAGGTTTTGTGCCTGGGCACCTGTGGCGACTGCGGCCAAGATTGCAACCGCTGCGGTTGTACGCGTAAATCTGTTCATAAATGTCATGCTGTTCCTCCCTGAAATCGCATGAATGGTTTCCCACACCTCCTCCGTGCGGAATACGACTCGCAGCATGTTGGTATTTTATCTTGGATACAAGAACTTTTTATCGTGTTTTTTGAAAAACGGCACAGGGAGTGCCTTGGGCAAGCTTAACACAGGTTAAGCATCGTCGTCCTCAAAATATGCCGCGTTGTTCAGGCGGATTGTGGCGATTGTCTCGTCCAGCCGGGTCAGGTGCAACATGCCCGCAGCCGCCGCTGCTTCGGGGTCATTTGCCTTGATCGCGCGGGCGATTGCCTCGTGGTCGTCGATCAGAACCAGCATGCGACGCTCCTTTGACAGGCTGAGAATACACAGCCGGTCGACCTTGGCCTTTTCCGCCTGAATAACGTCAAAGGCATAGGGCACCTGCGCGATATTGCAGATCGTCTGGTGGAATTCGTAATCGAGCTTGGTGAATCCGACATAGTCGTTTTCGGCCTGCGCCTTTTGTTGCATGGCAATGCAGGCATCGAGCTGAAAACCGTCTGCGGCCACACAATGCTTGGCCGCTTCGCGCAGAACTGCTGCCTCGACCGCTGCGCGGACAAAGCGGCTTTTCTCGATACCACGGGCGGAAAACTTGCGAACCTCGGTGGCGCGCTTGGGCCGAACAAGGATCAGATCCATGGTTTCAAGACGACGGAATGCGTCACGGACCGGCTGGCGGGACACACCGAATTTCTCGGCGATGTCCGGCTCGGAAATGCGGGTTCCCGGCATCAGCCGCAGCGATGTGATCTCTTTGTAGAGGTAGTCGACAATCTCGTCGACGGTGCTGCGCTTGGCTGCGGGAAGAGTAGCGATCTTGTTCATGCGCGCTCCTTTGCGTGCCGATGTCTATAGCCCACCAGATAGCCCGCGCGCCAGTGAAAGCGGGGGTTTGATACCAATACGGTCCTACAGTGCAGAAACTTAACGAAACGTTACTAGTATTCCAACTTGGATACAAGAATTGACAGTTCACCCGAATCACGTCACTTTCCCCCGAAAGGCCCACGCCCGCGGTCAAGGGCGTGTGAAGGGGAGGAATGACTATGACCGGAGTTCGGCTTGACGGGATCGTTAAGAAATATGGAGGGCTGCAAGTCGTCCACGGGATCGAGCTGGACGTCCAGCCCGGCGAGTTTGTTGTACTGGTAGGCCCGTCAGGCTGCGGCAAGTCCACAACGCTGCGCATGATTGCAGGTCTCGAAGAGATCTCCGGCGGGACGCTGACCATCGATGATCGCGTTATGAACCGCGTCGCGCCCAAGGATCGCGACGTGGCAATGGTGTTCCAGAACTACGCTTTGTACCCGCACCTGAACGTGGCGGACAACATCGCCTTCGGCTTGCGCATCCGTAAGGAAAGCAAAGAGAAGATCGCCTCTTCCGTTGATGAAGTGGCCGGTATTCTGGGGCTGACCAAATATCTGGAACGTCGCCCGGCCGATCTGTCCGGCGGTCAGCGCCAGCGTGTCGCCATGGGCCGTGCCATTGTGCGCCGCCCCAAGGTGTTCCTGTTCGACGAACCGCTGTCGAACCTTGACGCCAAGCTGCGCACGCAGATGCGCGCCGAGATCAAGCGCTTGCACAACCGTCTGGGGGCGACCTCGATCTACGTGACCCACGACCAGGTCGAGGCGATGACGCTGGCCGACCGGATCGTGGTGATGAGCGACGGCCATATTGAACAGATCGGCTCCCCGATGGAGCTGTTCCTGAACCCGGCCAATACATTTGTCGCAAGCTTCCTTGGCTCGCCGCCGATGAACATGGTGCAGGCGACTGTTACCATGAAGGGCGGCGCGCCGCGTGCGGAATTCCACGGTCAAAGCCTGCCGCTGGCACCCTTGCCGGATCTGGCCGAGGGCAAGGCCGTGACATTGGGCATCCGGCCCGAATTCGTCACGCTGGGACAGGGCGGCGTGAGCGTCGACGTCGATCTGGTGGAAACACTTGGCTCCGAGGCGCTGATCCACGCAAGCCTTGGCGGCGATCCCTTTGTCATCCGTCATTCCACCATCGGTGGTGCGCCTGCCCTGGGCGACACCGCCCAGTTCACCATTGCACCGGACCTGCTGCGCGTCTTTGACGGCGACACAGGTCAGGCGCTTGCCGGTCAACACACGCCTGTCGAGGCCGCCGCATGACCGACACAACAGACATCGAAGGCACGACCACCGAAGAGCTGGTGATCGAGGCCCGCGAGGCGCAGCGCTACCGCCAACCCTCGCGCATTGCCAAGGTGGGCGACCACCTGAAACGCGAATGGCAGCTGTATCTGATGCTGTTGCCGACAATCATCTGGCTGGTGCTGTTCTTGTACAAGCCGATGTACGGCCTGCAGATCGCGTTCAAGGATTACTCCATCTTCCGTGGTATCTCGGGCAGCCCTTGGGTCGGGCTGGAGCATTTCGAGACCTTGTTCGGAAACGAGCAATTCCTGCGCGCCCTGCGCAACACCCTGATCATGAGCGCCTACGCCTTGCTGTTCGGCTTTCCCATGCCGATCTTGCTGGCGCTGATGTTCAACGAGGTGCTCAACCAGACCTTCAAGAAGACTGCGCAAACCATTGTGTATCTGCCGCACTTCATCTCTTCGGTGATTATTGCGGGGATCGTGATCACGGCCTTCAGCCCGTCAGCGGGGATCATCAACACCGCCCTTGGGTGGTTCGGGATCGAGCCGGTGTACTTCCTGACCAAACCGGAATGGTTCAGGCCGATCTTTATCGGGACGGGCATCTGGCAGGAGGCGGGCTTCCAGTCGATCGTCTACCTTGCGGCCATCGCGGGCATCTCGCCCACGCTGTATGAATCCGCCGTGGTCGACGGGGCAAGCCGCTGGCAGATGATGTGGAAGATCACCCTGCCCAGCATCCTGCCGACGATCATCATCATGTTGATCATCCGTATCGGCAACATTCTCGAAATCAGCTTCGAGATGGTGATCCTGCTGTACCAGCCTGCCACCTACGAGACCGCCGATGTGGTGAACTCCTTCATCTACCGGCAGGGTCTGCAGTCGGGTCAGTATGACTTTGCCGCTGCCGCCGGTCTGTTCAACGCCGTGACTGCCTTTGTCCTGGTGATGAGCGCCAACGCGATTTCCAAGCGCTTCTCGCGCACGAGCCTGTGGTGAGCCAGATGCAGAACATGAATCTCTACTCTCGGGGTGACAAACTTTTCGTCATCGTGAACATGATCCTGATCGGTCTGTTTACCCTGTCGACGCTGTACCCGTTCATCTACATGGCGTCGCTGTCGCTCTCGACCGGGTTCGAGGCACGGGCAGGGAATGTGGTGCTCACTCCGGTGGGCTTCACACTGGAGGCGTACAAGTATGTGCTGGCGGAGCCGCTGTTCTGGACCAGCTACAAAAACACCTTCATCTATACGATCTTCGGCACCATCGCGAGCCTCGCGTTCATCATTCCCGGCGCCTACGCCCTGTCGCGTCCGCAACTGTACGGGCGTCGGTTCTGGAACCTCGTTGTGGCCTTTACCATGTGGTTCAACGCAGGTCTGATCCCGTTCTTTCTGAACATGCGCGATCTGGGTTTGTTGGACAGCTACTTTGGCATCATCATCGGATTTGCGGTCAACGGCTTTAACATCATCTTGCTGCGCAACTTCTTTGAAAGCGTGCCGCAAAGCTTTGAGGAAGCCGCGCGCATGGATGGGGCCAATGAATTCCAGGTCCTGTGGAAGGTCTACGTGCCGCTGTCGAAACCGGCCATTGCGACCGTTGCCCTGTTCTGCATCGTCTCGCGCTGGAACGGCTTTTTCTGGGCCATGGTTCTGCTGCAGGACGAAGAAAAGATCCCGCTTCAGGTCTATCTGCGCAAGGTCATTGCCGATCTCAGCGATGACGAGGAATTTGCCAGCACGCTTCTGACGTCTGTCTATTCCTTCGAGACCATCAGCGCGGCGATCATCGTCTGCTCGATCATACCCATCCTGCTCATCTACCCATTCCTGCAAAAGTACTTCACCAAGGGCATTCTCTTGGGCGGGGTAAAGGAATGAGTGTGACGGAAAGACTTCGCAAAAGGGAGGAAACCATGCGAGTTGTGAAGACGGCCCTAGCCATCCTAGGCACCACGGCCCTGACAAGCCCGGCCTTTGCCGAAAGCCATCTGCCCATCGTGGATGAGCCGCTGGAACTGACGATCCACATGCACTGGCCGCGTGCGCAGGGCTACGGCCCCGGCGGTGACACGTCCAAGATTTACCCGGTGGAGGAAGTCGCGCGTGAGCGGACCGGTGTGCATCTTGTGGACCAGACATCCGGCCGTAACACCAAGGACAACAACGAGGCGATGAACCTGCTGCTGGCAGCGGGCAAAATGCCCGATATCGTTGGTGGCAACAACATCAAGCAGCCGGTGAACCAGTACGGTCCCGAAGGTGCGTTTGTTCCGCTCAACGATCTGGTCGAAGAGCACGCGCCCAACATCAAGGCATGGTTCGACGAACACCCCGACATCTGGAACGCAATCGCGGCCTATGACGGCAATGTCTACTACATCCCCTACCTGCCCGACGGTAAATATGCCCGCGCATGGTTTGTCCGTCAGGACTGGTTGGACAAGCTGGGCCTCGAAGCGCCCAACAACGTCGACGAGCTGTATGACGTGCTGGTGGCGTTCCGCGATCAGGACCCCAACGGCAACGGCATGAAAGACGAAGTGCCCTTCTTTGCCCGCGACTGGGAAGAAGTGCTGCGCCTGCTGAACCTGTGGGATGCGCGGTCGACCGGTGCGGACGTTTATCACCAGTTCTACGTCAAGGACGGCAAGGTGGTGCACCCTTACGCGCAAGAAGGCTACCGTGACGGTCTGGCCAACATCGCGCAGTGGTATGACGAAGGTCTGATCGATTCCGAAGTGTTCACACGTGGATCCTCGGCGCGCGACTACCTGCTGGGCGAAGATCTCGGCGGTATGACGCACGATTGGTTCGCTTCCACATCCGGCTACAACGTGGCCCTGTCGGAAAAGATCGACGGCTTCAACTTCATCCCGTTCCTGCCGCCGGCATCGGCGAGCGGCGCGCGCATCGAAGAAAACCGTCGCATCCCGATGAAGCCCGACGGCTGGGCGATCACCTATGCCAACGAGCATCCCGAAGAGACGATCAAGTACTTTGATTACTTCTTCTCGGAAGAGGGCGCATTGCTGGCCAACTTCGGTGTCGAGGGCAAGACCTGGACCATGGTTGACGGCGAGCCGACCTTTACCTCGGATGTTCTGGACTCCGGTCAGCCGGTGAACAGCCAGATGTACCTCGAAGGCGCGCAGATCTACCGCGGCTACCCGCAGGACTACCGCTATGAATGGCAGTGGACCCGTGACAGCGCCCGCGAAGGTATCGAGCTGTATGACACCGAAGACCTGCTGGTCGAGCAATTCCTCGGCGTGTCCTTCAACAAGGACGAGCAGGAGATCTACGACAAGTACTGGCCGACCATCCAGACCTACATGCTGGAACGTCAGCAGGCGTGGATCCTTGGGTCCGGCGACGTCAAGGAAGACTGGGACGGCTACATGGCCGCGCTCGACAAGATGGGCATGAACGATGTCCTCGAAGTCATGAACTCGGCCTACGAACGCCAGTATAACAACTGATCCTCCGACCCTGAGGTTGCTTCGTCCACACGACGGGGCGCCAAGGGGGCGGCGGGGCGGCGGATCTTAGATCTTTCGCCCCGCCGAATTGCGATATTCAACCGAAAGATGCCCCATGCACGGCACAGCCACTCCCACGCTTGACGAACCGCGCGCCGGTCGTCTGATGATCCAATACGCGCCGACCGACGGGACAGATATTACCGAGAACCCGCCGCGCTTTACATGGTTGCCCGTGGTCGAAGACGAGGCGCTTTATACTTTGCGCATTTCCCCGCTGGACGGTGGCAAGCCGCGTCAGTTCGGCCCGCTGCGCTGGAACATGTTTACCCCGAACGAAGCGCTGCCCGCCGGCGATTATGAATGGTCCTACGCGGTCTGTGATGACAGCGGAAAGGCACTGACCGCATGGTCCGAGGCGCGCCGTTTCACCATCACCGATGCGCTGCCCGAAACCCCGCTGCCGCTGGCAGCTGACCGCTACACCAACAGCGCCACCAGCCACCCGCGTCTGTGGCTGACCGCTGACCGTCTGGCCGACTTCCGCAAGGCCGTCGCCGCAGACCCGACCCATTGCGGCTGGGATGTGTTCTACGAAAAATCCGTCCTGCCGTGGATGGACCGCGACCTGATGACAGAGCCTGCGGGCTATCCCAACCATCAGCGTGTCGCCCCTGTCTGGCGTCAGACATACATCGACCTGCAAGAGGTCTGGTATTGCATCCGCCACCTTGCCATCGGCGGTGCGGTCACAGGCAATGCCGAGATGACAGCAAAGGCAAAGGCGCAGCTTCTCGAAGTGGCCAGCTGGGACCCGATGGGTGTGACCAGCCGCGCCTACACCGACGAATGGGCCTACCGCGTGAACAACGCTTTGGCCTGGGGCTATGACTGGCTGTATGGCGAGTTGTCCGACGAGGAACGCAGCACCGTCCGTGCCGCCTTGCTCGAGCGGACCCGCGACATCGCAGATCACGCCATGCTGAACGCCAAGATCCACCTGTTCCCCTACGACAGCCATGCGGTGCGCTCTGTTTCGCTGACGCTGGTCCCGGCCTGTATCGCTCTGCTCGGCGATGACGAAGGCGACGAGGCGCGCGGCTGGCTGGATTACTGCATCGACTTTCTCGCCACGGTCTATTCGCCCTGGGGCGACAGCGACGGTGGTTGGGCCGAGGGTACGAACTACTGGATGATGGGCATCGCCTATCTGATCGACGCGGCCAACCGTCTGAAGTCCTTCACAGGCATTGACCTGTACAAGCGTCCCTTCCTGCAAAACACCGGCGATTTCCCGTTGTTCTGCAAGGCGCCCAACACACGCCGCGCCACTTTTGGCGACGACAGCACCCAAGGCGATCTGCCCGCGATCAAAACCGGCCTGAACATGCGCCAGTTCGCAGGCGTCACCGGCAATGGTGAATACCAGTGGTACTGCGAGGAAAACCTGCGCCTGAACCCCGGCACCGAAGGGGCGTTCTACAACTGGGGCTGGTGGGATACCAACTTTGACGAGATGGCCTTCCGCACCGATTTCCCCGAGATCGAGGCAACCCCGCCCAAAGGGGGGCTGCGCCACTTCAAAGGCATCGGTTGGGTCGGCGTCCAGCACGAGATGGCCAACCCCGACGAACACATCCAGTTTGTGTTCAAATCCTCGGGCTTCGGGTCGATCAGCCACAGCCACGGTGACCAGAACGCCTTCTGCTTGGCCGCCTATGGCGAGGATCTGGCGATCCAGTCGGGCTACTACGTGGCCTTCAACTCGACCATGCACCGCCAGTGGCGCCGCCAGACACGGTCCAAGAACGCCATTTTGATCAATGGTAAGGGCCAGTACGCGGAGAAGGACAAGAACCGCGCGATGGGGGCCACGGGCAAAATTCTGGCCGCAGAACAGCGCGAGGACCACATCTATATCGCGGGGGATGCAACGGCCGCCTACCAAAGCCTGTCGCCCGAGGTCACGCTGGCCGAGCGCGAAATCTACTTTGTGCGCAACAGCTATTTCGTGATCGTCGATAAGGTCGACGCCTCCGAGCCGGTCACACTGGAATGGCTGTTGCACGCCAACAACCGCTATGAGCTGGGCAAATCCTCGTTCCGCAACACGGGCGAGCGAGCCGGCTTTTACGGGCAGGTTGTCTGGTCGGAATCGGGCAAACCCGAGATTACCCAGACCACGGATTTCCCCGATGTGGACCCCGCCGATTACGAGGGTCTTCACGTGTCCACCTATCTGACGGCGAAATACCCGGCTGCCACCCGGCATCGCATTGCGACGCTGCTGGTGCCCTACCGTCTGGACGCGCCAAAGCGGATTTTCAACTTCATGGACGATCAGGGCTATGACGCTGATCTCTATTTCACCGATCAGGAAGAGCACACCTTCAAGGTGGTCATGAAAAAGCTCGCCAATACCTGAACATCAATCGCCGGGAGGAGACCGGCAACTATACCGGAAGGATAAAATATGCGTTTCAAGGGACAAACAGCCATCGTCACGGGCGGTGGACGTGACATCGGCGCCGCTTGTGCGATCAAACTGGCGTCTGAGGGGGCCAATGTCGCAATCAACTACTACGCCTCGGCGGAAGGTGCCGAAAAGGTCGTGGCCCACATCAAGGAACAGGGCGGCAACGCCATCGCCGTTCAGGGCGACCTGATGGATCAGGAACAGGTCACCAAGCTGGTGCAAACCACCGTGGACACCTTTGGCGGTCTGAATGTTCTGGTGAACAACTCGGGCGGTCTGGTTGCGCGCAAAAGCTTCCGCGAGATGGATCTGGCCCATTGGACAAAGGTCATGGACCTGAACCTCACCAGCATCTTCATGATGGTCAAAGCCTCGCTTGAGCACATGGAAAAAGGCACGATCGTGAACCTTGCCAGCCAGGCAGGCCGCGACGGTGGTGGCCCCGGTTCGGGTGCCTATGCCACGTCCAAAGGCGCGGTCATGACCATGACCCGCAGCCTTGCCAAGGAACTGGGCCCTGACATTCGTGTCAACGCGCTGTGCCCGGGCATGGTGGACACCGATTTCCACAACATCTTTACGCCCGATCAGGCGCGCCGCGGCTACGAGGCCAACGCACCGGTGCGCCGCCAAGGTACGCCCGAGGACATCGCCAACGCGGTTGCCTTCCTCGCGTCCGAAGACAGCGCCTTCATGACCGGCGTGAACGTGGATATCAACGGCGGCATGCTGTTCAGCTGATATTGCGTCCGGTCCGCTGGCAACGGCGGGCCGGACAACCTTGTTTTAAAAGGGAAAGACATGCGGTTTCTATCCATCGGGGAATGCATGGTAGAACTGGCTCCGCTGGCAGGCCAGACCTTTGGTCAGGGCTTTGCCGGGGACACGTTCAATACGGTCTGGTATCTCGCTGGTTTGCGGCCTGACGTGGGCTGTAGCTACTTGACCTGTGTCGGGACAGATGCCCTGTCGGACCGGTTTATGACGGAACTGGCGGCGCGCGGGATTGACCAACGCGCGGTGCACCGTCGTGCGGATCGCACGATGGGCCTGTACATGATTTCCCTGCAGGATGGAGAGCGCAGTTTCTCTTACTGGCGCGAGAATTCGGCGGCGCGCATGCTGGCGGAAAACGCAGGCAGGCTGCGGTCAGCGATGGCCCCTGCCGATATGGTTTACTTCAGCGGGATCACGCTGGCCATTCTGGGGCCGCGCAGCCGGTTGCGGCTGCTGGACGCGCTGTCAGAGGCGCGCGGACGCGGGGTGCGGGTGGCGTTTGACCCCAACCTGCGACCGGGCCTGTGGGAGAACCCGGAGGCGATGCGCCATTGGGTGATGCTTGGGGCCGAGGCGTCGGACATTGTGCTGCCGTCGTTCCAGGACGAGCAGGTGCATTTCGGCGACACCGATCCACAGGCCACTCTGGCCCGCTATGGATCGGTACAAGGCGTTGTGGTCAAAAACGGCGGTGGGGCGATCCACTACCGTTGGGATGAGCAGACCGGTTGTGTGACACCGCCACAGGTCAATATCATCGACACGACAGCGGCGGGCGACAGCTTTAACGCCGGTCTGTTTGCTTGTCTGGACAAGCATATGTCGATGGAGGATCGCCTGTTGCAGGCCAGCGCAGTGGCAGGGCAAGTGATCCAGTCGCGCGGCGCGCTGGTCGACCTCGCCGCCTGAAGGCGCGCGCGTTTCGGGCTTTTGCGCTGCGGGCAAAGCGGCTAGGACCGGATCAAGGGCGGTGGCTGCCGCCTGATCCCGCCAACCGGAGACGCCCGCAGATGAAAACCGTTGTTCTGATCTCGACCGGGGGCACGATCGCCTCTGTTTCCGACCACGATGGTGGTCCGGTCAATGCCGCGCTTGCGGGCGACTGGCTGCTGGATGCCCTGCACGAACGCCCCGAGGGCATCGACTGCCGCGTTGTAGATTTCCCGGCAAAGGGCAGCTACGCGCTGGATCTTGCAACGATCCACGCCCTTTGCGCCAAGATCACGGAAACGCTGGTCGATGACACGGTCGCAGGGGTGGTCGTCACCCATGGCACCGACACGATGGAAGAAAGCGCCTTTCTGGCCGATCTTCTGGTGCATTCGGACAAACCTGTCGTCTTTACCGGCGCGCAGCGTCACGCAGGCGAGCCCGACACCGACGGGCCGCGCAATCTGGGTGATGCCATCATCTATGCCGCCTCGGACGAGGCGCGGGGCCTTGGCAGTGTGATCCTGTTCGAGGGCGAGATCCACGCCGCCCGCGATGTATCCAAGGTGCACACATCGCGTGTCGACACCTTCCGCTCGGCGGGTTTTGGCAAGCTCGGTGATGTGGATGCGGGACGGGTCTATATAGGGCGTAGACCGGCGGCGCGGGTGCAGTTGCAGGCCCCGATGCTGGACGAAAACGTCGAGATCATCGCCCCCGGTTTGGGATCCACACCACGCCTGCTGCAGGCCTGCGCGACGACCGGCGTCAGCGGCGTGGTCATCGCCGGTTTTGGCCGGGGCAATGCCCCTGTGGGCTTTGCGGCCTGCGCGCAAAGCCTGATCGCCAATGGCGTGCCGGTTATCGTCACCAGCCGCTGTCACGAAGGCCGGACCATGGCCATCTACGGCAAGGATTCCGGTGCCACCACACTGATCGAGGTGGGCTGTTTGCTGGGGGGCACCCTAAGCCCCTACAAAGCGCGGCTTTTGCTGTCGGTGCTGTTGGGGGCAAAAGCCTCTGCCACGCAGATCGCAGACACTGTCGCGGCCTTTTCCTGACGCCTGTTTATCATCGTTGCGGCTTGACCTGACCGACGCCCTGCGCCCCTATGTAGGCCACAACACAGGGGGCGCCTATGGCTTTGCATCTTTACGGACATCCTGACTCAGGCCACGCCTGCAAGGTCGCGCTGGCCCTGCGCCTTGCCGGACTGGATCATCAGGTCACACTGATCGATATCTGGGCGGCACGGGACACGCGACCGGATGCGTTTCGCGCCATCAGCCCCTTGGGCGAGGTGCCGGTGCTGACGCTGGACGAGGATGTGATTTTCCAATCCGGCGCCATCTTGCTGGAGCTTGGAGAGCGGTTTTCCACACTGGGTATGGAGACCCCCGCTGGCCGTCGCCGCGCCCGCGAACTGGTGATGTGGGAGGGCAATCGCATCGGCTTGTGCCTGCCGCAACTGATCGAGGCACACCGTCCGGGCAGTGCCGGTCTGCCGCCCGAGGTGATCGGCTGGCTCGAGGCGCGCTATACCATAGATTGCGTAAACTTTTCGCGGCTGCTGGGGGATGGTCCGTTCTTTCACGGGGCAAAGCCCGGTGTCGGCGACTGCGCCATTTGGGGCTACGTGCAATGGCTGGACAAGGCACAGGTTGCGCCCACACAGGACATGGCGCGCTGGATTAACGCAATGCGCGACCTTGATGCGATGACCAGCCCAGAGGCGCTTTTCGTCTGACTACTCCGTCAGGTAGCGCGCGATGGTGTCGACCTCGTCGCGCGCGCCGAACACCAGTCCGGTGTTTTGATGTGGATGGTCCGGCACAAGATCCAGAATGCGCCGCGTGCCATCGGTGGCAGCACCGCCTGCGGCCTCCATCAGAACGGCGATGGGCACCGCCTCATAGGCCAGTCGCAAGCGCCCGTTTTCGTAACCGGGCCGTTTGTCGACAGGGTACAGAAACGCGCCGCCTTTCAGGATGATACGGTGCAGCTCGCCCACGGCGGCGGCCAGCCAGCGCATGTTGAAATCGCGGCCCCTTGGCCCATCTGCCCCCGCGCGCAGATCCTGCGCCCAGCGTTGCAGGCCGGGGGACCAATGGCGTTCATTGGAGGCATTATAGGCGATGGTCGAGGCCTTGGCGGGCAGCATGACATCGCGCGCGGCCTGTCGGAAATCCTGCCCGTCAAAGGCGAAGATCTGGATGCCGTGTCCAAGCGTAAAGCCGAAATCCAGCGAATGCCCGAAGGAGGCATAGCCAGCCGCCACAGCTTCTGATCCGGGGCGCGCGAAATCGGCGGGTCCGGTAGGGTAGAGGACAAACAACATGCCCAAAGGCGCGCCGATGCCGATGGACCCCGATCCATCGATGGGGTCGATGGCGATGTCCCATTGCCCCTCCGCGTCCAGCGTTTCGACGGCCTCGGCCTCTTCCGACAGCATGTGCCGGATCGAACAGCCGCGCAGTTCGGCCAGAATGTGGTCATGTGCCCCGACATCCAGCGCCTTTTGCGCGTCGCCGCTGTCATTGGTGCCGACAAGCGCTGCGGGATCTCCGGGCAGCTTGCCTGCGGCCAGACGGGCGGCGATTGCGGGCAAGGCTTGCGCGAGCCGCGCGATGATATGCCCGACCTCATCTGGGGTCAGACACTCTGACAGCAAAGGCGCGGTGATCAGCCTGTCATTGGGCAGGGTCAGCATCGAAGGCTCCGTTCAGGTTTTGCGCGATACGACACGCCCGCGCCCCTGAAGGCAAGTGGCAATACCCCCGCCGCGTAGGGGCGGGGGCAGAGAGATCAGCCGTTGACAACCGACAGGTCTGCGTCTGCGGGCAGGACCACGTCGAAAACACCGCGGACGGCGCGCGCGGCCTCGGCGCCCTTGGTCACGAAATGATCGCGGTAGAAATCGGTAAGAAGCTCGGTTTCCTGATAGTTGTGGGGCGTGAGCGAGACGGAAAAGACCGGCACATCGGTCTGCATCTGCGCCTCCATCAGGCCTTTGACCACGGCGTCGGCGACAAAATCGTGCCGGTAGATACCGCCGTCCACGACAAAGGCTGCGGCCACCACCGCGTCGTAGCGGCCGGTGTTCGCCAGCCGTTTGGCCAGCAGCGGCATCTCGAACGCGCCGGGCACGTCGTAGGCGTCCACCTGCGCGCCGGGCAGCGTGGTTTGTGCCTCGGCGACAAAGCCGTCATGGGCGCGGTCAACGATATCGGCGTGCCAGCGTGCGCGGATGAACGCGATGCGTTTGTTGGTGTTGTCAGTCATGTCGGAACCCTCCGTTTGCTACAAAAGGTCCCAAGGCTTTCGGCCGCACGGGGGGCGTTGCCCCTCGTCCGTCGCGTCTCTTCCATCCGGACTGTTACCGTCGGCCCCGGAATTTCACCGGATCTGCTGACCCACAGATGCGGCGCTTTGCATCCCGCTATGGGGATGCGGACGCAGCTTTTGTGGCGCTCGCGGGCTGTCACCGCCGGTGGGGAATTGCACCCCGCCCTGAGAACAGCCCAGTGATTGCAGATCACGCGACCGCTGGCCACCCCTTGTGGTGGTTATGCCGTCACGTCTTCTTCGGCACGGATGCAGGCCACCTGTGCGCCACCGATCTGGCGCAGGGCAGGGCGGTCGGTGCTACAGGCGGCAATGGCCTGCGGGCAGCGTGATTTGAAGAAACACCCGCGCGGCAGATCCAAGGGCGAGGGCAGATCGCCGGTCAGGATCTGCGGCACCACGGTCACATCCGGATCAGGCACCGGCACCGCCGACAGCAGGGCTTGGGTATAGGGGTGCCGCGCCTGCCGCACCACATCACGGGCGCGCCCGAGTTCCATCATCCCGCCAAGGTACATGACCAGCAGATCATCCGAGATGTGGCGCACGATGCCGATGTCATGGGCCACAAAGACCAGCGTCAGGTCCATCTCCTGCTGCAGCTCCCGCAGCAGGTTCACCACCTGCGCTTGAATCGACACGTCCAGCGCGGACACGGGCTCATCACACAGCAACAGACGCGGCTCGGCTGCTAGCGCGCGGGCGATGCCGATGCGCTGACACTGCCCGCCGGAAAATTCATGCGGATAGCGGTTGGCGTTGCGCTGCGGGATGCCGACACGGTCGAGCAGATCGCGCACGTTCTGCTTGCGCGTCTGGGCGGAACGCTCGGGGAAGAACTGGCGGATCGGCTCTTCGAGCGTTTGTTGCACCGTCATACGCGGGTTGAGCGAGGCGACCGGATCCTGAAAAATCATCTGGACCTGACGGCGCAGCGCCATCACCGCGCGGCGGTCGGTGTAATCGACGGCCTCCCCGTCTAGCGTGACCGTCCCCGATGACGGGCGGACCAGACCGGCGATAGCGCGGATGAGGGTGGATTTGCCGCAACCGGATTCCCCCACGATGCCCAGCGTGCGCCCACGGGCCAGATCAAAGCTGACACCATTGACCGCGCGGACCACATCCGGTGTCTGCCATGGCCAAGGGGCGGAATTGGTTATGGTGAATTGCACATGCAGATCGCGGACGGACAGCAGGGTCATGTCAATTCCTCCACGGGGCGGATGCAGGCGCGCTGGCGTGTGGTGCCGCGCAGCTCTGGCAAGGTGTCGAAACAGGCGTCGATGGCGTCAACGCAGCGCGGCGCAAAGGGGCAACCGCTGAGCGCGTGCATTGTGTTGGGCGGCTGGCCGGGGATGGCGTGCAGCTCACCGGCCTCGTCATGGATATTGGGCACCGCGCGCAGCAGACCACGGCTGTAGGGGTGCTGCGGCTGGGCGAACAGATCGCGGGTGGAGGCGCGTTCCATCACCTTGCCGGAATACAAAACCAAGGTGTCTTCACAGGCGCCGGCCACAACGCCCAGATCATGGGTGATCAGCAGGATCGAGGTGTCGAAATCGCGGCGGATGTCTTCGAGCAGGCGCATGATCTGTGCCTGAACCGTCACGTCCAGCGCGGTGGTCGGCTCATCCGCAAGGATCAGCTTGGGATTGCACAGCAGCGCCATGGCGATGACGATCCGCTGGCGCATCCCGCCGGAGAATTCATGCGGGTAGCTGCGCAGCCGGTTTGCCGCATCGGGGATCTGCACCGCGTCAAGCACCTCGATCACCCGTTTGCGGGCGGCGGCCCCGCGCAGACCTTCGTGTAGCTCAAGGCTTTCGTTCAACTGCCGTTCGATGGTCATATAGGGGTTCAGGCTGCTCATCGGGTCCTGAAAGATCATGGCGATCTCTTTGGCGCGGATCTTGTTCAGCTCGCGCGGGGACATCGCCAGCAGGTCGCGCCCCTCGTACAGGATGCGTCCCGAGGTGCGGGCGTTTTTCGCCAGCAGGCCAAGGATCGACAGTGCGATCTGCGATTTGCCAGAGCCGGATTCCCCGACCAGCGCCTGCGTGCGTCCCTTTTCGATTTCAAAGGACACATCGTTGACCGCATGCACCAGACCATCGGGGGTTTCAAAGCGGATCGACAGGTTTTCAACGGACAAAAGGGTCATTCAGCGCTCCTTCGGGTCGAGAGCGTCGCGCAGCCCGTCCCCGATGTAATACAGCGAAATCTGGTTTACGGCAAAGAACAGCGCCGGAAAGGCAAGCTGCCACAGGGTGCCATAGGTCATGGTGGATGCGCCCTCTGATATCAGCGCGCCCCAGGATGTCATCGGCTCCTGAATGCCCACGCCAAGGAAGGACACAAGGCTTTCCATCATGATCGCGTCGGGAATGGTGATCGAGGTGTAGATCACAATGACCCAAAGCATGTTGGGCAGGATGTGGCGGGCGATGATCTTGACATCTGACAAGCCCATCATCCGCGCCGCATCGACAAATTCGCGGTTCTTCAGCGTCATCACCTGACCACGTGTGATCAACAGACCGGCGGTCCAGTTGATCAGGATCATCACAAGGATCATCTGCGTCACCGACCGGCCAAAGAACGCCTGCCAGACCACGAAAAAGATGATGTAGGGAATGGACAGGGTGATGTTATAGGCGGCCATGATGATCTGGTCGGTCCGCCCGCCGTAATAGCCTGCGATCGCGCCAAAGACCGACCCGATCAGCACCGATACAACGCCCGCAACAAAGCCCACCAGCAACGACACGCGTGTGCCTTGGACCACGCGGGCGTAGAGGTCGCGGCCCAGCTCGTCGACGCCGAACCAGTGGCCGTTGTCCAGACGCGGACCGCCTTGGGTTTCCACGTTGCCCAGCAGCGACCAGTCGATTTCCTCGATGGTGAACCGGGCGAACAGCCCGCCGAAGATGGCAAACAGAAAGATCAGGGACAAAAACACGCAGCCGATCATTGCCATGCGGTTTTTGAAAAACCGCCGCCGCGCATCGGCCCAGAAGCTGCGCGAGGTGATCATTTCCTCGGCGGCGGCCATCTCTGCGGCCTCGAACTGGCGGCGGGCACCAAAGGCCGTGCGTGGATGGTTTTCGTGGTTGGGTGTGGTTTCGGGATTGGTCATTTCAGGCCACTCCGGACTTTGGGATCAATGGCCGCATAGGCCAGATCCACCGCAAGGTTCAGCGCAAAGGTCAGCACGGAATACAGGATCGCCAGACCCAGAATGACCGAATAGTCACGGGTATAGGCCGCGTCGATAAAGCTTTGCCCGATGCCTCCGGTGCTAAAGAACACGTCGATAAAGACGGAGCCTGTGATCATGTAGACAAACACTGGCGACATGTAGGAAATCACCGGCAGCAGCGTGGGTTTCAGCGCGTGACGCCACAGGATCACCCGTTCGGGCAGCCCTTTGGCGCGGGCGGTGCGGATATAGGGCGCGCCCAGCACTTCGAGCAGGGAAGACCGCGTGATGCGCGCCACATTGGCCAGATAGGATGTCCCCAGCGCCACCGCAGGCATCACCACATATTGCCACTGCCCGCCGTTCCAGCCGCCGCCGGGCAACAGCCCCAGCGCCAGCGTGAAGGTCAGCACCATCAGGGGCGCGAGCACAAAGTTCGGGAAGATCTGCGAAAAAATCGCAAAGCCCGTCATGATGTAATCCCACAGGCTGTTCTGGCGCAGCGCCGCGATCACGCCCAGTGGAATGCCCAGAAGCAGCACAAACACCGCCGACCAGAACCCGTAGGTCAGCGTGACCGGAAACCCGGCGGCGATAATGTCGTTCACGTCACGGTCGCGCTGCGCAAAACTGGGGCCGAAATCAAAGTTGAAGAAGATGTTTTTCAGGTAGGTCCACAGCTGCACATACAGCGGCTGATCCAGCCCGTAGCGTTCCAGCACATTGGCCATGATGGCGGGCGGCAGGGGGCGTTCGGACGTGAACGGCCCGCCCGGTGCAAGGCGCATCAGGAAAAAGCAGATCACGATCAGGCACAGGATCGTCGGCAACACCGCAAGGGTGCGTCGGAACGTATATTGCAACATCTGGGGAACCTTTAGGCGGGGTGTGGCCCCCTGATGCGGGGGCCACGATCTGGTTTACTCGGCGACTTTGTAAAAGTCCTTGGAGTACATTTTCTGCATCACGTTATCCATCGGCCAGCCCTTGAGGCTTTCATCAAGAAGCAGGTTGACGGAGTAGTGATAGATCGGGATCACCGGCATATCCGCGGCGATGATCTGTTCGACCTCGGTGTACAGCGGCGTCGTGTCCTGGGACGACTTCGCCTCTGCCAGCAGCTCGTCCACCCGTGCGTTAGAATATTTCGCATCGTTGTAGCCTGATGCAGAGGACAGCAGGTCAAGGAAGGTCGACGCCTCGTTGTAGTCGCCACACCATGCCCCACGCGCCATGTCGTAGTTCTGGTTGCCACGGTTTTCGAGGAACACCTTCCATTCCTGATTTTCCAGCGTGGCGGACACGCCCAGCTTTTGCTTCCACATCTGGGTGGCGACGATGGCCACCTGTTTGTGCGATTCCGACGTGTTGTACAGATAGGCAAATTCCAGCGGCTCGCCGCCTTCGCCATAGCCTGCCTCGGCCAGCAGGTCCTTGGCCATCTGGTCGCGCTCCGCCTGTGTCATACCGGCGTAGTCGATCTCGGGCATCTCAAAGCCGTTGGTCGCCGCAGGGGTAAAGTTATAGGCGGGGAACTGGCCGCCTTTGAGCACCGCATCCACGATCACATCGCGATCGATGGCCAGCGCCAACGCCTTGCGGACGCGGACGTCCTTGAACGCTTCGGGACCGGTGTCGGACATGTTGAAGCTGAAGTAGTAGTTGCACAGACGCGGCACGGCAAAGGCCTCGTCGGGCATTTCCTCTTTGAGGTTGGGGTACTGGCCGGCGGGGATGTCGGTCTTGTCCAGCTCGCCCGCCTTGTAGCGGGTCAGCGCCTGATTTTCGTCGCCGATCACCAGCGCCACGACCTTTTCGATGACCGTGTTGTCGTTGTCCCAATACTGGTCGTTGCGCTCGCGCACCAGACGTTCCTTGGGGGTGTGTTCGGTCAGCACATAGGCGCCGTTGCCCACCATGTTGCCGGGGCGGGTCCATTCCTTGCCATGGGCGTCGATGGCCCATTTCGGCGCGGGGAAGGTGGTGGCATGGGCAACCATATCCGCGAAATAGGGCAGGGGCTGGGACAGCTTGACCTCGAGCGTGGTGTCGTCAATCGCGGTGACGCCCAGCGTGTCGGGGGTTGCCGTGCCCGCGATGATGTCGGCGGCACCGGCGATGGACATCAGTTCCATGTACCACGCATAAGGCGAGGCGGTTTCGGGGTTCACCGCGCGCTGCCACGCATAGACAAAATCACCGGCGGTGACGGGCTTGCCGTCGGACCATTTGGCATCATCGCGCAGGGTGAACGTGTAGGTCAGGTTGTCGTCGGACACCTCATGCGACAGGGCGACACCGGGGGTCAGGCTGCCGTCGGGGGCCATGTTGTACAGACCTTCGAACAGGTCGCGCACAACAGTGGAGCTGTCCACGCCTTCAAGCAGTTGCGGATCGAGGCTGTCGTATTCATCCAGCACACGATAGGTATAGGTCTGGTCCTCGGCCAGCGTGGTGCCTTCGGGCACATTGGCGGCAAAGGCCGTCGCAGTCAGCATGGTCGAGCCGATCAGCGCGGCAAGGGCAGTGGCCTTGATCATGGTTAGTCTCCCTGTTTGGTGGAGGTGAAAGGCGCCACGTTGTCGTGGTCGCCGTCGGTGGTCATGTCGCAAAACGCGGCCCACAGCGGGTCGAGCCTTGGCTTCATGTTCTCGCGCCTGCGATACAGGCGGATTTCCAGATCAGCGGTAAACCGGTCGTCGCCCGCAGGCACCAGCGTGCCGCGGTCCAGTTCGGGCGCTGCAAACCGGCGCGGCAGAAAGCCCAAGCCGAACCCTTCGAGGATGAGCGCCTTGACGGAGGAGGACAGCGCGTTCTGACTGACCAACAACGTGTTGGCCGTGCCCGCGTTGCGGTCCAGCAGATCGTCGACAACAGGCCGCAAGACCGAGGCAGACCCATAGGTGATCAGCGGCACGCGGGTTTTGTCGCTGCCGGGCAGGCGGTGCAGCGGTTTGCCATCGGGGCCCGGTTTGGAAAAGGCCATCAGCCGGTCGCGCGCCACCACGCAATAGGTATAGGCACCCTGATCCAACCCGCGCAGAAAGCCCAGCGACGGGTGCCAGTACACCATCACCAGATCCACGCCGCCGGAATGCAGGCTGGCGGGGTATTTCTCGGCTGGCCAGTCAACCGAACCCAGTTCCACCGTCAGATCGCCGCGATCTACATGCGGCTGCACCAGATCACCGTGATAGGTGGAATAAAGCGACTGCGAGGCCGCCAGCCGCAACAGGTTTTCATCCTCGACCTCTGCGGCCTGACAGCGTTCGATGGTCTCTTCGAGGCTGCGCAGCATAAGCTGCGCCTGCGCATGGAAAATTTCGCCCGCTGGCGTCAGCGACAGCGGCAGGGTTTCGCGGTTGATCAGGGTGGCGCCAATCGCGGCCTCCAACGCGCGGATGCGGCGGGAAAAGGCAGGCTGGCTCACATGGCGCTCTTCCGCGGCACGAGAAAAGCTCTGTGTCGCGGTCAAGGCAATGAAATCCCTGAGCCAGTTAAATTCCACCTCAGATGGCCTCCTGCAAGCCCGACTCAACCCCCGGTTCCGTTCGACCTTCTTCTACTGCGTGGCAAGCTACAAGGCTTCCGTCGGGTTGGGTGACGGCTGCAGGCTTTTCTGCGCGGCAGCGGTCGTTGGCCAAGGGGCAGCGTGTCTGGAACGGGCAACCGCTGGGCAGGTTGATGGGCGTCGGGATCTCACCTTGCAGGCGAATATGGTTGGGGCGGTCGTCCTTGAGCTGAGGCACGGCGGACAGCAGCGCCTTGGTGTAGGGGTGTTTGGGGGCGGCAAACAGGGTGCGGGTGTCCGCGACCTCGCAGATGGAGCCAAGATACAAAACCACAACCTTGGTGCCGAAATGTTCGACCACCGACAGATCGTGCGTGATGAAAAGATAGGTGATGCCGTGCTGTTCCTGCATCTCCAGCATCAGGTTCAGAACCTGCGCCTGAATCGACACGTCCAGCGCGGAAATCGGTTCGTCCGCGACGATAAATTCGGGATCAACAGTCAGCGCGCGGGCGATGGCGATCCGCTGGCGTTGTCCTCCGGACAGTTCATGCGAATAGCGCGCCGCCCAGTTGGGATCGACGCCCACCGACTTCATCACATGGGCCACCTTGTCACGGACCTCGCCCGCGCTGGCCTGCGGGTTGTGGTAGCGGGTCGGTTCCTCCAGCGTCTGGCCGATGGTCATGCGCGGGTTCAGCGACGCATAGGGGTTCTGGAACACCATTTGTATTTTCTTGCGGATCGGCAGCAAATCGCGCCCGCGCAGCGTGTCGATGCGCTGGCCGTCATAGGTGATCGATCCGCCCGAGGGCTGCAAAAGATTGGCCACCATGCGCGCGACGGTCGATTTGCCACAACCGGATTCACCGACAACGCAGACCGCCTCGCCCCGACCGATGTCGAAAGAGATATCGTTGACCGCATGCACCGCACGGGTGTCGCGGACGATCTTGCCGCCCTTGAATTTCAGGCTTTCAAGAAACCCGCTGTCCACGTCGAAGCGCTTTTCAAGGTTGCGTATCTGCAGCA
Organism: Sagittula sp. SSi028; assembly: GCF_048553715.1. NCBI lineage: Bacteria > Pseudomonadati > Pseudomonadota > Alphaproteobacteria > Rhodobacterales > Roseobacteraceae > Sagittula > Sagittula sp. SSi028. The sequence continues at coordinate 26,848 of NZ_JBLZNC010000009.1, read as the reverse complement.
GGGGGCCGGTGTCTTTTTCGGTCATTGTGCGGCCTCCGTCGGCAGTTCGGATTGCAGGCGCTGGACCTCGTGGCAGGCGACCTGCACGTCGCCATATTGCGTGGTCCGGGGCATGGTTTCGCGGCAAATATCGGTGGCCAGCGGGCAGCGCGGATGGAACGGGCAGCCCTGCGGCATCGAATTGAGCGAGGGCATTGATCCCGGGATCTGCTTCAGGCGCTGGCCCGGCGGGGTCTGCTGGGGCAGGGCGTTGATCAACCCTTGGGTATAGGGGTGCTGCGGGTCGTTGATGATCGAACGGGTGCGCCCGCTTTCGATAATACGACCTGCATACATGACCAATGTGCGCTCTGTCACCTGACTGACAACGCCCAGATCGTGGGTGATCAGCATCAATCCGACCATGTTGGAGCGGCACAGTTCCAGCAGCAGCTCCATGATGTCGGCCTGAATGGTCACATCCAGCGCCGTGGTGGGTTCATCGGCGATGATCAGCTGCGGGTCCAGCAACAGCGCGATGGCGATGACGATCCGCTGACGCATCCCGCCCGACAGCTCGTGCGGGTATTGGTCCAGCCGCGCCTCGGGGGAGGGGATGTAGACCTCCTTGAGCTTGACGGCAGCGATCTGGCGCGCCTCTTCGTAGGACAGCTTGCGGTGCGCGCGCAGCGTTTCGATCATCTGCTGGCCGATGGTCAGCACCGGGTTCAGGGTGACCATGGGGTCCTGAAAGATCATCGCCATACGGTTGCCGCGCAACCCGCGCTGTTCGCGGGCGGACATCTTCAGGACATCCTGGCCTTCGAACTGGATCTGGCCGCCGGCGATGTAGCCGGGGCGCGACAGCAGGTTCATGCAGGCAAAGCCGGTGATCGATTTGCCCGCACCGGATTCCCCAACAACCGCAACACGTTCGCCGCGCGCAATGTCAAAGGAGATGCCGTTCAGCGCGGTGACGGATTGGCCGCGGTTCTTGAATTTGACCGTGAGGTCACGGACGGAAAGCAGGCTCATGACGTCACCCTTTGTAAAGTTTCGGGTTGAGCACATCACGCACCCAATCGCCCAGCAGGTTGATCACAAGCACCAGCACCACCAGCACCGTACCGGGGATGACCGTGATCCACCACGACCCCGACAGGATATAGTCAAAGCCTGCGGAGATCAGCGAGCCAAGCGAGGGTTGCGAGGGCGGCATGCCCAGCCCTAGAAAGCTCAGCGAGGCCTCGGAAATGATCGCGTTGGCGACCTGCACGGTGGAGATGACAAAAATCGGCGACAGCGAGTTGGGCAGGATGTGGCGGATCATGATGCGGCCGGGGCCAAAGCCCAGAACACGGACGCTGTCCACATATTCCTTCTTTTTCTCTGCAAGGACCGTGGCGCGCACGGTGCGCGCGTATTGCGGCCATTCCGCCACCCCGATCACCGCAATCAGAAACACAACGGCATAGCGGCTGAATACTTCGGAGCCGAACAGCGCCTGCGTCAACGCCAGAAAGATGATCGCCACCATCAGCGTGGAAAACGACAGCTGGATGTCGGCCAGTCGCATCAAAATGCTGTCGGTGCGCCCGCCGACATAGCCAGAAATCAACCCGATGGAGATGCCGAGAAACGCCTGAACCACCACGGCGCACAGGCCGATCATCAGCGACAGGCGCGTGCCGTAGAGGATCGTCGACCACAGATCGCGTCCCTGATCATCGGTGCCCAGCCAGAATTCAGGCAGGCTGCCATCCACCCATGAGGGCGGATATTCCGAATTCATGATGTCGATCTGTGCCGGATCATAGGGATCGAACGGCGCAATCACCGGGGCCAGCAGGCTAAGCACCGTGATGATCACAAAGACCGTCAGGGAGACGATCGCCACCGGATTGCGGCGAAAGTTATAGCCAATCGGGCTGTTCCAAAGCGCGCGCAGCCGCGACGGCCGCCGCGCCAGCAAAACGGGGTTTTCTGCGGATTGGTCGGTCATGCGCCCATCCTCGCGAGTTTGACGGTGGGATTGACCAGCCCGTAGATCAGATCAACGATTGTGTTGGTGATGACAAAGATAAAGCCGACCACGATAAGGTAGGCCACGATCAGGGGTGTGTCGACGCGGTTCACCGCCTCAAGGAACATGGACCCCATGCCCGGCCAGCTGAACACGGTTTCGGTCAGGATCGTATAGGCGACCATGGTGCCGATCTGCACACCGCCCACGGTGATGACCGGCAGCAGCGTGTTTTTCAACGCGTGGACGAAATAGATCCGCCAGGGGGCAATGCCCTTGGCCTTGGCAAAGCGGACATATTCCGATTGCAGCACTTCAAGCATCTCCGCCCGGATCAGACGAATGAACATCGGCAACATGATAGACGACAGCGCGACCGATGGCATGATGATATGCGCCCAGCCATCGACGGTCAGAAAGTTTGTCTCCCAGTAGCCAAAGACATGCACTGTCTCGCCACGGCCAAAGGACGGTGCCCAGCCCAATTCGACCGAGAACAGATAGATCATGGCAATTGCGGTCAGAAAGACAGGGATCGAAATACCGATGATCGACACGGCCATGATGGCGCGGCTGAGCCAGCTGTCAGGGCGGATCGCGGTATAGACACCTAATGGGACGGACAGGCCGATGATGATGATCGTCGCGCCAAAGACCAGCTCCAGCGTGGCGGGCAGCTTTTTCAGGATGACGTCCAGCGCCGGTTCCTTGAAAAAATAGGACGTGCCCAGATCGCCCTGCAAGGCATTGCCCAGAAAGCGCCAGTATTGCACCAGAAACGGGTCGTTCAGACCCAGCTCATCACGCAGCTCTTGGCGGACGTCTTCGGACACGGATTGACCGACGAGCTCCCGCAGGGGGTCTCCGAGATTGCCCTGAATGGCAAAACCGATCAGCGAGATCACCAGCATGACCGCGATGGCTTGGAACACCCGTTTGACGAGGTAGGCGAACATCTTTGGCCGTCCTTTTGTTATCGTTGCCCAATGGCGGGCCGCGCCACTATAGCACGGCCCGCCCAAGGATCAGGGGCGCGGCCATGCGCCCCTGAAGGGGTTCTTAGTCCTGCGACACCACAAGGTCGCCAAAGTAGGGGAAGTTCAGCGCGTTGACGATTTCGTCCGCGTTCATGCCTTCTTTGGCGCCCCATGCCAGATCCTGCCAGTGCAGCGGGATAAAGGCGGCTTCGTCATACAGAATCTGTTCCAGATCCTGCAGCAGGGCCGCGCGTTTGTCGGGGTCGACTTCGGCGTTGGCCGCAACCATCAGCGCATCGGCTTCTTCGTTGCAGTAGTTGCCCGAGTTGTACTGGCCGTTGCCGGTTTCAGGATCGGGGCAGGCGGTCAGGAACTGGTGGAAGTTGGCCGAATCCTCGGTATCCGCGTGCCAGCCGATCATCATCATGTCCGCCGCGCGGGCATCGAATTCGGGCCAGTACTGCGCCTTGGGCAGGGTCTGCAGATCCACGGTGATGCCGATCTGGGACAGCATCGAGGCCACGGCCTGTGCGATCTTGTCGTCGTTCACATAGCGGTTGTTGGGCGCCATCATCGAGATCGAGAAGCCTTCGGCATAGCCTGCCTCGGCCATCAGCTCTTTGGCTTTTTCCACGTCGTAGCGCGGGGCCAGACCGTCGATGTAGCCTGCGTAACCTTCGGGAGATGCCTGCGCACCCACGGTGCCAAAGCCGCGCATGATGCGATCAACGATACCGGAGTTGTTCACCGCCATGTCGATGGCCTGACGGACTTTGGGATCCTTGAAGGCCTCTACACGGTCTTGGTTCATCTGGAACGTGATGATGCGGGTGCCGGGCATCGTGATCAGCTGCACGCCGTCGGCATCTTCGAGGCGCTTGAGATCGGTCGGCGGAACGGGCGCGATGAAATCAACGTCACCGGACAAAAGGGCCGCCACACGGGTGGGGTCTTCCTTGATCGGGGTCAGGACGATTTCGTCCACGTTGCCTTCGGAGTCGGTGTCCCAGTAGCCGTCAAAACGGTCGAACACGACCTTCACGCCCTGCTCACGCTCGGTCACGGTAAAGGGGCCGGTGCCGGAGATGTTGCGCGAGGCAAAGCTGTCGCCGTGCTTGACCACTTCGGCCTTGTCGGCACCGTCCTCGGTTGTGCCGCTGTAGAATTCGGAATCCATCGCGAACAGGTAGGTCGCGGTGTGCAGCACCAGCGGATAGGCTTCGGAGGTCTTCAGATCGACGGTGTAGTCGTCGACCACTTCGATATCGGTGAAGGGAGCAAAGATGCCTTTGAAGTCGGGCGATTGCTTGATGCGGTCAAAGGTCCAGTCGATGTCCTTTGCGGTCATCTCGTTGCCGGAGTGGAATTTCACACCTTGGCGCAGCGTAAAGCGCATGGTGGTCTCGTCGATCTGCTCCCAGCTTGTCGCAAGACGGCCTTCGAACTGCAGGTCTTGGGTCCAGCGCACCAGCGGGTCGAACACCATATGGTTGAGCTGCAGCGTGCCGCCGGACAGCTGCTCATAGGGGTCCATGGACACAGGATCCGCGTCATAGGCGACGTTCAGGCTGATTTCGGCAAAAGCTGTGCTGGAAAAGGCGGTCGCAAGCGCGGTCGCTGCGACGCAAGATTTAAGGAAATTCATTATAGGCTCCCTGTTTTGACTGACGGCAAACCTATGGAAATGGGTTAATTATGTGCAAATGCCGATCTTGCATGAGCACATGCGTTCCACACATGGGCAATGCTGCGGAGCCATTTGTTCAGGAGTAACAGTGCCTTGGCGAACGTAAGTTATCCAGCTTGATAGGCTGGACTGACCCTTGGTTAATGCGCAGCGACGCATTTTTGAGCATTCTTTGGGGCCGTCACGCGGGCTGGGGCACGCCGGTGTGCGCCTCGGCAGCCAAGACAACCTGTGCTGCGGCGCGGGCATCTTCGCCAGCGTCGTGGTGGCGGAACGACAGGTTCAAATGCCGCTTCAACGAGGCCAGACCATGACCGCCATTGCCCTTAAGCTCCGGCCAGGCCTTGCGCGCGACCTGAACGCTGTCGCGCCACGTCCAGTCCGGGGCATCGCGTTGATAGGTCCGGCACGCGGCGACAATGGCGGCTTTGTCAAAGCCGGAGTGCTGGTAAATCACCGCGCCCATCAAGGGCGCATCCCACAGGTCCAACACATCGGCAATCAAGGGCGCGCCCAGAACATGATCGCCGGTGATGCCGTGGATGTGGGTACAGGACCAGTCATCCGTCTGCGGATCGACGTAGCTCGTCCATGTCTCAATCGTGTTGTCGTGACGCACGCCCGCGATGCCAAGCTGGCAGATTGACCCGCGTTGTGTGTTCGCGGTCTCCACGTCCAACGCAAAAAACCGGAAGTCGCCGTCAAGGATGGGCGGGATTGTGTGCATGGCTGGGCTCCTGAGCGGCGGTGCTCCCGTGTTTAAACGGAATGAAGCCCAAGGCCAACGTGGCTATTTCTTTACATAATGTTGATTATCACGCAGGCAACATGTAGCCGGGTGGATTCACAAACGAAGTGCAAATTCTGTATCGAAACAGAATGTTGTACGGAGGATCGCCAATGGGACGCTGCTTCCCTCACCTGAGTTTCCAGGAACGCATCAAGATTGCCAAGTGGCGAGAAGCCAGGATGCCCATCCCTGAGATTGTGGATCGGCTGGGTCGAGCGCCCTCAACGATTTACCGCGAACTGAACAGGAATTTCTTTACTGACAAGGAACTGCCCGAGCTGAATGGCTACTATGCGATGAACGCCCAAGGCATGTACGAAAAGCGCCGCGCCATCCATCGCAAGATGATCGTTCACCCTGAATTGAAGGAAGCTATCGAAGACCGACTAAAGGCTGGCTGGTCGCCGGAACAGATAGCCGGACGCATGCGGCTCGAACGCCATCCGATCCGCGTGAGCCACGCGCAGCCCGGCAGGGTATCGCGGCACGCGATATCCCGAGAGGAGGACGATCTATCGGTTTGCTTATTCCAAGGATGGCCGCGACGAACAGTTCTACCGGCATCTGCCCGAACATCGTCGTCGTCGCAGGCCACGAGGGTATCGACGCCATCAGCGTGGCCACATCTTTGATACGCAGAGCTTGTCACATAGGCCTGAAGCCGTCGCAGAGCGCGCTGTTTTCGGCCACTGGGAGTGCGATCTGATGATGTTCCGCAAGGAGCATGGCAAGGCGAATGTCACATCCCTTGTCGAACGCGTCAGCCGGTTAACTGTGGTGATGCGCAACGAAGATCGTCAGTCCAAACCGATCATGGAGGCGCTGATCCAGGGCTTGACTCCCCTACCCGCCGATGCACGCCAGTCGATCACCTTTGACCGCGGCACCGAGTTCTCGGCCTGGAAACATCTGAAGGCCGGGCTCGGAGCGGACGCGTGGTTCTGTGACCCGCAAGCGCCGTATCAGAAGGGCACCGTCGAAAACACCAACAGCAGGCTGCGGAAATATCTACCCCGATCAACCGACCCAACGGCGCTGACAAATCGATATTTGAGGTCGATCTGTCAGCGCCTCAATTCCACCCCTCGCAAATGTCTTGGTTACCGAACGCCTGCGGAAGTCTTCGAGGCTAAGCTGATGGAAATCCAGAACCGATTGGAATAGAAAGACATATCAGGAATTGCGCTTCACCGTGAGTTCACCGACCCATCACGTCACCGGGAAAACTGCCGTCTGCGTTCCGGTATGATCGCATCGCCACCGATGATTTCCAGCCCATTGCAATAGAGTATCTTTGGTCCGCCGCAGTATATGTGCACCAGACGCACATCACAGATCTCTTCGTGTGTGGCCAGCCCAGCGTCGACCAGATCGACGGCACGACATTGCAAACTGTTAGCAAGATGGCCGGATTTGGTCAGCGGTCCGGGCACATGAACAAGCTGGTCTTCGGCCAGAAGCGTATCGCTATGTGGCACACCATTGCCGAAAGCGCCGCGCTCAACACGCACCAGCCGCCTTCGGCCCTGCGAGGTTGAAATGCGTTGCACCCTGGCAAAGCCTGCATCGCGGCTGATAATCTCGTCGCCCGCATACAAATGGCTGGCCGGCAAACTGCCCGCCCTTGTGTACAACTCGACGGAGTCGACGATGCCGACATCTGCACAGACATTGCTGAATTGGGTCATCGCGACATCCCCTTGCCGAACTCAAAACCGCTATATCAGAAGAAGACCCACTTCAGGATCACACCCCAAAAGCACATGCCCGCCATAAAGACTGGCACCAGCCAAAGACCACTGCTTGGGCGAATGTCATCTTTGAAATCTTCAGAAGACCGAGTTGCCTCGAACTCCATCTTATAGTCCCAGTCGAAAGATTTCGGCGCGGGTTTGTTTTTCCGTACGCCCCAACCGCTGGCGGGAATATCTGCGAAATGGTCTTGTGCGGACATATCGGCTCCCTTGCTTGGGTTTGATCGAATTACAGCGCGTGTAGTTTACAGTGCTTCGGAATATAACGGCTTGTTATTCTTCTTATGACGAAACAAAAGTTGATTGATCATCTTTCCTGTTTCGGGAATAGGGCGCCCCGGTTGCCGGATGCAATGTTCGGACGCGATATCGGGAAACAGCTCCAAAATTTCTTCGCGGGCTTCTGCGGAAACAGATTTCATGGCTTCCGGTCCGGTAAATAGGCTTTCTGTTGCCGCGCCATTTGAAAAGACGACTTCGTGACGGTCAAACAGGATATGGAAATACTCCACGTCTGTCGCCTCGTAATCGATGTCAATTCCTTCGATGCCCTGCAGCTTCACCGCCGGTACCAGGACTTCGGGATTTCCGAACATGCGATCTGCGATCTTGGAGCGCAGCAGAACCCGATGCTGGCGCGACACCCAAAGATCCTGCAGCGGCAAGCCATCCCCAAGCGCTCCTGCGCGAATGCGAATAGGCGCAAGCTTGGGTTTCGCCGCCAGATCCTCGGGACTGAGCTTGGTGCTGCCGATCCAGCGGATCGGTTGCATGCCGTGATCGACCGTCGCGACCAGATCACCCACTTCCAGAGTTTCGACGGCCTTCTGTCCGGTGTTGGTCGTGATCTGGGTGCCGCGCCCGAAACAGATAATGTTCTCGATCCCGCTGAACTGCAGAACAGCGCCGGTTTCAAAGGTGACCGTTCCGCGAAAGGCCCCACTGTCGTCGGGGTCTTCGACGGCATTGATGGTGCGCGGCCCAGAGCCGGTCAGGTCCAGAACGTCATAATCCAGCGTGTCGTCCGGCCCGGTGCCGCCACTGATGCTGTCACCCGCCGCTTGCGCCGCATCGGTGATGAAGAACGTGTCATCCCCAGCCCCGCCGGACATCGTGTCGGCCCCTGCCCCGCCGGTGATCAGGTCGTTGCCGTCACCGCCGGTGATCAGGTCATTGCCGTCGCCGCCGTCCAACGTATCGTTACCGCCTTCACCGTTCAGCGTATCATTGCCGCCGAGGCCAAGCAGTTCGTTGTCGAGTATATTACCGCTGATATTGTTGTTGCTGGAGTTGCCGCGCACATGTTCGAAATTGGTGACGATCGACCCGAAACCAATGCCGGTGGCTGTCCCGTCATCGTTCAGATCCACTCCGAGAGCAAAGCCATCAACGGACGAGGCATCGAAGGACAGCGTATCCTGACCGTCGCCGCCGTCCAGAATGTCGGGATCCTCAGTGGGCGCAATAGTATAGTAGCCGATTTCGGCAAGGTCATTGCCGCCCTGCAGATAGACATCATCAGAGGCCGACAGACTGTCACCTGCGCGCCAGATGTCATCGCCCTCACCAGCGTAAACCGTGTCGTTTCCTGTGCCGCCACCACTTAGAAACTCGTCGTTTCCGTCGCCGCCGTACATCAGATCATTGCCGGCGCTGCCGTTGATCACATCGTCGCCACCGCCACCGGAAATAGTATCGTTACCATCCCCACCGATCAGCGTGTCGTTTCCGGCATCACCGTTCAGACGATCACTGCCCGTCCCGCCGAGAATGTAGTCGTTGCCGGTGCCGCCAAAGATCGTGTCATTGCCGCCCCCCCCAGAGATGACGTCGTTCCCGCCGTAGCCGTATATGGAGTCAGCACCACTTGTGATCTGGTCACCTTGTGCGTCGGTGTAGCCCACGTTCATCACATCGTCAGCTTCGGTGCCGTCGACCTTGCCGTCGCGAGCAAAAGCCACAGCCGCATCGCCAGTGATACTGATGTTCATGAGCAAGCCGCTGAGCGGCGGCAAGCCTTGGGGGGCGTAGATGTAGGTCTCGCCCTCCACCTCAAACGCGGCGATTTGACGGGGGAACAAACCCAGGCCCAAAAGCGACAGCGCTGTTGCCTGCCCTGAGCCGATATAAGTGATCGGATAGGTTTCGCCGGTAGAAGAAAATGTGAAAGTAGTTTCGCCCGTATCCGAAGAGGATAGCGCCCCGTCATTATCCGAAAATGTTCCGCTGTATTGCTGTCCGGAGTTCAATACTGAAACTTGAAGGATCGCGCCCAGGTCTGCATCCAAAAGGGACGCATCTACTTTGTAAACGTTTGTTACTGAATAGTCGGGCATTGGATTCTCCACATATCATCGGGCGCAATTTCTGTGGTCCGCGGCAGACGGGATTCTCGGGAATCGTGTGCTTGCCTTAAAAACCTATCCGAATGGTGAGGGTAAATATCCGATTAAGCAACTTGTAAAAATGGAAACAGTTGTTTGCGTTTGTTTTCTCCCTTTTCCGATAGGGAACGCCAATTTGCGATACCAATCATTGGTATCCTTTAGAAAGGAATATCGGAATCCGGCAATAGGTATCGCTCGCCGTCGTGGGCGATGCGCGAAATAGTTAATTAAAGGTTAATTATGATTTAATCGTATCCGAGGGCAATTCGTCGAATCGGTTTTTATATCGCTTCGCAAATTCGCCCATATGGATATACCCATAGCTTCTGGCGATTTCGCTGATCGTGCGATCACCGCCGCAGGACAATAGCTCGCGGCGAATAGCCGTCAGGCGTTGCTCCGTCATGAATTGGTTGACCGTATACCCGCGGAAGGATTTAAACGTCTGCGTCAGGTTGCGCACGCTGCATTCGGCGGCTTTGGCGACCTCGACCAGGGACGGGGCGTCGGCCACATGTTCGATCATGTAGGCCTCTGCCTGACGTACGATACGCGGCGCGATCGAGCTCGCCCCCGCGCCGAGATCCCGGCCAGCGTGATTGAACATCTCGATCAGGATGTGAGAGCAGACCGTATGCTTCAAAAGCCGCCCTAGCCGGTCAAGCGTCCATTGGTCGGGTGCCTCGCCGATCTGGTGCAGGACGTACTTCAACAATGTCAGCCAGCCGGTTTCCTGACCGTTGATTTTCATCATGGCGGGCATTTTGTAATCGTCCAGGGGGCGGCCGAACCATTCCTGACAGACATCATTCATCAGATCCGGCGCGATGGACACATTCAAGCGCACGCAATCATGGCTCAGATCTGCGGTTTGCGATGTGGTGGATCCGCGCAGGATAATCGCCTCGCCCGGACGGGCAACCGCACTCAGGCGGCCGGAATCGCAGGTGTGCTGTGCGCTGCCGACCAGCGTCGTCGAGACCACGGTATGACGCAGGCCGCCTTCCTCGTTAAAGGCGTTGATTGCGGTGCCGTACGAGGCGCGCGAAATGACCATGCGACCGAGGTGGATCGCATTTGCCTGCGCGCGCATCTCGGCGGCTTTGCCGGTGTAGACAACACGCGACGGGGCGAACAGCTTGTTGGCCCAGTCAGATAACTCGTCCCAGCAGTCTGTCTTGAACTCGTGAACATTGGTTAACGCTGAACCAGAGGCAGATTGCACGAATGCCGTTTGGAGGATGTTCCCCATCTGTGATCGTACCTTTCGATGTTCTTCCGCGTTCCTCTATCTAGCGCACAACCTTTGCGAAACTCAACTCCCGTTCCGAGGTATTCTGAGATACAGGCCAGAAAAAGATACCCACAGCCAAAATACGCCTTTCCGCGACGCGCAACTCGCGTCACTTAAATGGCGAACCGTTTAATCATGATCATAATGTCTTTTTATACAGGCACTTGTACTAAAGTCGTAGTTGAACATGCCTGACGCACACGTATGTGTGCGTCACGCGTCGGAAAGATATATCCAAGATATTGATCTACTAAATTTTCAACTTTTGGTTGTGTATACTTTCGGTTTGGATGTGGTAAAGTGCAACGGCAGGGTTGCAGAACGTGGCGTACATGACCGGTAGCAAGAGCAATAATTTCGATCAGACCTTCCTCCAGCTGGATGGCCTTTTGGTTATCAGCGGCGCTGGAGAGTTGTTTAATCACGTCGACCAGGGCTTGCCCATGTGGACCGGTGAAGGTGATCGCAGTCTGCATATCCCGGTCCTGTTCCAGCGCGCATTTTCACAGGCGCCCAATGTGACCGTCGGCCTGTCCGGGATCGACGCTGCCCATGATCAAAACCTGCGCTTCGCCATGAACGCGACAGAGATCACGACGGATGGCTTCGTCATCGAGATAAAGACATGGGGCGACACGCACATCGCCCGCGCCAGCGCCGCATGGCAGGCAATTGGCTTGGCCGAATAGGTTAGGACACCGCCCTGTTCGCGCCATGCTGCATGTGAGTGATCACACGGTCGGCGTTCATCGGTACGGCCAGGCCATATCCCTGTAGGGTATCGCAGCCCAGCCTTTGCATCAGCGAGGCATGGGCTTCGGTCTCGACACCTTCGGCGGTGATGCCAATGTTAAGGCTGCGTGCGATTGCCACGATAGACCGGACGACCTCGCGCGCGGTGGCGCTTTGCACCGCAGGGATCACCAGATTCTTGTCGATCTTGATACGGTTCGGCTTCAACCGGATCAGACCAAGGATTGACGTGTGTCCCGTACCGAAATCGTCGATCTCCAGACTGATGCCTTGCGCCCTTGCCCGTTCGATGTTTGCCACGCTGGTCTCGTCGATCTCGTTTAAATCCAACACTTCGAGCAATTCAAAACTGATGATATCCCCAAGATGAGGGTACCGTTTTATCAGGGCCGAGACGTCCATTTCCGCAAGACGTTGCGCCGAGATATTGACGCTGACCTTCGGCACATAGAAACCCGCATCCTGCCACATCTGGCGCGCAGCGACAGCTGCGTCGACCGCAAGCGCATCTAACGCGCCCATGGCGCCGATCTCGACCGCCAATGGCAGAAAACTCATGGGGGGCATTAAGCCGCGCGTGGGGTGATCCCACCGGATCAACGCCTCGGCGCCAACCACATTGCGGGTCACCGCATCATATTGAAGTTGAAAAAAGAACTGGAACTGCTGTTGCTTCAGTCCGATAAGAATATCATCGGCAAGCTGGTTTTTTTCGGACTGTAGCTGTGCCATCCGCTCCGAGACAAAGGAAACCTGCCCCCGCCCGTTGCGCTTGCTTTCGTACATCGCGGTGTCCGCCCGCGCGAGCAGCGCATCGCGGTCCAGACCGGACAGAGCCGCGCAATCCACCCCGATGCTGGCCCCGACCTCAAAGATTTGATGTTTGATCTCAAACGGGCGGGCCAGATCGCCGATGATGTCGGCGCACAGCCTTTCCAGATCCTCACGGTCAGGGGTATTATGGGCGATGATGACGAACTCGTCTCCACCAAGGCGGGCCGCAAAATCCTCGGCGCGCTTCACGACGTTCAAGCGATTGGCCACATGGCGCAAAACCGCATCCCCGACGGCATGCCCGAACCGGTCATTGATTGATTTGAACCGATCCAGATCGATATGCAGGGCGGCGACGTAGGCCGAAGGATCGGCATTTATTTCAGCCACTTGTTGAAGGTGACGGTTCAGGTACCAGCGGTTCGGAAGGCCGGTCAGCGCGTCGTGAAGCGCGTTATGTTCCATCTCTTGGCGCGCGGCCTCTGCGGTGATGCGCGCGTTATGCGCCTCAAGCTCCGAGCGGCGCTGTCGCAGGATCCATACGATCTCGGACAGCATTGTTTTTACGATGATTGTCCGGTTGGTTTGCGCCTCATCCCAAGGGGCGGATTTGTCTTTCGTGCGCGCTTGCCACAGCTCGAAGGAATTGCGCGGACGCAGCCGCCCCGTGGCACTCGCCCGTTTTGCCGGATCGCCCGCCCATGTCTCCATCCGGTCCTGCGGGGGACGCAGCGCCAGCAGACTGCCGGGTTCATCCCCGTTGTAGGCGTAGCTGACACCGGCGCAAAGCGCGTGGATCGGGTCGCCGAGATCGGGGAAATACGCGGTCAGATGGTTTGTCTGGAACGTGGTCTCCGAGGTTGCCTCGGCCCGCAGGGCCAGCGTATCCATCAAAGCGTCAAAGCTGGTATTTTTCGCGGTTCCAAATCGCAGCTGCGTGGTATCGCGCTGCCAAATCGCCCCGTCTGCTTGCAAAAGATCCAGCATCTCGCTTTCAAAAGGGGCGAAAGCGGTCGAGAGATCGCAGGTCGGATCGATATCGCGGACCCGCTGGCGCATGGCGCGTGCGAGCGTCTCCGCATCGTCGGAGAATTTGCGGCTGCGGCGCTCTGTCAGGGTGCTCAGGCAGTTGGACAGCAGATCACACAGCACGCGGCACAAATCCAGATCGGAGGCCGCCAAACGGCGCGGCCCGCTGTGGTGGTGGCAGGCCAAAAGCCCCCACAGCTTACCCCCGACGATCACGGCAATGGTCAAAGACGCGCGCACGCCCATGTTGCGCAGGTATTCCAGATGGATGGGGGACACCGCGCGCTCTGACAAGGTGCCGATGTCCAGATCGGAGGCGGGGCTTCCATCACAGCAGATCAACGGGATTGGGGTCGCGTCCACGTCTGGCAACGGGCGCACCCGATTGCGTAGAAACAGCGCCCGCGCGGGCTTGGGGATGTCCGACGACGGGAAGGTCAGACCCAGAAAATGGGTGTCTACATGTGGGGCTGCGTGTTCGGCAATGACGTGACCGTTCCAGTCCGTGTCGAATTGATAGACCATCACGCGGTCGAACCCGAGTATGCCATACACGGTCTGCGCCACATCGGCGCAAAGCAATCCGATATCCGGCTCTTCGGTTTCCAGCGCACGTTCGACCACGCGGCTGAACCGCAGAACCGATGCGAAGCCTGCGTTTACCGTCGATACCGCCTGCTCGGTGTCGATCACCAAGGCAACGCTGTCACCGAGGCTGCGCACCCACGCCATACACTCTGTACCCGCGCCCAGTTTAACGGGAATGGCGTCCACATCCATCTGGCCCAGACGGTCAAAGGCCTCCGGCCAGTGCGTCAAAAGCTTGGTGACCTGTAGGTCGCATAACGCTTGCTTTGAAAAACCGGTCAGCTCGGGCAAGTTCGCGCTAAAGGCTGTGATCGCCTTGGTTTTGGGGCAAAACAGGGCGGCGGCATAGGGCGGTTGGATCGCACCCAAGCTGTGGATTGGCTCGCGTTCACAAGCCTCTAGATCCAGCGCGCCCTCTTTCGTGTAGCCCATACCCTTGCTTTCATACACTTTGTCGGCGCGCGCTAAGCGCCGTATCTTCTAGCGTCAGGCGCGGAAAACAAACAAGGTTGAGGCCCGGTGCGCGTGGACCACAACCTTGCGTATAATGATTAACAAATCGCTAATGCCTGACGGCAAGAGTGTTAAAAAACACAGGGGGAGCGTCAGGCGGTGCCGCGAACAGGACGGTCGTTTGTGATGTTGAAAATCATGCCATCCAGAAGCTCTGCCAGATCGGGACGGGCCGCAGGGCCGTTCGAGATGTCGACCAGCATCAACGTCCCATCGGGCCGCAGCGCGAATGCGCCGGGCTCCGCAAAAGGCGCATCGGTTTCGGCCTCTGACAACGGGTTCGAGACATAGAGACCCAAGTCGCGCATCTGATCCACCGTCAGCCCATAGCCCAGATCAAAGGTCCAGCCGTGTTCGGCCTGATCGGCAAGCGCGCGGTCTTCGGGATCGGCGGAGGTGACCACCACATCCATATGCGCCTGCCACTCCGGCAACATCGCCTCTAGCTTGTTCAGAAAGCGTTTGCAGCGCGGGCAATGTTTGCCGCGATAGACAAACAGCATGGTCCAACGGCCGGTGTCGCCACCCACGGTCGTGGTCTTGCCTTTGCCTGCAAGCGGGATGTCCAAAGGGGTGATGGGCGCGCCGACGCGCGGGGCTGTGTGAGACATGGAGTTTCCTTTCGTGTCGGCGGCAGTAAGTCAGATCACGTAACGGCAGCCAAGTCGTTTCAGGTCACGGTTGTGTGTAATGGCAGGCAGGGCGGAGATATCCCCGCCCTGCCCTGTCTCGCGTCAAAGCTTATTCCAGAATTTCGACAGAGACCTTGGTAAAGTCGACGCCGTTGTCCGCCTCGTCGGGTGTCTTAGAACTGCCAAAGGTTTTGCTGTTCACGTGGAAGCCCAGCATGCCAAAGGTCGTCTGCGATGCGCCTTCGTCGAGATGGCTGAATTCGGACAAGACAGTGCCGTCTTGGCTCAGACTGCCGGAAATCCGCAGCCCCTCGGCCAGCCGCTCCACCGACAGGCTTCCGCTGTAGGCAGTCTCGGGGGCCAGCTGATAGGAGGCGCCGCCCTCGCCAAGGCTCTGGTACCCTTTGGTCGTCCCCAACAGGCGCCCTTGGGTGTCATCCTTGTGCTTGCGGATGCCAATATTCGCCGCGTCCGGATTGGCCAGACCAACATCAAGATCCATCATGTAGCCCGGCAGGCCATCGTAGACCGGGTTGGGCTGTTTCGACGAAGCGGACAGGTCGCCCTCAAGCTCGGCACGGCCAAGCGTGTCGAACAAGCCGATCCGAAAGGCAGAGTCTCGGTCGGTGCCCAGCGTCGCAGGGGTGGTGAAATCAAAGCTCGCCTTCAGGGTTTGACCAACCGACAGCTCTTGGGGGGTGAATGTGCCGCGAATGCCGCGCCCCGACCCGCCGGACACCAAGCCCAACTTGCCGGGTGCGATTTCGATGGCCGAGCTGGTCGAGGTCGTCCACCAATTTGCATCCATCTCGCCCGAGGCATCGCGCCCGCCGTCCGCGAAATCATCGGCAAAGACGACGCCGGCTTTTGCAGGCTCGGCCTCTGCCACGACAGGAGCCGGAGCGGCCTTCATATCCAATGCCGGACCGTCTGTCGGGGCGGGATCGTGGCTGACGTCCAGCTTGTAAAAGATCACGCGGTCAAAGTCTGTTTCCGGTGTTGGGCTGGTGTTGTTGCCGGTGTAGGCGCCTGCCTTGAAGAACATGAATTCGTCTTCGACCGAAAATCCGCTGTCGCGCATGTCAAAAGGTTCGGCCACAACCTCGGTACCATCGTCGCGGATGATCTTGAGGTGCAGCATCGGGATGATCTGGTCGCCCTCGGGCTCGCCGGTCACCTCGATCTCGTAGCTGAACACCTCGTCCAGCGCGATCCCATCGTCAGGGTTGGCAATGCGGTTGCCGCGATCACCGATGACGTTCACCCAGGTTTCCTTACCGACTTCGGGGTCGTGGGCAAAGTAGATCGAGCCGTATTTGTTCTGCGGCAGCTTGCGGTAATACAGCCGGATCGGTTCATCATTCTTGGCGTGGATCTGGCCGATCACAACGCGGCCCACCTGATTGTCCGATCCCGTGCGGGTGACCTGATTGACGGCCAAAGTGGCGGTCATTTTGCCATCAACACCGGCAGAGGCGGCCTGCGCGGACAACGGCGCAGAGGAGAAGACCCAGTTGTTTTTATTGGGGTAACCGCCCTCGACACGGGTCTGGATCGAATAGTCGCCCCGACGCAGCATGCCGCGCAATTCGGTGCGGGTGTAGCTGGTGTTCTTGGAGGTTTTGGCCCCCGCCGGTGTGACGCGGAACACCATGCCGCCTGTGGCGGGGTCGGTGTAGAAATACCGCGGATCGGTCCAGCCCGCCGCAAGCTCGTTTTCATAGACGCTGTCGGAGATGCCGTTGCCATCGTCGTCCGCAGGCGTGGTCACATACCATCCCAGCAGGTCAAAATTCTCGCCCGGAGATTTCTCCGGATCAAGACCGAACATGCCGGTGCCCAGCTTCTCGGTGATCACGGGCTGGTCGGGTTTTTCCACGGCCACGCCGCAGCCTGTGACGGCGGCCTCTGTGATGCTGTTCCAGTCGTTGCTGGTGTTGCCATTGCCGTTGATCCGCAGATAGCGCGCCTGAACCGGTGCCATATCGTAGGCTTCAAGATCCAGCGTTTCGCCGCTGGATTGCTGCTCAGCGATGATCTGGCTGTAGCTTTCGCCATCGACAGAGGCGTCTACGGTAAAGCGCGTTGCGCGTTCGTTGCCCTTGTACCACGCAATCGACAGGCCCTTGACCGTCTGTTCGGCCCCCAGATCCAGCACGACGCTTTTCGGTGCGCCAAGGCTTTCGTTCGACCAGCGCGAGGTCGGATCGGTCGAGCCATCGATAATGTTGTGCGGCCCGTAGACGTCATCATACATGCCGTCGTCGGTTGCCGAAATGACCGTCAGCGCATCTGACGCGTCACAGGCGGTGTTCGCGGCAGCCTGCGATGCAAGCATCGCACTGACGCACAGGCCAACAAAGCCCGTTGCTCGGTGTGTCACGGTGATCTCCTCCCAAAGATACTGCTTATACTTGTATATCAACTTGGATACATCGCGGGAGGGTGTTTTTTGTGAATCTTACAAATCACTGTTTATGAATGGAAATTTGTAAATTTTGACGGGTTTTGTATTGGGATATTGATTCCGTGACTTTAGGTCAGTTGCATACCCATTTATCAGCTTGCAGGGCCTTCTTCCCCCTGTTCTGCCGCCCATGCACCGGCGGCTTCGACCACCATAGGCGATGCCGTGGGCAGGACACCGATGTAGCTGTCGGTCTCCTCGACCGGCGTGGCCTCGGTGCGGGTCATCCGGTACAGCGCGTATGTGGTGACCATCCCGAAGGTGGTCGCGAGGTAGGCCCAAAAGGCGAAGGGGCCGAAATGCTCCATCGCCCATCCCGTCAGCAGCGGCCCCAGAATGGCACCGATGCCAAAGGTCAGAACCAAACCCCCGGCAGCGGCGGGCATCTCTGTCGGGTCGAGACTGTCATTGGCGTAGGCCAGCAAAAGCGCATAAAGCGGCGTGGTCACACCCCCGCTGAGGAAGGCGGCGCCCATCAAAAACCACTGGTTTTCGCCCGCAGCCCAGCCGCCCAGACAGAAACACACCGCCAGGGCCGAGGTCACCGCAATCAGAATGCGACGGTCCATCCGGTCCGACAGCCAGCCCACGGGATATTGCAGCACCAGCGCGCCCGCGAACAGCATCGCGATGAACAGCACAATCTGGTCCGTGCTCAGGCCGATCTGCGTGCCAAACACCGCCCCCATACCGGACTGCGTGGCATAGACGTTGCCCAGCAGGAAAATACCGACCGTGCCCAAGGGGGCGGATCGTGCCAGCCTCTGCAACGGCATGGACCGCGTGACCTCGGCTGCGGGAACGGGTGTGACGGTCAACAGGATCGGGCCAAAGGACACCGACACAAGGATCGAGGCGCCGATAAACAGCGCCGCCGTCGCCGCGTCACCCAAGGTCAGCAAGCCCTGCGCGCCAATGATGCCCAAGGTCTGCGCGACCATATAGGCGGACAGGATCTTGCCACGGTTTTCATTGGTGGCCGCATCGTTGAGCCAGCTTTCGGCGGTCACATAAATGCCCGACATGCAAAAGCCGACCATGATCCGCAACAGGGTCCAGGCCCATGGCTCCGCAAGCAGCGTAAAGGCGATAAGGCCGGCGGACATGAAGCTGCCCAAGGCCGCAAAGACCCGAACGTGCCCCACCTTGCGGATCAGGGCAGGCGTCTGGGTGGCACCGGCCAGAAAGCCCACGAAATAGCCCGACGTGACGATGGCCAGCTCGGTCGCGGAAAACCCTTCGATCCCGCCGCGCAGCGCGATCAGGGTAAAGTGCATGCCATTGCCAAGCATGATAAATACCACGCCAACCAGCAGCGCCCAAACACTTGATAGCACGTTGATCATCTGCCCCTCACCGGATGTCGCCCGGGGTCAGGCTACACGCAGCGGCAGTGCGCGGCGCATGCTGCACCGCCGCATCAAGGGTCGATTGCGACGGATTGGCACGCATCGCACCGCCTGTATCAATCGGGGAAAATCCCCGCCGACGTCGGCGCACCATCATCGAATTGTTCGAGATAGGACAGGATCATCTGCTGGTTCACGGCAAAGCCTTTGTAGTCCGCCAGATCGGGGTCGATGTCGCGCAACACGCGATGCAGACGCCGCCCCCATTTCGGCTGGCTCGCCAGATCCCTCAGGTTGCACAGATAGCACCGGATCGGAAAGGCAATCGCGTTAGAGCGAGGCAGCCGATAGAAATTCTGCAGCTCGACGCGCAGAAACTGCTTTTCGCCAACGTTCTCCGGCGTGATGGTCCGCTTTTCCGGCCCCCATTTGTGATAGTTCTCGGGCGAGGTGTCCAAGCGCGGGTTGACCGTCATTGTCCAGTTCAGCCGTCGGTAGGCCTGCGCCTGCGTGACGGACAGAAGAAACTTCAGCGCTTTATCGAAAACACCCATGGATCGCGCCTTTGGCACCGGCGCGTGCCATTCAAAGAAGTTCATGCCGACATTAAAATCCAGCGACCAATCCGCCTGCGAGGTGATCATTCCGGCATCAAGCCACAGGTTGCCCTCCCGTTCGTGCAGAAGTGCAAAATCCCCCTGCGCCTGTCGGGTGATGTACTCCAACGGGCCGCAAGGCAGCGTGCTGCTGTCAAGGAACGTGAACCTTTGTTCGATGCCGAGCGGCTTGTTGATCCAATGCCACTGGTCGCCATCGCGCGTCAGGCTGAACCACTGCGGGTAATCACGCGCCTTGGACACCATGATCAGCTCCAGCAGATCCCACCCGGCCAATTCCATGTGCGGCAGCGACTGGCAGCGCATCGGATCATCGGCAAGCGTGATCGCGCGGTCCTGCATCTCGGCGACATAATGTTCGTCTACGTCAAACGCGTGCTCGAACGGGCTGCCCTTCGGGCCACCGGGGTGCGGCTCGATATTGACCGAATACATGTAGCTGTCTTGGTCAAACGGAAAGGGAAAACGGCGGATCGCCTCCGGCGAATTGTGATAGGTGTAATCGCCGCGAAATGTTTCGTCGTTAAAATGCTTGGTCATCTGATGTCTCCTTCAGAGATCCAGTTCCAGCCGCGCGCCATTGAAACGCGACATGCAGGGCATGATGGTTTTCTGCTCGGCGCGTTCGGTCTCGGACAGCCAGTGGTCATTGTGCTGGATGCGCCCGTCACAGGCGGTCACGCGAGTCTCGCAGCGCCCGCAAGCGCCCCCTCGACACGAATAGTCTATGGGCACATGGGCCTCTTCCAAGGCTTCGAGCAGGCTTTGATCGGCCTTCACATGCACCGCTTTCCCGCTGCTGCGCAGGGTCACGTCAAAGGGCGCGCCGGGCGGGGGCGCGGCAAAGGCTTCGGAGTGGATTGCAGTGGCGGGCCAGCCCAGCCGTGCGGTCTGATCGGCCACAGCCGCAATCAACCCTTCAGGGCCGCAGGTGTAGACATGGGTGCCAAGGGGCTGGTTGGACAGGATCGCGCCCAGATCCATCCGTGAGCCTTCCTCGGAGATGTGAATATGGATCTGTGATGTCTCCGGCAACAGTTTCAGGCCTGCGGCCTCTGCACGGCTGCGCGCGGCGTAGTGTAGTTCGAAGGGCTGTTGCACAGCGTCAAGCTGCCGAAGCTGCGACACGAACGGGGTGATGCCGATGCCCCCGGCGATCAGCACATGTTTGCGCGCCCGCAGATCGAGCGAGAACAGATTGGCGGGGGCAGAGACCTTGACCGCGCTGCCTTCGGTCACAGCGCTGTGCATGTGGCGCGACCCGCCCCGACCGGTATCCTCGCGGCGCACGGCAATCTCATACCCGGAGACGTCGTTGGGGTCCGAGATCAGCGAATAGCTGTTGCGCCGGATGATCCCGTCCATCGGCATTTCAACCGTGATATGGGCACCGCCGGAGAACGCGGGCAATGGCGCGCCGTCCGGGTCTTCAAAACGGAACCGTTTGACGAGGGGGGACAGGGTTTCGATCTCTGTCACGGTCAGGTTCAAATGGGTCATGGCTGGATCTCCTGCGGGGCAGGGACGATGCCGGGGGTCTCGGCGTCGACGCAAACCGCCTGAAACGCGCCCAGACGCCGCGAGAAATGGTCACGCACAAACAGGGTCAGCCCGCAGTGCGAACAGCGAAACGGGTCCGTGATCACGTCATCGGTGAAGCCTTTGCAGTGTACACATTGCATACGCCGCGCGATGGGGCCGCGATGTTCCATCTCGATCGCATCAAGCGGCAGACCAGCGGACAGAGCTGTGGCAGAGGCGCGGCCCAACAGCCCCTCACTGCCCGCCAGATACATCCGTGTGCCCATATGCGCCGTGGCCAAAAGCTGTGTCATAACGGGGATGGCAGTGTCCAGATCAGCGGCCAAGGCCAGCCCGGCCGGGGCGTGTTTGCGCAAGGCGGATTGGCTGGTGTCCCCTGCCCCCACCAGAATGACCTGCGCGCGCGCGGGCATGCTCCGGTCAGCGGCGAACAGGTCCGTCAGGGCCGCAGCCCCCGCCTCATCCGCGACCATGATGGCCGGGCCGCTGCCGCCGGGGGTCAGCCCCGCATAGATGGGTCGCGAGTCTATCGAAGGGGAGAATTTGGTGTTGGACATAGCGTTTCCCGTGGTCTTCCTTGGGTTCCGGCAAGACACGCCCTGCCGGAACGATCTTCGCCTAAAGCGGTATCAGCCTTTTGCGGTACGGCGCTTTTTGTCGACGTCGTAGAACGGCATCGAATGGGCAATGGCGGGGACCTGTGTGCCGTCGATGTCCACACTCAGGGCGGTGCCTTCGACCGCGCATTCGACCGGCATGCGGGCAATCCCGACGTTGTGGCCGTTCAGTTCGGAATAGACCCCGACCGTGACGATCCCGACCTGCGTCCCGTCCTTGAACAATGGGGCGCCTTCGGGCGCGGGCGAGGTGCCCTCCAGCTTGACGCCGTAGATCTTGAACCGTTCCTTGCCTTGCAGGCGATAGTGCTCTTCGGCCCCGCGAAAGCCGGTTTTCCCGGGTGAGACGGTGAAATCCAGACCAAGCTCCCAAAGCGTGTCGCCCGGACCTTCGTTGTCAAAGGGATACATCTCTGAGTTGTCGTATGGGAAGAACAGCAGATAGCTTTCGGCGCGCAGCCAATCGAGCGTGGTAAACCGTGTCGGCACGATCCCCATGTCCGCCCCTTCGGCCACGATGGTGTCCCAGATCTCGCCCGCATCCTGACGGCGGCAGAAGATCTCGTAGCCGCGTTCGCCGGTGTAGCCTGTGCGCGAGATCATGACAGGCTTGCCAAACAGAACCGTCTGGATGTGGCTGAAATAGACCACATCCCGAATGCCGGGGACGTGCTTTTCCAGATAATCCACCGCCAGCGGGCCCTGAAAGGAAATGTCGTGCAGGTCGTCGTCGAACAGCAGCGCCACATTGCGCCCCGCCGCATACATGGTCAGCTGCTCGTGTCCCGCGCCAGAGCCATGCACCACCATAAAGCTGTGCGGCCCCATCCGGTAGATCACGCAATCGTCCACGAACTTGCCCTGATCGTTGAGCATGGTGGCATAGGTGGACCGACCGGGTTTGAGCTTTTCGATGCTGCGGGTTGTGGCCTTGTCGATCACATATTGCGCATGCGGCCCGACGACATGGACCTTCTTCAGGCCCGAGACATCCATGACACCTGCCTTGGTGCGGATGGCCTCATATTCTGTTTTCTGATCCTTGTCGTAGCTCCAGGCCGTGCCCATGCCGCTCCAGTCCTCAAGCTCGGAGCCCAAGGCGCGGTGTCGGTCTGCGAGGGCGGAGAACCTCCACGATGTGACCATGTCTTATCCTTCCTGTCGTGCGCAATTGTATGCGGCCTGTCCCGTGGTTGGTTTGTGATATGCGGGGGCCGCGTGCTCCGGGCCGCGTCTTGGCGGCGCCGGAGCTTTGGTGCTTATTTGCCCTTGGTCGCCTTGTAGGCGTGTTCCTCGTGCCGCCAGCCAAAGGTGACAGCCGCAGCCACCAATCCCAGACATACGATCAGCCAGAACCCTTCGATCGACCCGTAGCCCGTGTAAAAGGCGCCGGTGATGCCGTCCCAAGTGGTTACGTCAAATGGTGCTTCCATGATGTTTCCTTTCGTATCCGAGGGTTATTCAGCAGGGCTGACAGAGGCGCGCATCCCTTCGGGATAGGCGCTGGCCGGCACCTTGACCGCGTCGAGACCGAGGATCTCTGCCTCTTCCGGCACCCGCAGCTGGCCTGTCACCTTCAGCAAGAAAGAGACCGCATAGCCGGGGACAAAGCCCAGCAGGCCCATCACGATGGCGCCGACAAGCTGTCCGGTGAAGGAAGTGGTGATCACGTCCTCGCCGAACATCGCCGGATAGCCCTGAGCGGCAATGCCCACGACCAGAACGCCCCACATGCCCAGGAAACCGTGCACGGCAAACGCGCCTACTGCGTCGTCAACACCGCGCTTTTCCACAAAGCTTGCGACAAACGGCATGGCCGAGGCCCCGATAAAGCCGATCACAAAGGCCATGGGCGGGTACCACAGGTCCAGACCCGCCGCGCAGGAGATGATGCCGCCAAGCGCGCCGGACATCATCCAGAACGGATCACGTGTGACCATCCACGCGCCGATGATGCCACCGGCAAAGCCCATAAGCGTATTGAACGTCATGCCCGAAATCGTCATCGGCGTGCCGTAGATGGTGCCTTCGATGGTGGCGCTCCAGGACCAGGCCTCGCCGGGAACGATGACGCAGCCCATCAAGAAGCCCCAGAACCCTGCGATAATCAGCATCAGGCCGATCAGCGTCATTGGCATGGAATGCCCCGCGATGTGGTTCGCGCTGCCATCGGCATTGAACTTGCCGATACGCGGCCCGAGGTTGATCAACACGCCAAGGGTGAAGAAGCCCGCGATCATATGAACGACCCCTGCCGCCCCGAAGTCGTGGTAGCCGAATTTCGTCACCAGCCAGCCGTCAGAATGCCAGCCCCAGGCCCCGGCCAAAATCCAGACAAAGGCGCCCAGAACGATTGCCAGAACGACAAAGCCTGTCAGCTTGATGCGTTCGATGACGCCGCCGGACATGATCGACGCTGTGGTCGCGGCAAACAGCACAAAGGCCCCCCAGAACACGCCCGATGCGCGGTCGTCGAGGTTCGGTCCCATGTATTCGCTCCATGGCAGGGCGATGGAGTTGGCATAAGCCAGACCGGAAATGCCCATGGCGCCTTCGGACAGGGTCAGACCCGTGGGGAAGGCCCAATAGATCCACCAGCCGATGCAGTAGAAAAATGGCACGATCATCGCAAAGGCGAGGATGTTCTTGATCCCCGACGCCAAGGCGTTCTTTGATCGCGAGGCACCCATCTCGTAGGCCAGAAAGCCGACGTGGATAAGCACCATCAGCGGGATGGTGAGGTAGTAAAAGGTTTCAGCGAATGTCCCGTTCGTGGCCGAGACGCTCGCCTGTAGCTCCGCAACGGCGGTGGCTAGGGACGTTAGATCCTGTTCCAAGTCGTTCTCCCTGTTCTGAGCATGACTTCACCCAAGCGCGCCGTTGCCGTTGTTGTTCTGGTTCATACCAATTTTGGCAACTGGATCACTTGATGGCCAAACCTCAGCCGACAGGTCGATCTTCGGTCAAACTTTTTTCTTGTGAGGAATATATTTTTACGTCGATTTAAGGAAATTGCGGCCCAGTGACGTGGCGCTTGTTCATAAATTAATCGCTGCGGGCGTTGAATGAAGCGCGCAAGGCGCTAAACGCGCGGCCTTCAGACCGACCTCGCATGAGCAGATTCGCTGGCCAACAAGCGCTCCGGGGTTGGTGGTCTGCGAAAGAGATCTGGCGCAAAGGTGGTGCAAACCGGATTGATCCAATCAATCCTCTTGCAGCAAAATCCGTTGATCTTCGATCAGGGCCAGCTTCATGAACTCACTGGCTTCTTCAATGTCGCGGGCGGCGATGGCGTTGAACAGGCCGTTGTAGCCGCGTTGATAGGCGGCCATGCGGGCGGGTGTCAGGTGCCGCCGGTACATGGCAGACCGGAATTCCTGTCGCCGCGCGTCAAGGACCAGATTGTAGCAGGCGACCAGCAGCGGATTGCCCGTGCCTTCGGCAATCAGACGATGGAATTCTTCCTCCAGCCGCATAAAGCCGGTCACATCCCCCTGCACGCCTTCCATCTTGGACAGCACGACCGACAGCGCTTCGATCTGGCGCGGTGACATGTTGACGATGGCGATGCGGATCATCTCGGGTTCCAGAATGCCGCGCACACTTTGCAGTTGCAGGGGGCCGACATCGGCAGCCACCGGAGAGGTGGACCCCGTCGCGCCTTCTGGATCATAGGTCACGAACGACCCCGACCCCGCGCGGCGCCGGATCATGCCGCGCGCCTCCAGCTGGTCGAGCGCCTCGCGCACCGTGTTGCGCGCCACGCCAAGATCCTGCGCCAGCTGCCGCTCGGACGGAAGCCGCTCTTCGCTGGCATATTCCTGTGTAACAATCCGCGTAGACAGGGTGTCGAACACGTAACGGATTGTAGATCCGGGCAAATTTGCGCCGGACTGTGGCGTGGGGCGACTGGGCAAGGCACTGTCCTGACTGGTTTGGACCAATTAGACCAATCCGCCTTGCCCCGTCCAGTACCTATGCCGCATTTTTGTGCGAACTCAGTCTCGCGCGGGTTATCCCATGCGTTCAGAGCTGTAGGAGCCGGGAGAGGCCTGCACCACCACCGTCTTGTTCCCATTCAGGAAAACCCGATGATTTGCGTGCGCATGTATGGCGCGGGCCAAAACCTGACTTTCCACATCACGCCCGAGAGAGACAAAATCATCAGGGCTTTGCGCATGGGTGATGCGCACAACGTCCTGTTCGATGATCGGCCCCTCATCCAGATCGCTGGTCACGTAATGCGAGGTCGCCCCGATCAGCTTCACGCCACGGGCAAAGGCCTGTTTATACGGGTTCGCGCCCTTGAACGACGGCAAAAACGAATGGTGGATATTGATGATGCGGCCCGACATCTTGCGACACATCTCATCCGACAGGATCTGCATGTAACGGGCCAGCACGATCAGCTCCGCCCCGGCATCCTCGACCACTTTCATAATGGCCGCCTCGGCCTCGGGTTTGTTTTCCGGCGTCACGCGAATGCAGTGGAACGGAATGTCGTTGTTTACCACAACCTTCTGGTAATCCATGTGGTTAGAGATCACCGCCACGATTTCCACCGGCAGCGCCCCGATCTTTACACGGTACAGCAGATCGTTCAGGCAATGCCCGAAGCGCGACACCATGATGACCACCTTCATCTTTTCGGCCTCGTCATGAAAGGCGCTGGTCATGTCAAAGCTCTTGGCGATCGGTGCGAAATCGGCCCTGAGCTTCGCCAGATCGGCCCCGTCCTGGGATTCAAAACTGATCCGCATAAAGAAATTGCCCGTGCCCACGTCGTCGAATTGCGAGCTGTCGGTGATGTTGCAGCCATGTTCGGCGAGAAAGCCGGAAATCGCGGCAACGATGCCGCGCGCAGTGCTGCAGGTAACGGTCAGGCAGAATTTCTTCATTGCATATACTCCATGTGGCGGCCGTCCCTGTGTCCGGCCGTTTATTGTTTTTCTGATGTTTTGGGGCTTACGCCGTCAGCCCGTCCGGTTCGGTCAACCCGTTGGCGCGGCAGCAGGCGGTGACGGTGTTGGCCAGCAGACAGGCGATGGTCATAGGGCCGACGCCGCCGGGGACCGG
>NZ_JBLZNC010000008.1:0-194562 GCF_048553715.1 Sagittula sp. SSi028 | reverse complement strand
CAGATACTCGCGATGTCAAATAACGTGAAAACAAAACCAAACAGTTGCGCCCTAAACTTACGGCGCGCCCGCCCAACCTTGCCTCGATTTTCCGTCCCGCCGTCCGAACCATCTCAGCCCGTCCAGCGCCCCGCCAGCACCTCAGCGCCGCCGGTGAAGGGGCTTTTACGGATAGGCCCCGATGGCTGCAACCCAAAAAAGCACGCAGATCCGAATAAATCTCAAACTTCATCACAAGTCACTGAATACATGGAATAAAAACCAACAAAATGTGGCGCCCGACCATAACGAAAGGCCGGATCCTGGATAGCCGTCTCTGATATCCACACACTTACCCCCAGATTCAGGTCAGAGGGTTCGTCTTCAAGCCTTGATTCCACGCCGACGTTTAAGAGGTGCACGTAACGCCACGAGCAAAACGGCAGCTGCGAGATACAGAAGGGGTTCGATTTGGAATCCTTTCGCGACCATCACGAAATGCAACGCCCCCAGCGGAACGATAAGGTAGGTCAGCCTGTGTAAGCGTCTCCACTTCGAGCCCAACCGACGAATTGCGGCATTGGTCGACGTGGCAGCCAAGGGAACCATACAAATGAATGCCAGCATTCCGACGGTGATGTAGGGGCGCTTAACAATGTCAGCCCAGATCTGCGAAACAATCTGCACGTCAAGGACAAGCCACACCAACAGGTGTAAGACCACATAGTAAAACGCCATGAGTCCCAAGGCCCGACGGAACTTCAGCAGGTTCAGGTGGAAGTGATTGCGCAGTGGCGAGACTGCCAGCCCCGCCAGCAGGAGCCACAAGGCCCAGCGGCCAAGCTGATGCTCCAACGCTTTGACCGGATCCACGCCCAGCCCACCTGTCAAAGCAAGAGACAACAGATACGGCGCAGGCAAAGCCAATGCTACGTACACACACCATGTGGGCACACGCCGCAATGCGCCATTCACAGCTTCCATCAGAAATTTTCCGTCAGATCCATGCCGTCGTACAGGCTGGCGACCTCGTCATAGCCGTTGAACATTAACGTCGGCTTACGGCGCGCCAGAAGGCCCCCGCCCAACGGGCGCTCTGTAGCTTGGGACCACCGCGGGTGATCCACGTTGGGATTCACGTTTGAGTAAAACCCATACTCGCGCGCGTTCGCCTTATTCCACGACGTGGGCGGCTGGCTGTCCGTGAGTGTGATGCGGACGATGGATTTGATCGACTTGAACCCGTACTTCCAGGGCACGACCAACCGCAGTGGCGCGCCATTCTGATTGGGCAGCGGCTTTCCATACAGCCCCGTGGCCATCAAGGTCAGGGGATGGCGCGCCTCATCCAGACGCAGCCCTTCGACATAGGGCCAATCCAGCACCGGATAGGCCACACCGCGCATTTCATCGGGACGATAGGCGGTTTCAAAGGCCACATACTGCGCCTCGGGTTTCACACCCACCATTTCCAACAGATCGCCCAGCTCGAATCCGTTCCACGGCACGACCATCGACCAGGCTTCGACACAGCGGAAACGATAGATACGCTCCTCAATGTCCATCTGGCTCAGAATATCCTCAAAGCTGTAGTCGCCCGGCTTTTCCACCAAACCGTCGATCTGCACGGTCCACGGTTCAGTTGTCAGCGCCTCGGCATATTGCGCCGGATCACTTTTGCCGGTGCCGAACTCGTAAAAATTGCAGTAGTTTGTAATATCCTCGAAACTGTTGGGCTCCAGCTCTTGCGCGTGGGCCGGCGCTGCCAACCCGCCCGCAATGCCGAGCGCCCCTGCCCCGCTCATCAATTGACGACGGTTGAGAAACACACGCTCAGGCGTGACATCCTGTGCGGTCAGATCATTGGTCCAGCGGCGGCTCATTGCGGGGCTCCTGCAAATGTTACGCGGCAAAGATAGCGCATAGACCGCATTCCCCCAACAAACAGCGCGTCACGTTCACGCCATAGGGATGAAACATAACGGGTCGGCGGGTGGGCGCCTTTGCCGTCAGGCAAACAGTCCCACCTGCAGGCCAGCTCACAATTCCTCGCCCTCTATGGCGAGACGGCGAATCCCATCTTCGAATTGCTTGTGGCCCCGCGCCCGCGCCAAGCCATTCAACCCCAGATGCACCGACGGATGGATTTCATTCATTTGCACCGACGACCCGTCATCGGTCACGACGCGCACATGGCGGCGGCGCATCTGGCGCGGCTCTGCAACGCCGACAGAATGGGCAATCGTTTCCACCTCGTGGATCACCGCCTTGGCGTAGGCCGCGACGCGTTTGTCTTTCTCTTCGACCACCAGCCCCTTTTGCAGGGACGGGATATGCGTGGTGATCCCCGTCGGGCAGGTGTTCTTGTTACACTTCAGCGCCTGAATACAGCCCAGCGAGAACATGAACCCCCGCCCCGAGGCCACAAAATCCGCCCCCATGCAAATCGCCCAGGCCACATCCCCCGGCGCGACAAGCTTGCCACTGGCGATGATGCGGATGCGATCGTGCAACCCAGCCAGATCACGCAGGTCCACCATCCGGATCAGCGCATCGCGCAGGGGCATCCCAACCAGATCGATCAGGGGCATCGGGGCCGCACCTGTACCGCCTTCGCCACCATCGACCGCGATGAAGTCGGGCGCGCATTCGGCCCCGCGCTCTTTAATCCGTTTGAAGAAATCAAACCACGGATCAGCGGACCCGATACAGGTCTTGAACCCCACCGGCTTGCCGGTCACCTCGCGGATATGACCGATCAGATCCAGCAGATCATCCCAGTCGTCGACCTCTCGGTGCCGGTTGGGAGAGATCGCATCCTTTCCCATGGGCACACCACGGATCTCGGCCACTTCCTCATCGATCTTGGCCGCCGGAAGAATACCGCCCTTACCGGGCTTCGCCCCTTGGCTCAGCTTGATCTCGAACATCTTCACCTGCGGCAAGGCGGCCATCTTGCGCAGCTTCTCATCCGATAAATTACCGGCCTCGTCCCGCACACCGAATTTGGCCGTGCCAATCTGGTAGACGATGTCACATTTCCCTTCGAGATGATCCGGCGCCAAGCCACCCTCGCCCGTGTTCAGCCAGACATTCGACATGGCCGCCCCGCGCGACAGCGCCTGAATGGCGGGCTTTGACAGGGCCCCGTAACTCATCCCCGAGATGTTAAAGATCGACGGCGCGGCGTAGGGTTCGCGGCAATGCGGCCCGATCACCATCGGCTCGGTCGAGGCGAACTGATCGTCGAGCGGAGGAAACACCGCATTCATAAAGATCGGCGTGCCCGGCACCGACAGGTTCCGCGTCGATCCAAACGCCACCGTGTTGGATTTGTTTTCCGCCGCCCGATAGACCCAATTGCGCTGCGCGCGGTTGAACGGCATTTCCTCGCGATCCATGGCAAAGAAATACTGGCGAAAGAACTCCCCCAATTCGGTGAACAGCCCACGAAACCGGCCGATCACCGGATAATTGCGCCGGATCGCATCACTGGTCTGGCGCGTGTCCAGCACAAACATGGCGCAGACCGACAACACCCCGAACCCGATCGCCAGAACAAACAGCAGCGCCAGATACTGCAGCGCGATCATTACATATTCCATAGTCACCTCCGAAAGCGCAGCCGTCCGTCCGATGCGCCTGTGCCGTTTTACGCCATCTTGTCACCAACCTTCGCCTTTGACACCCGTTGATTGGTTAAATCAGGACTGTGAACAAAACATTCCCATCTCAAAGACCCTCACAATTTTCGCGACTTTCTTCACAGCCGATCACGTAAATTTCAGTGGCCGGGAAAAATCACGCAGGCTTAGCGATACCGCCCGCCAAATCAACGGCGATCAGTGGAATTTCCGCATCATCCAGCATCGCCCAATCGCCGTAACCCTTGTCGATGCAGCAAGCATCACAACCAATGGAGGAACATATGCTTCGCTCGACCATTCTTGCCCTGTCCGTGGCTTTTGCCGCTCCCGCATTTGCCGACGGTCATTCCATGTCCAAGGACATCGTCGACACCGCCACCGAAGCAGGCAGCTTTGAAACGCTTCTCGCTGCCGCCCAAGCCGCCGGTCTGGTGGAAACGCTGAAAAGCGACGGTCCCTTCACGGTCTTCGCCCCCACCGACGAAGCCTTTGCCGCGCTGCCCGAGGGCACCGTCGAAGACCTGCTGAAGCCTGAAAACAAGGACAAGCTCGTCGACATCCTGACCTACCACGTGGTCGCCACCAAAGTGATGTCCACCGATCTTGCGGATGACATGACCGCCGCCACCGTCGAAGGCGCAGACATCACCATCGATCTCGACAACGGGGTGATGGTCAATGATGCGACCGTGACACAGGCCGACATCGAGGCGTCCAACGGCGTCATTCACGTCATCGACAAGGTCATCATGCCGCCGATGTAACACCCTCAAACGGCCCGCCCTGTGCGGGCCGTTTGCCTCGCTGCCAGAAACAGTTAGCGCCAATCCCTTGAATTAATTCGCCTGTAGATGCGCAACTGCATAATTACGGCGTCATTTCGCCATTCTTCTTGCCAGATTCCGCTATCCCACATTAACCATCTTCGGACCTGCCGCATTTTGCTGCCATTATTTATCCGGAGCTTTTCATGCCCACATTCAACGGTACACCTTCCGCCGATACGCTGTCCGGCACCGACACCAATGACACCTTTGTTCTCGGAAGCGGCGACGACCTCGTGAACGACGCGGGCGCCGGCAATGACACCCTCTTTGGCGAGGCCGGGGATGACACGCTTCTGGGTGGCAAGGACGACGACCTGATCTTTGGCGGCGACGACAACGACCAGATTTCCGGCGGCGGGTTTGACGACACGCTCAACGGCGAAGCGGGTGATGATTGGCTGCACGGCGGCACCGGCGATGACGAGCTCAACGGCGGCAGCGGCGAAGACACCCTGCGCGGCGGTGACGACAATGACACCCTGGCCGGGGGCGCGGGCGCTGACCTGATCCAAGGGGAAAACAACAACGACACGCTGTACGGCGGCGGCGGTGATGACACCCTCGAAGGCGGCGCGGACGGTGATGCGCTGTTCGGCAATGCCGACAACGACGCGCTGGACGGTGGCGGGGGAAATGACACCCTGTACGGCGGCACCGGCGATGATTTCGTCTTCGGCTCTTCGGGGCGTGACACAGCCTATGGCGGCGAAGGGGCCGACACCGTCAGCGGCGGCAACGGTCATGACCTGCTGTTCGGGGACAGCGGCAATGACCTGCTTGATGGGGGCAAGGACGATGACACGCTGGATGGGGGCGCGGGTGACGACACCCTGCTGGCCGGTGCGGGCAATGACCTGCTGATCCTTGGCACCCAAACCGGCGACGCCGATACCATCGTGATCGACCGCATCGACAGCGGGTCCGACACGGTCACAGGCTTCACCACCGGATCCGACGTGGTGGATGTCTCTGCCCTAGGGATTGAAACACTGGCAGATCTGTCGCTGACGGACACCACCGACGGCGCGCTTGTCACCTTTGGCGAGGGCGCGACCATGCTGCTGGACGGCCTTCTGGTCAGCGACCTCTCCGCCTCTGACTTTGTCTTTACCGCGCCCGCCCCCGTCAGCATCGCACCGACCGAGACCGCCGACGTGCTGACCGGCAGCAGCGGTGCCGACAACATCAACGGATTGAACGGAGGCGACGTCATCTACGGGATGGGCGGCAACGATACGCTGGACGGCGGCAAGGCCATGGACACCCTGTCAGGCGGTGATGGCGACGATCTGGTCAAAGGCGGGTCTGGCAACGATCTGCTCGAAGGGGACGCAGGGGCCGATACATTGGACGGCGGGTCGGGGCATGACACGTTGAACGGCGGTGCAGGCGATGACACCCTGAACGGCGGAAATCACAACGACGTGCTGTCGGGCGGCGCGGGCGGCGACCGGATCGAAGGCGGGCGCGGCAATGATACGCTGACCGGCGGGGCCGAGGCGGACACCTTTGTCTTTGCCTCCCGCTCCGGCTACGACGTGATCACCGATTTCGAGGACGGCAGCGATCTGATCTCCCTCAAAGGGTATAAGCTCGACGGGATCGACGCGCTGGACCTGTATCAGGTGGCCGATGCTGTGCTGATCGACATCGACGGCAGCAACAAAATCACGCTTGAGAACACGATGCTTGCCGATATCACGGCTGACGACTTCCTGTTCTGAGCGCCACATCCGACACATGAAAAGGCCCGCCAGAACGGCGGGCCTTTTGCGTTTCAGATCACCGGATCAATGCACCACGGCATCGTCGGGCTTGGGGCGGTTGCTGGCGCCCACACGGTCACCAATCAGCAGACCGTCCGCACCGGCGGACACCACCACCACATCACCGTCATTGACGTCGCCCGAAAGCAGCATCTCCGCCAACGGATCCTGCAAGGCGCGCTGGATCACCCGCTTCAGCGGACGCGCGCCGAACACCGGATCATAGCCTTCGTCGGCAAGCCATGTCTTTGCCCCGTCATCAAGCTGCAAATCGATCTTGCGCGCGGCAAGACGTTTCAACAGGCGCGCGGTCTGGATATCGACGATACCGCCCATGTCCTCGCGCTTGAGCCGGTCAAAGATGATCGTCTCGTCGAGACGGTTCAGGAACTCGGGCCGGAAATGCGCCCGCACCGCGTCCATCACGTCACGCTTGGCCTGCGCACTGTCCGCGCCCTCGGGCAACTGGCTCAGCGCCTGCGACCCAAGGTTCGACGTCAGAATGATCAACGTCTGCTTAAAGTCCACAGTCCGCCCCTGACCATCGGTCAGAACACCATCGTCAAGCACCTGCAACAGCACGTTGAACACATCGGGATGCGCCTTTTCGACCTCGTCGAACAGCACGACCTGATAGGGACGCCGCCGCACCGCTTCGGTCAGCACGCCGCCCTCGTCATAGCCGACATAGCCCGGAGGCGCGCCGATCAGGCGGGCGACCGCGTGTTTCTCCATGAACTCCGACATGTCGATGCGCACCATTGCGCTGTCGTCGTCAAACAGGAACTCCGCCACGGCCTTTGTCAGCTCGGTCTTGCCAACGCCGGTCGGGCCAAGGAACAGGAACGACCCCAACGGGCGGTTCTCGTCGTTTAGCCCCGCGCGCGCACGGCGCACCGCATTGGCCACCGCTGTCACCGCCTGATTTTGGCCGACCACCCGACGATGCAGGTTGTCCTCCATGCCCAGCAGCTTTTCGCGCTCGCCTTCCAGCATCTTGCCTGCCGGAATACCGGTCCAGCGTTCGACCACGGAAGCAATCTGATCGGGGCGCACCGCCTCTTCGACCATCTTCTCATCCGCTTCTTCGGCCTCCGCCAATTGCTTTTCCAGCTGCGGGATCACGCCATAGGACAGCTCACCCGCGCGGGCGAGATTGCCCTCACGCTTGACCTGCTCCAGCTCTGCGCGCGCCTGATCCAGCTTTTCCTTCAGATCGCGGGCCGAGGCGAGCTTGTCGCGTTCCGCCTGCCACTGCGCCGTCATCTCGGCGCTGCGTTCCTGCAGGTCGGCCAGATCCTTTTCCAGCTTTTCCAGACGATCCTGCGAGGCCTGATCATCCTCAAGGCGCAGCGCCTCGACCTCGATCTGCTTTTGCAGAATGTCGCGGTCCAGCGCGTCCAGCTCTTCGGGCTTGGAATCGACTTCCATGCGCAACCGGCTGGCGGCCTCGTCCATCAGGTCGATGGCCTTGTCCGGCAGAAAACGGTCGGTGATATAGCGGTGCGAGAGGGTCGCCGCCGTCACCAAGGCCGAGTCAGAGATCCGCACACCGTGGTGCAGCTCGTACTTTTCCTTAATCCCGCGCAGAATGCTGATCGTGTCCTCGACCGTGGGTTCCTGCACCATCACAGGCTGGAACCGGCGGGCCAGCGCCGCGTCCTTTTCCACGTGCTTGCGGTATTCATCCAGCGTTGTGGCACCCACGCAATGCAGCTCGCCCCGCGCCAGCGCCGGTTTCAGCAGGTTGGACGCATCCATCGCGCCATCCGCCTTGCCCGCGCCAACAAGCGTGTGCATCTCGTCGATAAACAGCACAATTTCTCCGGCCGCGGTGGTGACCTCCGACAGGATGCCCTTCAGACGCTCCTCGAACTCGCCACGGTATTTCGCACCGGCAATCAGCGCACCCATATCCAGCGACAGCAGACGCTTGTTCTGCAGGCTTTCGGGCACGTCACCATTCACGATCCGCAGGGCCAGCCCTTCGGCAATGGCGGTCTTGCCCACGCCCGGCTCACCAATCAGAACGGGGTTGTTCTTGGTCCGGCGGGACAAAACCTGCATGGCGCGACGGATTTCCTCGTCACGGCCGATGATCGGGTCAATCTTGCCCTCACGCGCCCGTTCGGTCAGATCCAGAGTGAATTTCTTCAGCGCCTCAAAGGAATCCTCGGCGTTTGCGCTGTCCGCCGTGCGCCCCTTGCGCACATCATTGATGGCCGCATTCAGTGCCTGGGCCGACAGGCCACCGGCCTCCAGCGCGTCTTTGGCGGGGGATTTCACCAAGGCCAGCGCCGTCAGAATACGCTCCACCGGCACGAAACTGTCGCCCGCCTTCTTGGCGACCTTTTCCGCTTCGTCCAGCACCTTGCCCGTTGCGGCATCAAGATAGACCTGGCCGGCATCACCGGACACTTTGGGGATTTTGGCCAGCTTTGTGTCCAGCACCTGCACCACGCGCGCAGGCTGTCCGCCTGCCGCTTGGATCAGATTGGACGCAAGGCCCTGCTCGTCATCCAGCAGCGCCTTCAGCAGATGTTCGGGGGCCAGCTTCTGATGGCTTTCCCGCATCGCAATCGTCTGGGCGGCCTGAACAAAACCGCGCGCACGATCAGTGAACTTCTCCAAGTTCATCACAGCTCTCCTTTATCAAGCGCCCAACCTCGGATGCGCCCGCATCTGCGGCACGCGCCCCTTTGGGCCTCGGTATAAAGATGGGGCGCGGGAGAACCGGCTTCAAGCCTTTTGTTGCTAAAATACCACGCATACGGACACGCAAATTTAACGCCCATGCTGCTAAACCCACAGGGCAAACGGGGCATCAAATGTATGTAACGCATATAGAATTTAAGGGGTTCAAAACCTGTATCGCCACACAGGCCACGCAAGGGTCCGTCATCCTGATCGCCAATGAACGGCGCGTGGTGATTCCGCTGACCCTGCCGCACAGGCGCGCGCTGGACAACCGGCGGCAACGGCTACTGGTGCTCGCCCACGCCCTTTACATGGCGCGCAAACTGCCACAGTTGCGCAGGCGCGGGGCCTTGCGCTTTGCCCCCGGCTTGCTGCCACAGGAACTGACCCGCGCTTGACGTCGGGGCGTGCGATGGGCAAACGGAACCTGCGCAACAGGAGCTCCGCCATGACAACCGCCCAGACCCCGACCGCAGACGACCGCCTGATCTTAGCCTTGGACGTGCCAAACGTCGTTCAGGGGCTGGAACTGGTCCAAAAGCTTGGCGACACCGTGTCGTTCTACAAGATCGGTCTTGGCATGTTGACCGGCGGCGGGCTGGCCCTCGCCAACGAGCTGAAACAGGAACACGGCAAACGCATCTTCTTGGACATGAAGTTCTTTGACATCGGTGCCACGGTCGAGGCGGCGGTGCGTGGCATCGCGCAGTTCGATCTGGATTTCCTGACCGTGCATGGCGATCCGCATGTGGTCCGCGCCGCCAAGGAAGGGGCCGCTGGCACCAACCTGAAAATCCTTGGCGTGACAATCCTGACCTCGCTCGATCGCGGCGATCTTGATGCAGCGCTGATCAAGGACGGCGCAATCCCCGATCTGGTTGCGGAACGCGCAGGCCGCGCGTTCGAGGCGGGCGCCGACGGCGTAATTGCCTCCCCCAATGAGGCAGCTTTGATCCGCGCCCTGCCGGAATCGCGTGACCGTCTGATCGTCACCCCCGGCGTGCGTCCACTGGGCGCCGACAAAGGCGACCAAAAGCGTATTGCCACACCGGCTCAGGCCATCGCCGATGGTGCCGACCACATCGTCGTGGGCCGTCCGATCCACCGCGCAGTCAATCCCGCGCAGGCCGCCCGCGACATCGTTCGTGAACTGAACCCCGCCTAAGGGCGTTTCAAAAAGACCGCAGCAGATAGGAATCGCCACAGCGCGGTTCAAGGGACGCAAAAGGCTATGCGCGCCCTGTGGGTAACTTTGGGCAAAAATTGTCCTACGGCTAAGCCGAATCTCGCCAACCCCTGCGATTTAAGGGGAAAACTCTTTCCGCCTCCCCGATGAAACTTTTCCACAGGCTGTTACGTTAATGATACAGAACGGCCCACGGTGGGTCACTTGGATGGAAAGGAACGAGGCATGAGCGATATGACACCGCGCATTCACGACGTTCGCTACAACGCCGCCGAACAGTGCTTTGAGGCACTGGTCACCCTGCACACTCCCGGTGGGCGCGTTCGCGTCGCCAGCCAGTTTGATGCCCCCATGACCACCGACTTCGAGGCCGCGTCCCGCGGATTGCTGAATAGCGCGCTCATGGCGCTCAGCGACCGCAGCGCATTGAAATCCCGCGAGTTGCGCAAGCCCATCGTGCCGCCGCGCAACCGCCACCGCGATATGCCGCACGCGGCATAACCCCATACCCGTCGCGGTCCTGCCGCTGCGACGGGGAACGGCATGTGTTTTGCACATGTCGGCGTCGGCTGGCCCTCCTGCCTCGGGCCACGACGGAAACTGCCTGCGCTCATACGCCTGTATGAGCCTGCCGTCCGGGTCTCTACTGTCCCCTGAGAACCGGATTTACTGACCGGAGTGCGCGTGTCGCACTCCGGTTTTTTTGTGCGCTATCGTCGGCACATAGTCCGCGACGATTTGACGAAACGCCGGAATGGCGTCTTGGGCTGCGATAAACTCCTGTGGGCGCATCGGCTTCCACCCCTGCCCTTCGTCGCCAAACCGCACCTGTTCGACCAGATCCGCAAGGCCATGGAGGGCAAAAAACCACTCCACCCCTTTCGCCGTATGCCGCAAACACACGACGCGCAGGTCGCAAGCCTCCAGATGCAGGCCCAGCTCTTCGCGGGTTTCGCGCAGAACGCAGGTTTCGGGCGTCTCATCAGGGTCGCGCATACCGCCCGGCAGATCCAGATAGCCCGGCCAGTCGATCCAGGCCACATCGTCGCGCCGCAAGATCAACAGGTCATCACCCGCAAACAGCAGCAGTTTGGCCCCGCGAAACGCATCACGCGGGGCGCCGGGCCAGTCATTCATTGATATCGGTGTCCCAGATCTTGACCTGACCTTTGCGCTCTCCGGCCAGTTTGCGGATCACCACCCAAGCGATCAGCGACGCCACTGCCCAGATCAGCAACAACCAGACCAAAGACTCCACGCCCACGACCAGCAACAACAGCCCGACCACAAAGGCGCCGACCGCCAGCCCCAAGGCGACAAAGCCCGGCGCGGCGATTTCCACCAACAACAAAACCACCCCGAACGCGAGCCACAGCCACCACGCCTGCCACAGCATTATCCGCGCCCTTTCAACAGCTTGAACGCATCGCCAAAGGCATCTAACGCACTGGCCGGCAACACAACCGTTTGCTGCCCCGGCGCTTCTGCCATTTTGCGCAGCGCCTCGACCTGTTTCAGCGCCACCTCATATTGCGCCGCTTCGATGCCGTTGTCCTTGATCACGCGGGCCACGATTTCCGTGGCATAGGCTTCGGCCTCGGCGGTGATGCGGCGCGCCTTGGCCTCTTGCTCTGCCGCGTAAAGCTGCGCATCGGCGGCGAGCTCGACCGCGCGGCGCTTGCCCTCGGCCTCTGTGACCTGCGCACGGCGCGCCCGTTCCGCGTTGAGCTGCTGCAGCATGGCATCCCGCGTTGCCTGATCGAGGTTAACGTCGAGAATTTCCGCGCGGGTGACCTCTATCCCCCAGTTGTCGACGGCGTCTTCAACACTGGATTTGATCTGCTGGATCAGGCGGTCGCGATTCGACTGCACCTCGTCCAATTCCATCTTGCCGATCTCGGCGCGGACAATCCCCGCCACAGTGGTCGCAATCGCCGCATCCACATCACGGATCCGGTACACCGTCTTTTCTGGCTCAAGAATGCGATAAAACACCGAGGTTTCGACCTCGACCAGCACATTGTCCATGGTGATCGCATCCTGCGACGCCGTGGGGAGCTGCCGCTCCAGAATGGAGATCTTGTGCTTCACCGTATCGATGAAAGGCAGGATAAAATTGATGCCGGGGCCCAACACCGCCCGCAACCGGCCAAAGCGTTCCACCACGTGTTTTTCCGACTGCGGCACGATGCGCACGCCCAGAAAGATACAAACAATGATAAAAACGGCGATCAGCAGGACCACGATGTTCCCGCCCACGATCTGCGCCAAAGCGTCTTCAATCGGCATGAATAAACCTTTCATAAAACGTGATACACTTTATCTAAGCGCTCTGGCCGCCTCGCGCCAGATTGTCCCACACCGTTCCAGCCGATAGTTTGCCTTTATGCCCGCCCTTTGCCGCGATTGCCTGACCACATTCGACAGCGGCGCCCGCTGCCCCGCCTGCGGGCGGCCG
This sequence comes from Sagittula sp. SSi028, assembly GCF_048553715.1. Taxonomy (NCBI): domain Bacteria; kingdom Pseudomonadati; phylum Pseudomonadota; class Alphaproteobacteria; order Rhodobacterales; family Roseobacteraceae; genus Sagittula; species Sagittula sp. SSi028. Next base: position 182,002 of record NZ_JBLZNC010000008.1, on the reverse strand, counting down.
CGCGTGCTGTCACACCCCGAGCTGTTCGATCTGTCCATCGCGCATATGGACTGCGATGCCTTCTATGCCTCGGTGGAAAAGCGCGACAATCCCGAACTCGCGTCAAAGCCGGTGATCATCGGCGGCGGGCGGCGTGGCGTGGTGTCGACCGCCTGCTATGTGGCGCGGATTCGCGGGGTGCGCTCGGCCATGCCGATGTATCGCGCGCTGCAACTGTGCCCCGATGCCGTGGTGATCAAACCGCGCGGCGCGGTCTATGCCGAGGTTTCGCGCCAGATCCGCGCCCTGATGGAGGAACTGACCCCCGCCATCGAACCGCTTTCGCTGGACGAGGCCTTTATCGATCTGACCGGCACCGCGCGGCTGCATGGTCATCCCCCTGCGGTCATGCTCGCCCGTCTGGTCAAACGTATGCAGGAAGAGATCGGGGTCACAGGCTCTATCGGTCTGTCGCATAACAAATTTCTGGCCAAGATCGCGTCGGATCTGGATAAGCCGCGCGGCTTTGCCATCATCGGCGCGGCGGAAACCCAAAGCTTTCTGCGCCCCAAACCGGTGCGGCTGCTCTGGGGGGTGGGTGAGGCCGGACAGGCCTCGTTGGACCGTGCAGGCATCCGCACCTTCGAGGATCTTCTGCGGTGGGAGAAACGCGACCTGATGCACCGCTTCGGATCGATGGGCGAGCGGCTCTATCACCTTGCACGGGGGGAGGACCGCCGCCGCGTGACCCGCAATGCGCCGGTCAAATCGATCTCGAACGAGACGACATTCAACGAAGACACGGCAGACGTCGACATCCTCGACGGGCATCTGTGGCGACTGTCGGAAAAGGCCACCGACCGCGCCAAAGCCAAGGGCATGGCCGGTCGCACCGTGACGCTCAAACTGCGTCGGTCGAACTTCAGCCTGCTGAGCAAGCGCATGACCCTGCCCGATGCGACGCAGATGGCCGACACGCTGTATCGCGCCGCGCGTGGTTTGTTCGACAAGGTGGACGAGCCCGGCCCGTGGCGTCTGATCGGTGTGGGCCTGTCCGATCTGGTGCCCGACAGCATGGCCGACCGCGTCCCCGATCTGTTGGACCCGCAGGCCCAGACCCGCGCCAAGGCCGAACGCGCCGCCGATGAAATCCGCGCCCGCTTTGGCGAGGGCGCCATTCTAAAGGGCCGCGCGCTGCGCTAATACCTCAGGCGAAAATGCGATAATAGAGCCAATCGGGCAGGAACTGGCTGCCCCGAAACACCAGCGAAAACAACCGGGGAAAGGCCCGCTGAAAGCCGCCCTTGGTCATATGATCGAAATAGACCTGCGCCGCCTCGTCGGGCTGCATCTTGAACGGCATATTGAAATCGTTCTTGTCAGTCAGCCGCGTTTCGATAAAGCCGGGGTTGAGCAGTTGCACCTCGACCCCTGTCTTGCGCAGATCTGCATGCAGCGATTCCGCCAGCGCCATGACCGCCGATTTTGTCGACACATAGGCCGCAGCCCCCGGCAGACCGCGATAGCCTGACAAGGACCCCGTCATCACGATGTGCCCGTGGCCGCGTTCGACAAAGCGCGGCACCACCACGCCCACCAGACGCATCGCGCCACCAAGGTTCACATCCGCCATCAGATTGGCGTGCTCCGGCTCCCAGTCTTGCGCGCCAAAGGGCCAGTAGACCGCCGCCAGTTGCACAACGCCGTCGATCTCTCCGATCTCGTTTGCGACCTGCTGCAGCGCGTCAAAGTCCGTCACATCAACGGGTTTGACCATGGCCGCATTGGGCAGCGCGTCGGCCAGCTCCTGTAGCTTGTCCTCGGACCGCGACGACAGGATCAGCTCAACACCGGCTTCGCTCATCCTGCGGGCCAGTGCCGCGCCCAGCCCCTCGCTTGCGCCGACGATCCAATAGCGTTTTCCTGTCCACTGTCTCACGTTGTCTCCTTCGGGCGCATGACGGCGACCAGTTCAGCCACCTTTATCCCAAACTTGCGAAACTGCGATCGGTTCACCACAACACCGTCAGGGGCGAGATACATCCAGTCTGTTGCGCTTAGAACATGCCCGCCCGCATCCGCCGCCAGACGAAAGCGATAACGCATACGCAAAGCCGACCCGCACAGCTGGCCGCGCGCCTCGCCCACCACGTCATCGGCTCGCCCGATCACCGTGCCGTCGGGGTGCACCGTCAGCCGCCATTCACGATCCTCGACCGTGCCACTGGCATAGCGGTAGCGTTCCAGCAAAACACCGCTGTCCCCCTGCCACTGCCCGTCGAATTCACCGGCAAAGCGGGACACGACGCGCCCCATGGGCCCGTAAATCACCCCATGCGCGGCAATCGGCCCGCGCAAATGCACGCGCGGGTCCAACGCAGGGCCGTCATCCGTGGCGTAATCCTGCGGGCGCTGGCCGGTAAACCCCGCCACCCTTTGGCGCAGCCACACCAGCACAGCCACCGCTGCCGCCCCGATCACAGCCCAGATCATGACGCGTGCCTTTGACGGGTGGGCGCGCCGGACACCTCGGCCTTTGGCGGTTCAGGCCGGTTGCGATAGCCCGCCCCCTTCCACCAAAGCTTTAGCGCCTGCCAATGAATCAACCCCAGCACCCGTCGCGCGCCAAAGGGGCGGCGCAGCGCGGAATACAGCACATCGCGACGGCGCAGCGGCGCGCGCCCGCCCACCAGCGTCGCAATCACGCCGCCCTGCGCATGGTCGAGATCAATCCAGACGCCCACACGATCGCTGCGAATGTCGAAGCGAAAGGTATAGCCCCCCTCGATCGGCTGGAACGGCGAGACGTGAAAGATCTTCGCCGCCGTCACACGATCCTCTGGGGTGATGTCGCTCCCGTCAGGCTTGGCACAGAGATAGGAATGACGGTCGCCAAAGGTGTTCGACACCTCGGCAATCACCGCGCGCAGCCCGCCCCCGGCACCATAGGCCAGCCAGAAGGACACCGGATTGAAGACATGCCCGAAAAGGCGCGGCTGGGTCAGCAGCTTGAGCGGACCTTCAAAGGCGATGTCGTGGGCCTCGAACACCTCGCGCGCCCAGATGGCCCCGCGCCCCTGTTTCGGCGGCCCGCCATGATCGCTGTCGTGCAAGGACATCACCCCAGCCGCATTGCGCGCCATCAGCCCCTGCCGCTGCAGGTCCTGTTCCGGCTCGAACAGCACATAGTCCACGGAGTAGCGGAACGCGTTCTCGACCGCTCCTTTGCGCCCGTGGAACGTATGCGCGCGCACAAAATCGATCATGCCACCTCCGCCAGACGGGCAGGATCGGTCATCCCGCGCACCACTTCGGCGGCGCTGGCAAGCCCGTCCTCGTGGAAGCCGTTGCGCATCCACGCGCCGCAGAACCACGTGTTGCGCGCGCCGTTGAACCCTGCCACGGCGCGCTGCGCCTCCAGCATGCCGGTGTCATAGACGGGATGGTGCAGCACCACCTCGTCGTGGATCTTGGACGGGTCAATGGCGCGAGTGGAATTCAGAGTCACAAAAAACGGCGTCTCCTGCGGGATCGGCTGCAGCCGGTTCATCCAGTAGGTCAGATCGATCGCCTCTGTGGTCTTGTCCGGCGCTTCGACGTAGTTCCACGACGACCAGCAGGCGCGCCGCTTGGGCATCATCGAGGTGTCCGAATGCAGCACAACGCGGTTCGGCTGATAGGCCACCTTAACCAGCGCATCGACCTCCTCCGAGCTCGCATCATCCAGCAGTTTCAGGGAGATATCGCCATGGGTGGCAAAGACCACCTCGTCGAACTGTTCCCACGCGCCGCCGGACCGGATCTGCACCTGCCCGGGCTGACGGCGCACCGACTGCACCGGCACCCCCACGCGCAACGCACAGCCGCGCGCCAGCAGCGCCGCCTCCAACCGGCGGACATATTCGACCGACCCGCCCTGCACCGTGTACCACTGATGCTGGCCCGTATGGCTCAACAAGGCGTGGTTCTCGAAAAAGCGCACCAGCGCATGGGCCGGAAAATCCATGATCTTTTCCGTCGGAGTTGACCAGATCGCACCCGACAGCGGCAGCAGATAATGGCGGCGGAACCATTCGCCCGTGCCCAACTTGTCGAGAAAATCGCCTAGCGACAGGCTTTCGTCCTGCGCCAGCCGCACCGCATGTTTGTTGAACCGCATCACGTCGCGCAACATGCCCCAGTAGCGCGGGTTCAGCGCGTTACGCTTCTGGGCAAAGATCGCCGCCGCATCGCGCAACCCGTATTCCAGACCGCTCTTGAGCGAGGCGCTGAATGACATATCCGATTTCACCACCGGAACGTCGAGCGTATCAAACAACTGCGTCAGCAGGGGGTAGTTCGCGTAGTTGAACACGATAAAGCCCGTATCCACCGGCTGGCCATTCACCACCCGCGTCCGCGCATGCCCGCCCAACCGCTGCTCTGCCTCGAACACCGTCACCTCGGCATCGCCAGACAGCATATAGGCCGCACCCAATCCAGAAATGCCGCCCCCGATCACAGCAACCCGGCGACGACCACCGGCAGAGGGCAAAACAGGGCTATTCTCAAATGGCATGATCTGGTCCTTGAATACGTTACAGACCCTATACGGCGCGCTGCAGCAGACGGATGACTTTCGATACAGAAAATTTTCGTCTAACCTGTGATCCACCTCTGGACCCGCTGCGTATTCAGGTCATGTTCACGCAGACGCACCCAGATCCCCATGACGGGGCCACTCCGGTCCCTCCGCCGCGCAGCCCGTCGCGGCGCTCGTCCGTGACCAAGGAACCTCCGCGCATCGTGACCCACAGTCCGCACACCGCCCGCAAGGAGGACGCAGCCCTTTGGGCCGTCATCCTGATCCGCATCCGTGATCACCGAGACGAGGCCGCCTTTGCCACCCTGTTCGAACACTACGCCCCCCGCATCAAAGCGTTCTTGATGCGTGCCGGGGCCGACCCGACAGAGGCGGAGGAATGCGCGCAGGAGACGCTGACCACCGCATGGGTCAAGGCGGTGCAATTCGATCCCTCCCGCGCCTCAGTGGCCACCTGGCTGTTCACCATCGCGCGCAACAAACGCATCGACCGGCTGCGCAAGCAGCGCCGCCCCGAACCCGAGGACCTGCCATGGGGCCCCGAACCCGACCCCGATCAGGAAAGCCTTCTGGGCCTGCAACAAGAGACAGAACAGCTTGGCGCGGCAATGGCCGCCCTGCCCGACAAACAACGTGAATTGGTGGAAAAAGCCTACTTCGGCGACATGACGCATAGTGAAATCGCTCAGGCCACGGGCCTTCCACTTGGTACGATTAAATCCCGTTTACGGCTGGCGCTGGACCGCTTGCGCCACGCGATGCAGACAAGAGACACGAAATGACCCTGCCCTCTCCCTCCCACCACCTGACCGACGCGCTGATACAAGGCTACGCCGCGGGCACCCTGCCGGAAGCGGTCAACCTGATCGTCGCCTCTCATGTGTCGCTGTGCGATGACTGCCGCGCCGCCGTCGAAGCGGCTGAAACCCTTGGCGGCGCGCTGTTGGAGACGCAGGATACCGCGCCCTTGGCGGAGAACGCGCTGGACCGCGCCATGGCCGCCATTCGCGGCACCGCGCCAGAGGCCCGCCCGATCCGGATGCCCAAATCCGACCCGGTGATCCCCGCGCCACTGGCCGATTACATCGGCGGCAGTCTGGACAATGTGCGCTGGCGTCCCTTGGGCATGGGCGTGAAACAGGCCATTTTGGACACCACGCCAGAGGCCTCCGCCCGCCTGCTGTACATCCCCGCGGGCGTCGCCGTGCCCGACCATTCGCACAACGGGCTAGAGCTCACCTTGGTGCTGCAGGGCGCGTTCTCGGACGAGGACGGACATTTCGCACGCGGCGATATCGAGGTCGCGGACGATTCCGTGGAACACATGCCCGTGGCCGACATCTCCGAGGATTGCATCTGTCTTGCGGTGACCGACGCGCCGCTGCGCTTCAACAGCTTTCTGCCGCGCCTCTTGCAGCCCATCTTCCGCATTTAAGCAAATTAACCTTTTCTGACGCAAGGTCAGGTCTCAAAGGTTAACAACCGGCCGGTTTTTCGCCCCAACCGGCCGGTTCATCGGTTAATGGCGCGGTAAAAACGATTACCAATTCCTTCCGTCTTGTAGGGGCCTCGTGCTCCCGCCACAAAATAAGGGCGCCCGATCTGCACCGGACGCCCTGTTCATCCCAACGTGCGGGGCGTTAACCCCGCCAATTGGTTAATGCTTCTTTTTCTTCGGTGGCATCAGATCGGTGATCGTGCCTTCGAACATTTCAGCGGCAAAGTTCACCGTCTCCGACAGGGTCGGGTGCGGGTGAATGGTATGGCCCAGATCAACCGCATCCGCGCCCATCTCGATGGCCAATGCGACTTCGGCGATCAGATCACCGGCGTTGGGTCCAACGATACAGCCACCGATAACCCGTTGATCTTTCGGATCAAACAGCAGCTTGGTGGAGCCTTCGGACCGGCCCAGCGACAGCGAACGGCCAGACGCCGCCCAAGGGAAGACACCCTTTTCATAGGCGATGCCTTCGGCCTTGGCCTGCGTTTCCGTCACGCCGCACCATGCAACCTCCGGATCGGTATAAGCGACCGAAGGGATGATCTTGGCGTCAAAGAATCGCTTGTGACCGGCGCAGACCTCTGCGGCGACCTTGCCTTCGTGCACCGCCTTATGCGCCAGCATTGGCTGGCCCACCACGTCACCGATGGCAAAAATATGAGGCACACCAGTGCGTTGCTGGTTGTCCACCGCGATAAAGCCACGGTCATCAACGGCCACGCCGGCCTTGTCTGCATCGATCTTTTTACCATTGGGACGACGTCCCACAGCGACCAGAACCTTGTCGAAACGATCTGTAAAGCTTTCGCCCTTATCGTCCTCAAAGGTCACGTGCAGGCCGTCATCCTTGGCCTCCACCGCGGTCACCTTGGTCTTGAGCAGGATGTTTTCGTAACGATCCTTGATGCGGTTCATCAGCGGTTTGACGGTATCCTTGTCGGCACCGGGGATGATCTGGTCCATCAGCTCGACGACCGTCACCTTGGTTCCCAGCGCATCATAGACGCAGGCCATTTCCAGACCGATGATCCCGCCCCCCAGAACCAGCATCCGCTCAGGGATATCGGCCAGTTCCAGCGCGCCGGTGCTGTCGATCACACGCGGGTCGTCATGCGGGATGAACGGCAGCGTCACAGGCTCCGACCCCGCCGCGATGATGCACTGGTCAAAAGACACCGTGGTGCCTTCGACGTCGATCATGTTCGGGCCGGTGAACGTGCCGTAGCCTTTGACAACCTTGACTTTTCTTCCCTTGGCCAGACCGTCCAGACCGCCTGTCAGCTTGCCCACGACACCGTCTTTGAACGCGCGCAGCCCGTCCAGATCGATCTCGGGCTTGCCGAATTTCAGACCATGCTCGGCGGTTTCCTCGGCTTCGGTGATGACCTTCGCCATGTGCAGCAGCGCCTTCGACGGGATACAGCCCACGTTCAGACACACGCCACCCAGACGGTCGTGCTTTTCGATCAGCACCACCGACTTGCCCAGATCCGCCGCACGGAACGCCGCCGAATAGCCCCCGGGGCCAGAGCCCAGAACCACCACTTCGGCATGGATGTCGCCCTTGCCCGTGGCCTGACCTGTCGCCTCTACGGCTGTGGGGGCCGCAGGGGTGGCAGGCGCTTCGGCAGGGGTGTCGTCAGCCGCGCCATCCGCCGCCTCGATCACCATGATCACCGTGCCCTCTGACACCTTGTCGCCCTCTGACACCTTGATTTCAGTGATCTTTCCCGCAGCGGGGGACGGCACTTCCATCGTGGCTTTGTCAGATTCCAGCTCGATCAGCGCGTCCTCTTCGGCGACTGTATCGCCGACAGAGACCAGCACAGAAACCACAGGCACTTCGTTGAAATCACCGATATCGGGTACTTTGATATCCATATCGATCACCACATCAACTTGCGCATGTCACCGAGCAGACCCTTCAGCGTCACGCAGAAGCGCGCAGCAAGGGCACCGTCGATGGCGCGATGGTCATAGGACAGCGACAGCGGCTGCATCAGGCGCGGCTCGAATTCCGACCCGTTCCAGACCGGCGCCATTTTCGACCGTGTCAGACCCAGAATGGCCACCTCGGGCGCATTCACGATGGGGGTAAAGGACGTGCCACCGATGCCGCCCAGCGACGAGATGGTGAATGTCGCGCCCTGCATGTCCTTGGACTTCAGGTTGCCCTCACGCGCGGCCTTGGACAACTCCATAAGATCCTTGGAGATTTCCACCAGCCCCTTGCGGTCCGCGTCCTTGATCACCGGCACCATCAGCCCGTTCGGCGTGTCCGCCGCGAAGCCGATGTTGTAGAAATCCTTCTTGATCAGCTTGTCGCCGTCCGAATGGATCGAGGAGTTCACCTCCCAGTGCTGTTTGAGCGCAGAGACCGACGCCTTGATCACAAAGGACAACAGCGTAACGCGGTAGCCCTCTTCCTTGGCCTGCGTGTCCATCTCCTTGCGGTACTTGTCCAGCTCGGTGATGTCCGCCTCGTCATTGTGGGTGACATGCGGAATGTTGAGCCACGACCGGTGCAGCGCGGGGCCGGAGATCTTCTTGATCCGGGGCATTTCCACATCTTCGACCGGACCGAATTTGGAAAAGTCCACGGCCGGGATCGGCGGGATGCCCATGCCACCCTGCGCCGGTGCGCCACCTGCGGCGGGTGCTGCGGATTTCAGCGCCTTTTCAACGTCTTCGCGCAGGATACGACCCTTGCGGCCCGACCCGTTCAGCGTGTTCAGATCAACCTCGACCCGGCGGGCAAAGGCGCGCACGGATGGCGAGGCATGCACCTTGGAGAAGCCCGCGTCGGTCTTCGGCGCGGGAGCAGGGGCCGCCGCTTTGGGTGCCTCTTCCTTGGGCGCCTCAGTCTTGGGGGCCTCAGTCTTGGGGGCCTCATCAGCGCTGCCGGCGTCCTCGCCCTCGACGATCAGCACGACAGAGCCTTCGGACACCTTGTCACCTTCGGCGACCTTGATTTCCTTGACCACACCGGCGGCCGAGGACGGCACTTCCATCGTGGCCTTGTCAGATTCCAGCTCGATGATCGCATCTTCGACGGCGATGGTGTCACCCACGCTGACCAGAACGGTCACGACGGGCACTTCGTCGAAATCGCCGATGTCAGGCACTTTGACTTCAATTGTCATATTCAAATCCTCCTGTCCGCGCTCAGACCAAACGCGGGTTCGGCTTGCCGCCGTCGATGTCGTATTTTTTCAATGCCGCCTGCAGGTCCTTTTCGGACACCGCACCCTCGCGGAACAGATCCACCATGGCGGCTGCTGCGATGTGGTTGGCGTCCACTTCGAAGAAGCGGCGCAGGTTCACACGGCTGTCAGAGCGGCCGTAGCCATCGGTGCCCAGCACGGTAAAGCGCTGTTTCACCGCACCACGCACCTGTTCGGCAAAGTTCTTCATGTAGTCGGTGGCGACCACAATCGGGCCTTTGGCGCCCTCAAGCGTTTGCGTGATAAACGGCACGCGCGGCTCGGCGAAGGGGTTCAGACGGTTGTGGCGTTCCGCATCCTGATAGTCGCGGGCCAGTTCGTTGAACGAGGTCGCCGACCAGATGTCCGAGGTCACACCAAAGTCTTCTTTCAGCATCTCGGCTGCTTTCAGCGCCTGAACAAGGATCGTGCCCGAGCCCATCAGGTTGACGTGCTTTTTGCCGGGACGTGCGGTTTTCTTCATCCGGTACAGACCCTTGATGATGCCCTCTTCGGCACCCATGGGCATTTCGGGATGATGATAGTTTTCGTTCATCAGCGTCAGGTAGAAATACACGTCTTCCTGATCCACGAACATCCGCTGCAGGCCGTGCTGCACGATCACCGCGACTTCGTAGCTGAAGGTCGGATCATAGCTGATGCAGTTCGGGATGGTGCCCGCAAGGATATGGCTGTGGCCATCCTCGTGCTGCAGACCTTCGCCGTTCAACGTGGTCCGACCTGCGGTGCCGCCCAGCATAAAGCCGCGCGCACGGCTGTCGCCCGCCGCCCATGCCAGATCGCCGATCCGCTGGAAGCCGAACATCGAGTAGTAGATGTAGAACGGAATCATCGGAACGCCGTGGTTGGAATAGGACGTCGCCGCCGCGATCCAATCCGCCATGGCGCCTGCTTCGTTGATGCCTTCCTGCAGCACCTGCCCGCTTTGCGATTCCTTGTAATAGGACATCTGTTCGCGGTCTTCGGGGGTGTAGTTCTGGCCCAGCGGGTTGTAGATCCCGACGGAACGGAACAGGCCTTCCATGCCAAAGGTGCGGGATTCATCCGGCACGATGGGCACGACTTGCTTGCCGATTTTCTTGTCCCGCAGCAGCGTCGTCAGGATGCGGACAAAGGCCATGGTGGACGAAAACTCGCGCTCGCCACTGTCCTGCAGTTCCTTTTTGAAGGCATCCAGCGCCGGGATTTCCAGCTTCGGGCTTTCGGTTTCACGCTTGGGGAAGGTGCCGCCCAGCTCTTTGCGGCGCTCGTCCATATAGGCCTTTTGCGCGTTGTTGAGCTTTACAAAGGGGATGTCCTTTTCCAGCTCCTCGTCGGTGACGGGGATCTGGAAGCGGTCGCGCATCGCCTTGAGCTGGTCGAGCTGCATCTTCTTTTGCTGGTGCGTGGTGTTCTGCCCCTCGCCAGCGGTGCCCATGCCATAACCCTTGACGGTTTTGACCAGCAGCACGGTGGGCTGGCCTTCGGCCTCGGTGGCGCGTTTGAAGGCGTTGTAGACCTTTTTCGGATCGTGACCGCCACGGCGCAGCGCCCAGATCTGATCGTCGGTCCAGTCCTTCACCAGCTCTGCGGTCTCCGGGTATTTGCCGAAGAAATGCTTGCGGATGTAGGCGCCGTCCTTGGATTTGAAGGTCTGGTAATCGCCGTCGATGGTTTCGTCCATCAGCTGACGCAGCTTGCCAGAGGTGTCACGCTCCAGCAGTTCGTCCCAACCCTTGCCCCAAAGCAGCTTGATCACATCCCAGCCGGAGCCGCGGAAGTTGCCCTCAAGCTCTTGCACGATCTTGGAGTTGCCGCGCACCGGACCGTCCAGACGCTGCAGGTTGCAGTTCACAACGAAAATCAGGTTATCCAGACCTTCGCGCGCCGCCAGATGGATCGCGCCAAGGCTTTCGGGTTCGTCCATCTCACCGTCGCCGAGGAAAGCCCAGACCTTGCGGTCGGACTTTTCGATCAGGCCACGGTTCTCCATGTATTTCATGAAGCGCGCCTGATAGATCGCCATCAGCGGGCCAAGACCCATCGAAACCGTGGGGAACTGCCAGTAATCGGGCATCAGCCACGGGTGCGGGTAGGACGACAGACCGCCGCCTGCGACCTCGGAACGGAAATTCTTCAGCTGCTCTTCGCTGATCCGGCCTTCCATAAAGGACCGTGCGTAGATGCCGGGGATCACGTGGCCCTGAAAGAACACCAGATCGCCGCCGTGGATCGCGGATTTCGAACGCCAGAAGTGGTTCAGGCCAATGTCATACATGGACGCAGCAGAGGCGAAGGACGCGATATGCCCGCCGTATTCGCTGCTCTCCTTGTTACGCTTGACCACTGTGGCCATGGCGTTCCAACGGTTGATGGTGCGAATGCGCCACTCCATTTCCTGATCACCGGGGACCTCGACCTCGTCATCGGGGGAAATGGTGTTCTGGTAGGGGGTCGTCGCAGAAAAGGGCAGCTTGGCCCCTGCGGCGCGCGCGCGCTGAACGGCCTTGTCCAGCAGGAAATGCGCACGGTCCGCACCGTCGCGTTCGATCACATCCTCGATGGCTTCCTGCCATTCCTGGGACTCGACCGGATCCACGTCTTGGGGAGTATCTTTCATGTGTCCTCTTCCCTTGTCGGCTCAACCTAGCTGCAGCGCAGCAATGGTTCAGCGTTAAACTATTTCTGACGGTTGTACGCCCACGCCGTCCAATTGCGACCAAGGTAGCACATTCCGCAGATGGTTAAAGGAGGGTCTATCAGGGTGCGGAACGTAACGGCAGAAGGTCACGCGCATAGCATCCATGCACTCAGCGCATAGATGACGCGGCTTTGCCCCCACTTTTTAGTTTAATGCTAAACTAATCGACGCGCTGGTCCGCGCGCAGCAACGCAACATCGCGCTCCGCGCCTTCGGACATTTCTTCGAAATCGAAATTATCCAGCCTGCGCGCGCGCTTACCCGCCTTGTCCGCGCTGATCTTGATGTCTTCGATATCCTTGGCGGCCTGCCCAAAGTGGCGATCGAGGTTCGCAACACGTGCGCCCAGACGGTCCACATCCGCGTAAAGCGCGTGCAATTCCTTACGGATCGCACCGGCTTGGGCCCGCATCCGCGCATCTTTCAGGATCGCGCGCATTGTATTCAGCGTCGCCATGCAGGTCGTAGGCGATACGATCCAGACCCGCGCCGCGAATCCCTCGCGCACCACCTCGGGAAAGTTGGCGTGCAGCTCGGCGTAGACGGCCTCGGACGGCAGGAACATCAGCGCGCCATCGGCGGTCTCCCCCTCGATCACGTAGCGGTCCGAAATATCGCGGATATGTTTGCGCACCGACAGTCGGAACTGCTGTGCTGCACGGGTCAGCGCCTCTGACGTGTCGGCGCGGCGCATCGCCTCGTACCCTTCGAGCGGGAATTTTGCATCCACCACAATCGGCCCCGGCGGATTGGGCAAGTGGATCAGACAATCCGCGCGCCGCCCGTTCGACAGCGTCGCCTGCAAGGTATAGCTGTCCGAAGGCAGCGCCTTGGACACAATGTCCTGAAGCTGGATTTCGCCAAACGCCCCGCGGGTTTGTTTGTTCGACAGGATATCCTGCAACGACAGTACATCGCCGGACAGCTTGGTGATATTGGCCTGCGCCTTGTCGATCACCGCCAGACGTTCATGCAACTCGCCAAGGCTGTGCGCCGTACGTCGGGCAGAGCCATGCAGATTCTGCGCCATGCGATCCTGCACCTCGGCCAAGCGCTGCTCCATCAACTGGATCATGGCGGATTGACTGCTGGCCTGCGCCTCGGACACGTGGTGCAAGCCTCCGGCGAGACGCTCCTGCCCCTCCCCCAGATGCTGCACCCGCACGGCAACGCCGCGCATCTGCTGTGCCAAAGGCTCCACCGCGCGGGCCGCCCGCGATGCCGCACGGGCCGAGGACACCAGCAACAAAAGCAGGACGACCACCAGCCCGAGCCCCAGCAGAACCACGGGATCAGACAGATCGACTGTCACATCGCCAATCTGGATCATGTGCGACCGAACAGGCGTTCGATGTCGGCAAGACGCAGTTCGACATAGGTGGGGCGACCGTGGTTGCACTGACCGGAATGGGGCGTGGCTTCCATCTCGCGCAGAAGGGCATTCATTTCTTCGGCGCGCATCACGCGGCCCGACCGGATCGAGCCATGACAGGCGACGCGGCTGAGGATCGCCTCGATCTTTTCCTGCACCAGATGGGTTTCGCCGTCCTCGTCGAGTTCATCCAAGATGTCCTTGACCAAGCCAGTGCTGTCGACTTCGCCCAGAATGGCAGGGGTTTCGCGCACCGCCACAGCGCCATTGCCGAAGGGTTCGATCGTCAGCCCCATCCGCGACAGATCCTCGGCCACCGCCAGCAGACGCTGTGCGTCGTCATGCGACAGCTCAATGACGTCGGGAATCAGAAGTGCCTGCGCCGCGACCCCGTTCTCCGCCATTTGGCGTTTGAGTTTCTCATAGACCAGACGTTCATGCGCGGCGTGCTGGTCGACGATCACCATGCCGGTCTCGGTCTGGGCGATAATGTAGTTTTCGTGCACCTGCCCGCGCGCCGCCCCCAGCGGTTTGCGGGTGACATCCTCGCGCGGTTCGGCGGCAGCGGGTTCGGGGTCAACCACGCGGCCGGAATAGCTGCCACCAAGATCCGCAAACCCCGTCTGCGGATGCGGCGGCGCGGGTTGAAAACCGGCGCTGTGCCCGGCCGGGGCCTGCGCCGCATAGCTCGCCTGACGCGCCCCTGCCGACGGGCGGTCCATCTGATAGATGCGTGGCTGCCCGTGCGGCTGGGGGGCTGCACCAAGGGGGCCAACCGGCTCGGGGCGCATGGCCCCCAAAGTGGCATCCGCCACGGTGGTCGACGCGCGATGCCCCGCACCTGCCAAGGCATGGCGCAACGACGTCACGATCAATCCACGCACCACGCCGGGATCGCGAAAGCGGACCTCGGACTTGGCGGGGTGGACGTTCACATCGACCTTATGCGGGTCGCAATCCACAAACAAAGCCACCGCCGGATGCCGGTCCCGCGACAGGAAATCGTGATACGCCCCGCGCAAAGCACCGATCAGCGTTTTGTCCCGCACCGGACGACCATTGACGAACAGATGCTGCGCAAGGGATGTCCCGCGCGAATAGGTCGGCAGCGCGGCATAGCCCGTCAGGCGAAATCCCTCGCGTTCCGCATCGATGGCCAGTGCGTTCTCGGCGAATTCCGCCCCCATCACGCGTGACAACCGGCCGCGCAGGGCATCGAACAGATCGCCTTGCTCCGGCTCGACCCGGAATGTCACGCGGTCGCCGCCCCCCGACACGTCCCGCAGCGTAAAGCCTATCGCCGGTTCCGCCATCGCCAACCGTTTGATCGTGTCAGAGATCGCCTGCATTTCAGCGCGGTCCGTACGCAGGAATTTCAGGCGCGCGGGTGTGGCAAAGAACAGATCGCGCAGCGTGACAACTGTGCCGCCATTCAACGCGCAAGGTCGGGCGCTGCCGCGGTGCCCGCCCTCGACCGACAGTTCCACCGCATCATGCCCCTTGGCACGGCTTTGGATCATCAGCCGCGCGACGGCCCCCAATGAGGGCAATGCCTCGCCACGAAACCCGAAGGAATGGATGTTCAGCAAATCAGTGCCGTCGATCTTAGACGTGGCATGCCGCGACAAGGCCAAGGGCAGATCGTCTGCCGTCATGCCGCAACCGTCATCGGTCACGCGGATCAGGGTTTTACCGCCGTCCGCGATCTCGACCGTGACGCGCCGCGCCCCTGCATCAATGGCGTTCTCCACCAGTTCCTTGACCGCCGAGGCAGGGCGTTCCACGACTTCACCGGCGGCGATACGGTTGATCGCTGCATCGTCTAGCTGTCGGATCGTCGGGCGCATATTGGGGTCGTGGGTGTTCATGCCACCAGACCTAGCAGGGGCTGTGCGATTCTGAAACCGCTGTTGCGCGACGCCCCGCCCTCATCGGCAAGAAACGCGCACCGGATATTCCGCGTGGGCGCAACCAAATTCAACCTTGCGCGTTCGACGCCTATGTAACGGATTTATGAAAGAGCGCCGAAATGCCAGTTCCCCGCATCACCTTTGACACCCTGTGCAGCATTTACGGCGAGGCATTCACCCGCCGCTGGTTCACACCGATGTCCTACGTCCAACGCTGATCACCCGTCCAGCGCATCCGACGGGATGATCCGAAAGAACGTCCCGCCGGACCATACACCAAACCAGCCATCGAGATGCACGCCCAGATCGACCAAGCGGTAGAAACTTTTGCGGTCAATCAGCGCCTCGAGATTGGCACGGACCAACACATAAGGCGACGGCTCGCCCGTCTCGGGATCACGCTCGACCCGAATCGGGGCGTCAGGGCCGGCGACGGTGACATCGCCTACGTGGGTCTCGAACGTCAGGACCTGCGCATCCCCCGCCCCATCGACCGTGAAATCCACCGCGACAAAGGGCGCATCCTCGACGGTGATTCCGACCTTTTCCACCGGCGTGACCAGAAAATAATCGTCGCCATCGCGGCGCAAGATGGACGAGAACAGCTTGACCAGTTCGAACCGCCCAATCGGCGTGCCAAGGTAGAACCACGTGCCATCCCGCGCGATACGCATGTCCAGATCGCCGCAAAACGGCGGATTCCACTTATGCACCGGCGGCAGCCCCTTGCCTGATTTTGCAGCGCGGGCCGAGGCCGCAAGCCCCTCGGCGGAGGGTGTCACGATATTTTGTGCCGACATTGCTTTTGCCATTCATCTGACCAAGGATAGATTACAGATAGTATAGTTCGGAAACGGAGAGACGCCATGCCCCCCACCGAAACCAGTGCCGAAGACCTTGTCGCAGATATCGAGGCGCTGGAGGACAAGCTGGCGGAGGCCAAACGGTCCATCACAGCCCGTTTCATCGGTCAGGAGCGGGTCGTCGATCTGACACTGGCGTCGATGCTGTGCGGTGGCCATGCGCTGCTGATCGGCCTGCCCGGTCTGGGCAAGACCCGTCTGGTGGAAACCCTGTCCACGGTGATGGGCCTGAACGGCAACCGTGTCCAGTTCACGCCCGATCTGATGCCCGCCGATATTCTGGGCTCCGAGGTGCTGGAAACCGCCGCAGACGGATCGCGGGCATTCAAATTCATCGAAGGCCCGATTTTCTGTCAGCTTTTGATGGCCGACGAGATCAACCGCGCCAGCCCGCGCACGCAATCTGCGCTTTTGCAGGCGATGCAGGAGAAAGTGGTGACGGTCGCGGGACAGACCCGGTCGTTAGAGGCGCCATTTCACGTGCTGGCCACGCAGAACCCCATCGAACAAGAAGGCACCTACCCCCTGCCCGAGGCGCAGCTTGACCGCTTTTTGGTGCAGATCAATGTGGCCTACCCCGACCGCCAGACCGAAAAGGACATTCTGCTCGCCACCACTGGCACCGCCGAAGCGGACAGCCATCAGGTGTTCACCCCGCAAGAGCTGATCGCCGCGCAGAAACTGTTGCGTCGGATGCCCGTGGGCGATGCGGTTGTGGAACAGATCCTTGACCTGGTGCGCGCCTTCCGCCCTGATGATCCTGCCGCCCCCGAACGGGTCAAGGACATCGTGGCCTGGGGACCGGGTCCTCGTGCGGCGCAGGCGCTGATGCTGACCGTGCGGGCACGCGCCTTGTTGCAGGGGCGGCTCGCCCCCTCCCCCGAGGACGTGTTGGACATGGCGAAACCTGTTCTGGTGCACCGCATGGCGCTGACCTTCTCGGCCCGCGCACGGGGCGAGGATCTCGGCGCCCTGATCGACGAGGTCGCAGGCCAGTTGGCGCAGAAAGCCGCCGCGTGAGCAACGTCGCCCATCTCCGCACCCGCGCGCAGGAAGAGGCCAGCCGCTTTCCCGCGCTGCTGGCCCGTGCCGAACATCTGGCAGGCACCATGCTGCTGGGCGAACACGGGCGGCGGCGGGCCGGATTGGGCGATGATTTCTGGCAATATCGTCCACTGCGGGCGGGTGACAGCTATCGTCAGATCGACTGGCGCCGCTCCGCCCGCGGGGATGAACAATTTGTCCGCGAGCGGGAATGGCAGATCGCGCAGTCGGTGCAGATGTGGGTCGATCCCGGTGCCTCCATGCGCTTTGCCAGCCACGACCGCCTGCCATCCAAGGCCGATCGCGCGCGGCTGGTCGCCCTTGCCACCGCCGTGCTTTTGATCCGGGGGGGCGAGCGTGTGGGCCTGACCGGCTGGTCGCTGCCGCCACGGCGCGGCGACGCCCAGACTCTGCGGCTGGCCGAGGTTTTCAGCAGCGATGCCCCCGACGATTACGCCGAACCCGAGGCGCGCGGCATGCTGCCCCACGCCAAGGCGCTGTTTGTATCGGATTTTCTGGGCGACATCGCCCCTGTCGAGGCTGCCCTGACCAAGGCCGCAGATCGCGGCGTACGCGGCGTGCTGATGCAGGTGCTCGACCCGGCTGAGGAAAGCTTTCCTTTTGACGGGCGCACCATATTCGAAAGCATAAACCGCACCGTGGCGCATGAAACGCTCAAGGCGGGAGAGCTGCGCGAGCGCTACCTGTCGCGGCTGGCCGAGCGCAAGGATGCGCTGGACCGGCTGTGCCGCCTGACAGGCTGGCAACATGTTCTGCACCACACTGACAAAAGCGCGCAATCCGCCCTGCTGTGGGTCTATCGCGCCCTTGACGGGAGCCACGGATGACCCTGTTCGGCTTGGGATTTTCCGCGCCTTGGCTATTGCTTGGCCTGCTGGCGCTGCCGCTGTTGTGGATTATCCTGCGCGCCATCCCGCCCGCGCCTGTACGTCGCCTGTTTCCCGGTGTGGTCCTGCTTCTGGGGTTGAAGGATGACGAGCAGGTCACCGACCGGACACCGTGGTGGCTGCTGCTGCTTCGGATGCTGGCGGTCGCGGCTGTGACTGTCGGACTGGCCGGGCCGATCCTGAACCCGACCGAGGACGATGCCGCCGAAGGACGCGGACCGCTGTTGGTGGTTCTGGATGGCGGCTGGGCCTCGGCCTCGGATTGGACGCTCCGGATGAGCACGCTGGATGGGCTGCTGGCCGAGGCCGGGCGCGCAGACCGTCGCGTTGCCTTGGTGCAACTGACCGACCCGGAAGACATCCGGTTTTCCACGGCGGACGTCTTGCGCACAAGGTTAAGCGGCCTGTCCCCCGATCCCTGGTCTGCCTCGACCGATGCAGTGGCCCGCGTAATCGACACCCTGCCGGACGAGCCGTTTGACAGCTACTGGATGTCCGACGGGCTGGCCCATGAGGCCCGCACCGATCTGCTGGAAGCGCTTGAGGATAAGGGGCGCGTGACCGTCTATCAATCGCCCCGCAACCTGATGGTGATCGACCCGATGACCGTGGCCGACGGCAACCTGACCGCCCAATTGCGCCGCCTGTCCCCCGGCCCCGAGACCGAGGTCACGATCGAGGCCCATGGCCGCGATCCCGCCGGAAATCCTGCCGTTCTGCTCCGCAGTCCGGTGCAATTTGACGCAAACGCCCTGACCGCCGGGACCGACCTGTCCATCCCGTCAGAGCTGCGCGCGCGCATCGAACGCTTCGAGATCGCCGGTGCCGACAGCGCCGCAGCCGTCACCCTGTCCGACGACAGCCTGCGCCGCCGCGAGGTTGCGCTGATCGCCGGACGTGAAGACCGCGAAGGGCTGCAATTGCTTGATCCGTTGCATTACCTGCGCAAGGCGCTCGCCCCGACGGCGGATATCCTGGAAACCGATCTGGCCACTGTCCTGCCCGCCAACCCGGATGTCATCGCGCTGGCGGATGTGGCGCGGCTGACCGGACAAGAGACCGCCGATGTGCTGGACTGGATCGACGCGGGCGGCACCCTGCTGCGGTTTGCTGGGCCACGGCTGGCCGCCTCCGACCTGTCGCGCGACGCCGAGGACCCGTTGATGCCGGTGCGGCTGCGCGCCGGCGGGCGCACGGTCGGCGGCGCCATGAGCTGGGGCGCGCCCAAGGCCCTTGCCCCCTTTGACGAGGACAGCCCCTTTTTCGGCCTGTCCCTGCCCGAGGATGTCAATGTCACCTCGCAGGTCATGGCCCAGCCCGATCCCGCGCTGGCCGATCGCGTGATCGCGCAGCTGGCTGACGGGACGCCTCTGGTGACGCGCAAGACCGTCGGACAAGGGCAAATCGTGCTGTTCCATGTGACCGCCAACGCGGAATGGTCGACCCTGCCGCTGTCCGGCCTGTTTGTGCAGATGCTGGAACGTCTGGCGGTGTCCTCGGCCCCGTCGCAGGCCGATCCCGGCGATCTGACAGGCACCACGTGGCAGCCGATGCGGGTGCTTGACGGCTTTGGTCGCCCGCAGGATGCGGGTGTCTTGCCCGGGGTGGACGGCGCAGACCTGCTGAGCGCCCCGCTCGGCCCCGAATTGCGCCCCGGACTGTACGAGGGTGCCGAACGCAGCATCGCCCGCAATGTCATCGCCGCCGAGACAGAGCTGACCCCGGCGGTCTGGCCGGACCGCATCACGATCACCGGCCTGTCGGAACCTCAGGCCCAGCCACTGGCCGGATGGCTGCTGTCTGCGGCGCTGGCGCTGTTGGCGGCGGATGTTCTGGCCACGCTGGCACTGTCTGGCAGGCTGCGCGGTGGTGTCACGGCGGCGCTGGCTTTGTGGGTGGCTATGGCCCTGCCCCAAGACGTGCAGGCCCAAGATAGCGATGCTCAGGCTTTTGCGGCCACATCGGACGTGGTGCTGGCGCATATTCTGACCGGCGACAGCCGTGTGGACGAGATTGCCCATGCGGGCCTGCGCGGGCTGTCGGATACGTTGTTCTTTCGCACCTCTGTCGAACCGGCGGAGCCTATCGGCGTCGATCTCGAATCGGATGAACTGGCGTTTTACCCGCTGCTTTATTGGCCAATCACCTCTGATCAACCCACCCCCTCTGCCGAGGCCTATGCCAAGCTGAACACCTACCTGCGCTCTGGCGGGCTGATCCTGTTCGACACGCGCGATGCCGATGTGGCGGGTTTCGGCACCAACACCCCCGAAGGGCGCAAGTTGCAACAGCTTGCCGCGCCGCTGGACATCCCCCCGCTGGAAACCGTCCCGCAGGATCACGTGCTGACGCGCACCTTCTATCTGCTCAATGATTTCCCCGGACGCTGGCAAGGACGCCCGGTCTGGGTCGAGGCCGCGCCGCCCGATGCCGAGCAGATCGAAGGCATGCCATTCCGCGATCTCAACGACAATGTCAGCCCCGTGGTGATCGGTGGCAACGATTGGGCCGCAGCTTGGGCCGTGGACGCCCAAGGCAATCCGATGGTGCCGCTGGGGCGTGGCTTTACCGGCGAACGGCAACGGGAAATCGCCTATCGGTTCGGAGTTAACCTTGTGATGCATGTGCTGACCGGAAACTACAAAAGCGATCAGGTCCACGTGCCTGAATTGCTGGAACGGCTGGGCCAATGAACGCCGCAGAGATCGTCTTTGACCCGTTGGTCCCGTGGTCTGTTCTCGCCATTCTGGCATTGCTGACCTTAGCCGCTATGGCACTTGCCATCTGGCGGCGGCTGCTGGGCTGGCCCCTGCGTCTGGCGGCGGGGCTGGTGCTGTTGGCGGCACTGGCACAACCGTCATGGCAAAAGGAGGACCGCGCCGCCCTGTCCGACATCGTGTTGATGCTGGTGGACGAGACAGCCTCGCAGCAATTGGCCGAACGCGCCGGGGTCACGGGATCAGCGGCCGACACGCTGGAGACACGGCTGACCGCCCGCCCCAACACCGAGGTGCGGCGCATTCCCGTGCCCGATGGCGAAGGCGACGCGGGCACCCAATTGATGACCGCGCTGTCTGCCGCCCTTGCTGAGGAGCCGCGCGGCCGCATCGCTGGCATCGTTCTGCTGTCTGACGGGCGGTTGCACGATCTCGAACGCACGCCCAACCTGCCCGCCCCGATGCACCTGCTGCTCACGGGCCGCGAGGACGACTGGGACCGGCGGCTGATCGTCAAGAATGCCCCAGCCTTTGCCATTCTTGGCGAGCCAGTGGAGCTGACCCTGCGGATCGAAGACGAAGGCGCAGCGCCGAAGGCCACCGAGACAGAGATCGAGATTTCCGTCGACGGGGCCGAACCCCAGCGATACCGCGTGCCACTGAACGAGGACCTCCCCCTGCCGATCGAGCTGCCTCATGGCGGGTTGAACGTGATCGAATTTGTCGTCCCCGAGGCCGATGGCGAACTGACCGACCGCAACAACCGCGCTCTGGTCCAGATCAACGGCGTGCGCGACCGTCTGCGCGTCCTGCTGGTGTCGGGCGAACCTCATGCGGGGGGGCGCACGTGGCGCAACCTGCTCAAATCCGATTCCAGCGTCGATCTGGTGCATTTCACCATCCTGCGCCCTCCGGAAAAACAGGACGGCGTGCCAGTGACGGAACTGTCGCTGATCGCCTTCCCGACGCGCGAGCTGTTTCTGGAAAAGATCGACGACTTCGACCTAATCATCTTTGACCGCTACAAGCGTCGCGGCATTCTGCCGACCATCTACCTTGATAATGTGCGCAACTATGTGGAACAGGGCGGGGCGGTTCTGGTCGCAGCGGGGCCGGATTTTGCCGGGGCGGAATCGATCTATCGCTCGCCACTGGCGGACATCATGCCCGCCGAACCCACCGCGCGCGTGTTTGACCGTGGCTACCGTCCTGCGGTGTCCGAGATGGGGCAGCGCCATCCGGTCACGGCCGGGCTGGACGGGGCGGACAGCTGGGGCCGCTGGCTGCGCCAGATCGAGGTGGAACCGACCTCCGGCGATGTGGTGATGCAAGGCGTTGACGACAAACCGCTGTTGATCCTTGACCGTGTGGGCGAAGGCCGTGTGGCGCTGCTGGCGTCCGATCACGCGTGGCTGTGGAATCGTGGCTATGAGGGCGGCGGCCCCCAGCTTGAACTGTTGCGCCGTCTTGCCCACTGGATGATGAAAGAACCCGAGCTGGAGGAAGAGGCGCTCTGGGCCGAACCCAGCGGCCAGACCATGCGCATCATCCGCCGCTCGCTGACTGATGACGTGGGCGCAGTCACGGTCACGGGGCCGGACGGCGCGGAGGTTGAACTGTCGCTGACCGAAACCAGCCCGGGCCGCTTTGAAACCACCTATGAGGGGCCGGAAATCGGGCTGTACCGGCTGCGCGAGGGGGATCTGGAAACTGTGGTTGGTCTGGGCCCTGCTGCCCCGCGCGAGTTTATCCAGACCATCGCGTCCGGCGCGGCGCTAGAGCCTGTGATCGACGGATTGCGCGGTGGAGTGCTGCGGCTGGAGGACGGCGTGCCCTCCGTGCGCGCCGTGCGCGAAGGCCGTCCCGCCTCTGGGCGCGGCTGGATCGGGATCACCCCGCGCGACGCGTTCGAGACCTTGGACATCCGCCAGACGGCCCTGTTGCCGCCCTGGCTGGTCCTGCTGTTGGCCGCGTCGCTAATCGTCGGCGGGTGGCTGCGCGAAGGACGCCGCTAACGGCTTACATCCAGCGCGTGGGTGGTCTCTGACCAGCCATCCACGGAACAGCGCGCCCGCACGAACAATGGCCCCTCGGGCAGGCTGTCCAAGGTCAGACTGCGGGTAAAGGGCTGTTCGTGCTCATGCGGGTGGTGCAGGACACGCAGGCCGATCTCTTGCCCAGTGGCATCCTCGACCCGCCATCCATCGGCGTAGTGATCCCACCCCGTATCAGGATGGCTGAGGGTCACGGACACACGCCAGCCGCCGCCCGCCTGTATCGCCTCTGCCTGTTCGACGCGGGGCGGTTCCGCGAACGCTGTCCCGGCCGCGACCGCAAATGTAAGCAATGTCTGTTTCATGCGCGCAGACTACCGCAGCCCGCCTGCGCCCGCTGTCACGATGCCGTGTTGTGATCCGTGGGCTCCAGCAGCACCGCACGGCTGACAGAGGCAAATTCACGCCGCAGGATAACCGCCAGCGTGATCACGGTTGCCACCATCAGGGGCACCGCCCCCGCCAGCCAGACAGAGGCCGCGATCCCGAAATACACCGACCGGAGCCCACGATTGTAGCTGCGCGCGCCGGTGATGTTGATTTCCGCCGCCTTGCGCGCGCGCGGCAAGGTGATCGGATTGCTGGCATCATCGGGCACCGCCGCCATCAGAACAGAGGTGTAGCCGAACAGACGATGCGACCAGACGAATTTGAGAAACGCATTGGCCGCAAACAGAAGCATCAACATCAGCTTGATCTCGAACACGACCACAGGATCGGCGCTTTCGGTCAGGTCTGCGGCCACGCCGCGCAACTGATCCGCATTCCCCAACAAGGCAAAGCCACCCCCGATGGCAATCATCGACGCCGAGGCAAAGAACGCCGTGCCTTGACGCAGGTTGGCCACGATCTGGCTGTCAAAAATGCGCGGCTGGCGGTGCACAAAATGCACCATCCATTCGCGCCGGTATTCCGCCATAAGAACCGAGGTGGACGGGTGCCCCTTTGGCGGGTGTTCGATAATCCGCGTCGCAAAGGCCCACGCCAGCACCAGACCCGCCACCGCCGCAGCGTCCAGCACGGTGAGCCCGGTGAACAGACCCAGATCCGGCATCAGAACGGCTGGGCGACAACCGCCCAGAGCACTGCAATGGTCACAAAGACGCTGACTTCATTAAAAATCCGCAGGAACATATCGCTTTCGCGGAAAACGCCTGATTGCGCGCGGCGCACCAGCTTTCCGGTCCACAGATAATGCACCGCCAGAACCACAACCAGACTGGCCTTCAGATGCAGCCATGCGGGCCAGCCAAGCCACGTCCCGTACCAGATCCCGGTGATGATCGCGATGATCCCCAGACCAAAGCTGAAGCGATACAGACGAAAGGTCAGATCCCCGAGCGGCCCGTTTTCCCCCAGCCGGGCATGCTCGCGCTTCCAGTAGATCAGGGCGCGCGGCACCGCAAAGATCGAGGTCATCCACCCCATAACACACAGAATGTGAATGATTTTGACCCAAGCCATCGGCGTCTCCGTTCCTTTGCGGCAGATGACCTCTCTGACCCGCAAATGGCAAGGGCTGTGCCGGTATTGCCCCCAGAAACCGTCACTTTGGTTATTTTAATTGACCAATATGGCCGATTTTGATTTACTTGTCGCAACCCCGCAGACCGTTTCCCCCGACCACAGGAGCGCCCGACCGATGCAAATGCCCGAACCGGATCAAAGCATTCTGGCGCGCAAAGCGCGGATCGTCGAACGTCTGGATGCCGCGCTGCCCGGTCGCGTCATCCACAAAGAGGCCGAGGTCCGCGCCTACGAATGTGACGCCCTGACCGCCTACCGTTGCCCGCCGCTTGCCGTGGTTCTGCCCGCCTCCACCGAGGAGGTCAGCGCCCTGCTGAAAATCTGCCATGACGAAGGGGTGCCCGTGGTGCCCCGTGGGGCGGGCACCTCGCTGGCCGGTGGGTCATTGCCCACGGCGGATTCCGTGATCCTTGGCGTGTCGCGCATGAACGAGGTGCTGGAAACCGACTATGACAATCGGTTCATCCGCGTGCAGACGGGCCGCACCAACTTGTCCGTGACCGGCGCGGTTCAGGAGGACGGGTTCTTTTACGCGCCGGACCCCTCGTCACAGCTTGCCTGCGCGATTGCGGGCAACATCGCCATGAACTCGGGCGGCGCGCATTGTCTGAAATACGGGGTGACGACGAACAACCTATTGGGCGTGCGCATGGTGATGATGGACGGCACCATCGTCGATTTGGGCGGCGCGCATATGGATGCGGGCGGGCTGGATCTGTTGGGGGTGATTTGCGGGTCCGAAGGGCAGCTTGGCATCGTGACAGAGGCCACCCTGCGCATTCTCCACCAACCCGAAGGCGCGCGGCCGGTGCTGATCGGATATGACAGCAACGAGGTCGCGGGCGCCTGCGTGTCCGATATCATCAAGGCCGGTGTGCTGCCCGTCGCCATCGAATTCATGGACGCCCCCTGCATCCGCGCAACCGAGGATTTCGCCAAGGCAGGCTACCCCGATTGCGAGGCGCTTCTGATCGTCGAGGTCGAAGGCTCGGACGCGGAAATCGCCGAACAGCTTGAGAAAATCACCCAGATCGCCCGCCGTCACAACCCTGTCGAGCTGCGCGAGGCGCGCGACACGGACGAGGCGGCGCGCATCTGGCTGGGCCGCAAATCCGCCTTTGGCGCCATGGGCAGCATTAACGACTACATGTGTCTGGATGGCACGATTCCCGTGAATGAACTGCCCTTCGTGCTCAAACGTATTGGCGAGCTGTCCCGCGAATACGGGCTGGAGGTGGCCAATGTCTTTCATGCGGGCGACGGCAACATGCATCCGCTGATCCTGTTCAATGCCAATCAGGACGGACAACTGGATCTGTGCGAGCGGCTGGGTGCCGAGATCCTGAAACTGTGTGTCGAGGTCGGCGGCTGCCTGACCGGCGAACATGGCGTCGGCATCGAAAAGCGTGACCTCATGAGCCATCAATACGCCCCCGCCGACCTAGAGGCGCAAATGGCCGTCAAGGACGTGTTCGACCCCAAATGGCTTTTGAACCCGGCCAAGGTGTTTCCGCTGGATGCGTCCCAGACGCGCCGCGCCCAAGGCATTGCCGCAGAATAACCCCACAGAGGGACGCCCCAGATGACCCCCACGACAGAGGCCGCACTGGCCGATCTTATCACTGCCGCTTCTGGCCCGCTGCATGTGCGGGGCGGCGGCACGCGCACCATCGGGCGTCCCGTTGTGGGCGAGGTTCTCGACACCTCTGGCCTGTCTGGCGTGACCCTGTACGAACCCGGCGCGCTGACGCTTGTGGCGCAGGCGGGCACACCGCTGGCCGAGATCACAGCGCTTTTGGCCACGGAACACCAACGGCTGGCCTTTGAGCCGCCCGATTTGCGGGGATTGCTGGGCACCGATGGCAACAGCACCATCGGCGGCGTTGTTGCGGCCAATGCCTCGGGGCCGCGCCGTGTGCAAGCGGGGGCCTGCCGCGATTTTCTGCTGGGCGTGCGTTACATCGACGGCACCGGCGCAGTTGTGAAAAACGGCGGTCGCGTGATGAAGAACGTGACCGGCTATGATCTGGTGAAACTGATGGCCGGGTCCCATGGCACGCTGGGCGTTCTGACCGAAGTGTCGCTGAAGGTGTTGCCCACGCCGGAGACCGCTGCCTGTATCATCCTCGAAGGGCTCGACTGGGGGCAGGCACAAAGCGCGATGTCGCGGGCGCTTGGCTCGCCCTTTGATGTGACAGGCGTCAGCCACGCGCCGGACGATGGCACCACCCCTGCCCGCACCATGATCCGCATCGAAGGGTTCGAGGGCTCCGTTGCCTATCGCGCCGAGCAGATCGCAGCCCGTTTGGCCGAGCATGCGCCGCAGATCGAGCGCGACCCGGACACCATCGCCGCCCATTGGGCCGCTGTACGGGATGTGGCAGCACTGCACGACCACGCCTGCGTCTGGAAGCTGCATCTCAAACCGTCGGATTCGGTGGGCTTGGCTGCCGACATGCGCGACCGGCACGGTCTGGACGCGCTGTCGGATTGGGGCGGTGGTCTTTTGTGGTTGGGTGCCAAATCCGATGACAACACAGCGTCTTTGCATCACGAGATCCAGACCCGCACGGCACAGCTTGGCGGTCATGCGACCTTGGTCAAGGCGCCGCAGTCCCAGCGCGCCAGCCTGCCCGTGCTCCAACCCGAAGCCGCCCCCGTTGCTGCGCTCTCCGCAGGTTTGCGGGCAAAGTTCGATCCGCGCGGCATTCTGAACCCCGGATTGATGGCAGGATGACCGGCGTCGTGCTTGCGGCCTTTGTGATCAGCTTTGTGGTGGGGCCGGTTCTGTGCGCGGCCTTCCTCAAGCTGCCCTCGACTGTGGTGGTGTTGGTGTCGATGGCCGCGCTGGTCGTGGCCCCGATGGCGGTCGCGCTGTGGCTGGAAACCCGCGCCCCCATCGCATCCCTGACGCTGATGTGGCTGGGCTGGGTCGCGGCCTGCGCCATGGTGGGCCATGCCTTTCTGCGACGCCTCGACGCGCCACGCCTGCGCCGATGGATCACCGTGTCGGCCATCCTTTCCACCACTTTGCCATGGTTCGGGCTGGCCACCGCCCGGCTGATGACCTGAACAGGACACCCCGAGATGCAGACCACGTTTACAGACCGACAGCTGGCCGATCCCGGCACCGCCCGCGCCAACGAGATCCTGCGCGCCTGTGTGCATTGCGGGTTCTGCACCGCCACCTGCCCCACCTATCAGGTGCTGGGCGATGAGCTCGACAGCCCGCGCGGCCGCATTTACCAGATCAAGGACATGCTCGAAAACGAGCGGACACCGGACGCGCAGACGGTGAAACACGTCGACCGCTGCCTGTCGTGTCTTGCCTGTATGACCACTTGCCCCTCTGGCGTGCATTATATGCATCTTGTGGACCACGCCCGCGAATACATCGAACAACACTATGACCGCCCGTGGCATGACCGCGCGCTGCGCTGGCTGCTGGCGCAGATCCTGCCCTATCCGACACGGTTCCGCGCGGCGCTGGTGGGGGCGAAACTCGCGCGCCCCTTGCGCCGGTTCATGCCCGATCCGCGCCTGCGCGCGATGCTGGACATGGCCCCGAAACACATCCCGCCCGTTTCGCGCAACGACGATCCGCAGACCTTCGAGACGTCTGCGCCAAAGATGCGCGTCGCTTTGATGACAGGCTGCGCGCAAAAGGCGCTGAACACCGACATCAATGACGCCACCATCCGCCTGCTCACACGGCTCGGGGTCGAGGTGGTGGTGGCCAAGGGTGCGGGCTGCTGCGGTGCGCTGACCCATCACATGGGCAAGACCGACAGCAGCCACGGCTTTGCCGGTGCCAATATCAAGGCGTGGGTGGCGGAGGCTGACGGCAAGGGGCTGGACGCCATTGTCATCAACACCTCGGGCTGCGGCACAACGGTCAAGGATTACGGCCATATGTTCCGCAATGATCCGCTGGCTCAGGATGCCGCGCGGGTGGCCGATCTGGCCTGCGACATCACCGAATTGCTGGCACGGCTGGATCTGCCCGAGGGCGCGCCCAAGGGCCTGCGCGTGGCCTATCACGCGGCCTGTTCGCTGCAGCACGGGCAAAAGATCAAGGACGCGCCAAAGGCCCTGCTGCGCCGCGCCGGTTTCGAGGTTGTCGAACCTGCCGACAGCCATCTGTGCTGCGGCTCGGCGGGCACCTACAACCTGCTTCAGCCAGAAATTTCGGCGCAGCTCAAGGCCCGCAAGGTCAAGACTTTGGAAGCCAAGACCCCCGACATTATCTCGGCCGGAAACATCGGCTGCATGATGCAGATCGGCAGCGCCACAGATGTGCCGATTGTCCATACGGTCGAGCTTTTGGATTGGGCGACAGGTGGCCCGCGCCCCAGTGCCCTGCCGCCGGAATAACGCGGACATTGCGCTGACGCTTTGCCGCATTTGTGCCAGAATGTCCCAATAGACGGTTCACAAACCTCGGGGGCCATGGTGCGGATTTTCGCGTTTATCTGTCTGCTGCTGTCTGCAAACCCTGCCTTGGCGCAGGGGCTGTTTTCCATGGAAAGCACCGAGGGCGCCCGCCAGTGGGAGGCGGTTGGTCGTCTGGAAATCGGCGGCGCGGCCTTTTGCACCGGTGCCTTGATCACGGAACGTCTGGTGCTGACAGCGGCGCATTGCCTGTATGATGCCCAAAGCGGGGCGCCCGTGGATGTGCGCGACATCCAGTTTCTGGCCGGCTGGCGCAACGGACGCGCCGCAGCCTACCGGCGCACCAAACGCGCGGTGGCCCATCCAGATTACGACTACAACGATCCCTCCAGCACGGAACGGGTGCGACACGATCTGGCCTTGCTGGAATTGCAACACCCTGTGCGCAACACGACGGTCGTCCCCTTTGCCACCGGCCCGTTGCCCGCGCGCGGCGCGGAAGTCGGCGTTGTCAGCTACGCCCATGACCGGTCCGAGGCACCATCGTTGCAGGATTACTGCACCGTGATCTCGCACCAGCAGGGGCTGCTGGTCTTGTCCTGCGAGGTTGATTTCGGGGCCTCGGGATCGCCGGTGTTCACCTTTGGCGAGGATGGCTCCGCACGGATCGTGTCCGTCGTATCGGCCAAGGCCGAGGCAGGCGGGCGCAAGGTGTCGCTGGCGGTCAATCTTGACGCACCCTTGGCAGAGCTGCGCGCCGCGCTCAGGGCGGCGGGCGATCCCGGCGCCGGATTGGACCGCATGCCCGCTGGCAATCGCCGCGACACAGGGGCCAAGTTCATCCGGCCCTGAGGGGCTTGAAACCCGCTTTTCCGCTCCCCACCTATATCGCACCAAGGCGCCTATCGCAGGGTCTTGGCACCTATCGCCGGATCTGTCCCGTGGTGGAAGATCCGCATCATATCGGTATCGCTCAACTGGAGGATTCCATGAGACAATTCGACTTTGCCCCGCTTTATCGTGCCTCGGTCGGTTTTGACCAATTGGCAGAGATGATGGACCGTGTCCTGACCCATGACACACCGCAGGCGGGCTATCCCCCCTACAACATCGAAAAGACCGCAGATGATGCCTATCGCATCTCGATTGCCGTCGCAGGTTTCGCAGACGAGGACCTGTCGGTCGAGGTCAAGGAAGGCGCTCTGGTCGTCTCCGCCCGCAAGGCGGACGAGGGGGAGCCGCGCACCTACCTGCACCGTGGGATTGCCACCCGCGCCTTCGAGCGCCGCTTTCATCTGGCGGACCATGTGCGCGTGACCGGTGCGACGCATGAGAACGGCATGCTGCATATCGCGCT
Source organism: Sagittula sp. SSi028 (assembly GCF_048553715.1). NCBI lineage: Bacteria > Pseudomonadati > Pseudomonadota > Alphaproteobacteria > Rhodobacterales > Roseobacteraceae > Sagittula > Sagittula sp. SSi028. Next base: position 151,889 of record NZ_JBLZNC010000008.1, on the reverse strand, counting down.
GGAACGCGAGATCCCCGAAGCGCTGAAGCCGCGCCGGATCGAGATCGCCAAGCCGCATACCGCAATTGCCAAGGATGTGGTCGACGCCGACAAGGTGAACTGATCCATCCCGTCAGACCGAAATCGAAGGGGGCCACGCGGCCCCCTTTTGCGTCAAAGCCTTGGCAAATTATTGACCCGTAGGCCATTGAGGGCGGCGCAGCAGGTCCTCTCGTTGTAGGGTCTGGCCGCGTTCCACCAGCCACAGCGTGGCCGTCAGCCGGTCCGCCGTCCGAAACGCCACAGCAAAGCCCGCCAGCGCCAAAGTTGATGACAGCCACAGCCCCAAGGGCGCGGTTTGCGCCAGCGTCGCCGCAGCCCCCGCCACCAATGTTGCGGTCCACAACTGCATTTCCGCCCGCATTCCGGTGGCCACAGACAGCGGGCACAGGTTCAGATCACCCAGCATGCGCCCGAAGACCGCGCGCTGGAACATAAGCCGCCGCTTCTGCGCATTGACGTAGCTGACCGGTAGATCATCCCGTTGCATCAAATCGTTGGCAATATTGTCGTCCAGCCAGCAGATACGCAGCAAAATCAACAAGGCCGCCCCACCGACCACGGCCGGATCCAACAGCAGCGCGCCCAAGGCACCGGCCCCGACGGCCAGGGCACCGGCGATGATACAAAGTACAAGGTTCACGGCAGGATCCTCCGGCTTGGGTCGGCCCGTTGCGTCTCACCCCATAGGGTGACAGCAAAGCGTTAAGGGCGGGTGTCAACGTGTCTCGGGATCGACGCGACCCTGCGGCCACATCTGCCGGATCAACGCGACATCGCGGGGGTGGTTCCCCTGCCTCATAGGCAAAACGCCCCGCAGATCCTTGCGGGGCGTTCACATTCACGACAGTTTGCCGGTCTTAGTCAGCGGATCCCACCGCCCAGAAGAACGTCTCGCCAGAGCTGTCATCGACGCCATCGTTGTCGGTCGAGGCCCAGATCGTGCCGTCCGCCATGATGGCCAGCCCTTCGACCTTATCGACCACATAGCCGCCCTGCGCCTGCAACATCGGCAGCAGATCGGCGACCTCTTCCTTGGTCACCACGGGCAGGGTGCCCCCAAGCGCCGCCGGTTGCATATCTGCGGCGGGGATGCGGTAGATCTTTTTCGTCACAGCGTTGCCGCCGATCTGGTTATCCCGCTCGATCACATAGAAGAAATCCCCATGCGCGGTGATCTCGGACAGGCCGACCCAGCCGCTGTCCGGCGCGGCCTTGGGATAATGCACAGCCCCCCATTCGCCACTGTCGGTGTTGTAGGACACCAGTTTAACATGGTCCTTCGGGTCATCGCCCCATTCGCGCTGCACGGCCATCCACAGGGTGTCACCGACTTTGGTGATCCCTTCAAATCCGAACCGCTTTTCCACGGCCATCAGCTCGGACGGCAAGCCGATTTCGGCGTCAATCTCGCCCTCTGCGGTGACGTGATAGATCGCATGCGGGATCACACGGTCGGTGCGGCCCTCGGACGCGACCCAGAAGCCACCCTCGCCATCCAGCGTGATGCCTTCAAGGTCGAGCTTTTGCGCACGGTCGCCATTGGTGCGGGTGATCTCGATCGCATCGATAATCCGCGCGGGCGTCTGCGTGCTGTCGATCTTGAAGATCGTCGGCTGGTAGCCGTAGAAGCTGTCGTTCACCGCCCAGACGATGCCATCCGCATCCGCCACCATGCCCGAAATCGCACCCCAGCCAATCAGACGGTCCGCCCCTGCGGAGGTCAGCTGCGGATAGGCGGCGGGCGCGTCCTGATATTCAAAGATCATGACATGGCTGCGCACGCCGCCGTCCTCGATCAGGTCGACCTCGTTCGCGGAGACCAGCAGGTTGCGATCCGGGATGGCAACATAGCCCTCCGGCCCGATGCCCGACGGCAAAAGCTGGTGCAGGCGCGGCGCTGTCGGATCGGTCGCGTCATAGACACCCACGGCAGAGCCGCGCTCTGACCCGATAAAGACGAAAGGCGTGCCACCAAAGGTTCCGGTCTCCACCGATTCCGGTTCCACCCCTTTGGCGTCCGAGCGTTTGTCGGGGTAATGGCCGATCTGGATCAGGGCGTGCTCAAAACTGTTGCCCGCCTCGAACACCACCGTGCCATCCTTGTGAAAGATCGTCCAAGACCGCGAGCCACCGTCCATGTCGCCTTCGTTCGCTGTGGCAAAGTGGTTGTCGTCGATCCATTTAACCGCATCGGGTTCACGCAGACGGTTGGGCTGTTCCTTGTCGAAATTCAGCGATCCGCGTTCGTCCAGCGTGTCGATCTGCGTCAGATCCACGCCGCCGGCGGGGAAATGGCTCAACAGCGTGCCATCCGCCGCGACAACGGCGATATGGTTGTTTTCCTGCAGGGTGACGACGGTTTCACCCAGCCCATTGATGTCGACGAATTCCGGTTCGGGGTCTTCGGGCGACACCTCTGCCAGATCCGTCAGGGCGACGGTCTGCAGGCTGTCACAGGTCAGGCCGCCATCATTGAGCGCGCCGATCACAAGGAACCCGGCAGGCATTTGGCCAGTGCGACCATCGCCTGCGTCCTCGTCGCGTTCGTTTTCGATGGCCACGGCGATGCGGCTGCCGTCCTTGGACACCGCCACGCTGTCGGGCTGGCCGCCCAGATCACAGCGGTTGATCTCTTCGCCAGAAGCAAGGTCAATCACGGCCAGATGGCCGCCGGGTTCCTCGTAGGACTTCGAGGTGTTCACCCCCGCAAACGCCACGCTGCCCACAACGCCCACGGCGGTCGGCTCGCCATCCAGCGCGATATTGCCCAGCGGCTTGGGCTGCGCGGGGTCGGTGATGTCGATGCGGCCCAGAACGCCCAGCGGGCTGTCGGTGTAGACCAATGTCATGCCATCCGCTGTGGCGGCGATGATCTCGGCCGAGGTTTCGCGTGCGGTGTCTTCGCCCTCGGCCATGTTGGTCCAGGTGGGAAAGGCCGCGATGCGGTTGAAATGCATGGTGGCGTGGCTCTCGGCCATGGCCGTGCCGGCACTCAGCGCCAATGCGCTGGTCAAACACAAGCTGCGAAACATCTTGGAAACCCTCTGTCGTCTGGTCGGTTGTTTTGTGCCGCCGTGTTAAGAGAGGTTGATGACAGTTTTACGTAAAGTCAGCCCTGTGCGTTCAGAAGGGTCCGCACCAGATCGCTGCCCGGCTCTCCCAGGGGTGCGATGACGTCGAAATGATGCCGCCCCGGCGCAACCACCATGGGGCAGGACCACGCCTGAGACAGCCAGCGCGCCTGATCAAGAAAAGCCGGGCGTTCATTGGCCCCGACCCAGACGGTGACATCCATCACAGGCGGCGGCGCAAGAGCCGGACTTTCGGCAACCGCCTGCGCCTGATCCAGCCCAAGCGTGGCATTCATTGCGGTCTGCATCAGCGGCCGCAGATCCCCAAGCGGAGAGATCGGCACCACAGCCGCGACCCGCCGCGCAACCGGCGCAGACAGAACCCTCGGCATGGCCAGCCGCGCCACCAGATGCCCGCCCGCCGAATGGCCTGTCAGACGGATGGGCCCACCGACACGGCCTGCCGCCGCCTCTACCGCTTGTGCGACCTGCTGCGTGATCTGCGCAATCGTGACATCGGGACACAGATCGTAGGACGGCATGGCCACGGCCCAGCCTGCGGCGCGCGCCCCCTCGGCCAGATCGGACCATGAGGATTTGTCGAACGCCAGCCAATAGCCGCCGTGCACAAAGACAACCAACCCTTTGGCCGCCCCATCGGGAAAAAACAGATCGAGACGCGCGCGCGCCGAGGGACCATAGGCAAGATCAAGCTGGGCCAGACCACGCGCGCCAAGCGCCTCCCGATAGGCTGCCGCAGACGCGTCCCAGCGGGGCGGATATGTCTCGGCATCCTTGATATATCGACCGTTTTCATAGGCCTCGGTCAGATCTTGCTGGGTCATTTGGTCTGTACATCCCTTGCGCTAGATGGTCAGGCTAAGCGCAACACAGCGGAGAGGAAACCATGCTCGACCAAGCGACCGACCTTAAATCTTTGCTGAAGGATCCCGGACTGATCGAAACGCGCGCCTATGTGAACGGCGCCTTTATCGAGACGGGCAAAACCTTCGAGGTGACCAACCCTGCGCGCGGCGATGTCATCGCCGAGGTGACCGATCTGGACCGCAGCGATGTCGCCCGCGCCATTGACGCGGCCTATAGCGCGCAAAAGGAGTGGGCCCGCTGGACCGGCAAGGAACGCGCGCAGGTGCTGCGCAAATGGTTCGACCTGATCATGGAAAATCAGGAAGACCTTGCCATCATCATGACCGCCGAACAGGGCAAACCGCTGGCGGAATCCCGTGGTGAAATCGCCTATGGCGCCAGCTTCATCGAATTCTACGGCGAAGAGGCCAAGCGCATCTACGGCGAGATCATCCCCGGCCACCAGCGTGACAAGCGCATCACCGTGATGAAACAGCCCATCGGCGTGGCCGCGTCAATCACACCGTGGAATTTCCCCACCGCGATGATCACGCGCAAGGCGGGCCCCGCGTTGGCGGCGGGCTGTTCCTTTGTCGGGCGGCCGGCGACGGAGACCCCGCTGTCGGCCACAGCCTTGGCCGTTCTGGCGGACCGCGCGGGCATTCCGGCGGGCGTGTTCAACATTCTGCCATCGACCTCGGCGTCGGACGTGGGCAAGGAGTTCTGCGAGAACGCCAAGGTGCGCAAGCTGACCTTCACCGGATCGACCGCTGTGGGGCGCATCCTGCTGTCGCAGGCCGCCGATCAGGTGATGAAATGTTCCATGGAGCTGGGCGGCAACGCGCCCTTCATCGTCTTTGACGACGCCGATCTGGACGAGGCAGTGCAGGGCGCGATCCAGTGCAAATTCCGCAACAACGGCCAGACCTGCGTCTGTGCCAACCGCATTTACGTGCAGGCGGGCATCTACGACGCCTTCGCGGCCAAGCTGAAGGACGCGGTGTCCAAGATGACCGTGGGCGACGGCTTGAAAGAGGGCACCGACCTTGGCCCGCTTATCACCTCTGACGCCATCAAGAAGGTGCAGGAGCACCTTGAGGACGCGACCTCCAAAGGGGCGACGATCATCCTTGGCGATGGCAAGCCCATGGAAGGTCAGGGGTATTTCCTGCCACCGACCATCGTCACCGGTGTCACGCAGGACATGCAGGTGTCGCAGGACGAAACCTTTGGCCCGCTGGCGCCGCTGTTCAAGTTCGACACCGTCGAGGATGTGATCGAGATGGCCAACGACACGATCTTTGGTCTGGCGTCCTATTTCTACGCCAAGGATCTCAGCCGCGTGTATCAGGTGGCCGAAGCGCTGGAATACGGTATTGTCGGCGTGAACACGGGCATCATTTCCACGGAACTGGCGCCCTTTGGCGGGGTCAAACAGTCCGGTCTGGGCCGCGAAGGCAGCCACCACGGCATCGAGGACTATCTGGAGATGAAATACGTGTGCCTCAGCGTATGACACATGAGCGCTTCGACCTGTTTCAGGTCGAGGCGCCCACATTCGATATGGCCACCGCCTTTCGTGCGGCCCATTCCGGCGACGGCGCGCCGTGGCTGTTGGCTGCACAGGCCGACGAGCTGGCGCGCTACGCTTTGAAACGTGGTGAAGGCATCTGCCTGATGGAAGCCGCAGTGCGCCGCAGCAAGGCCCCCCCGCGCGATGTCGACTGGGAGATCCTCGGCAATGACCGAGACGGGTTCAACTGGGAGGATCACCGCGATCCGATGTTGGCCTATCGCGTCTTTCTTGCAAAACTGAAGAAGGCGCGGTTGGACAAGGTGCAATTGCTGTACAAGCTGTGGCTGCAAAAGGGCACCGCGCGCATTGAGTGACCACGTCGCATGGCTGTACCTCTACCCCGATCTGCAGCGTCGGCTGGTCGAGGGAAAGGCCCGTTTTCTGAGCATCACCTGCGACGTGCTGCGCGACGCCGGTTGGCGCGTCGTGATACGCGACGATTCACCAGAAGAGCTGGCCTTGGCCGCCGAACGTCCGGGCTTTGCCCTGGTGCGGATGATCGCCCCACCCGCCGCAGGCGGGCTGGTGTTCCGGCGCGGTTACCTGAAACCTTTCTGGCATATCGAGCGCTCCGCCGAGCGATGGAACTGGCCGGTGGCGCAGGCGGCGTTTGACCCCGGCACGGTCAAGAAAGACAAGGCGGATCACTTCTATGCCCGCCTGAAACGGCGCACCTTCGCAGATGTAACGCCCCATCAAGGCGGCTACGTTCTTATGCCGCTGCAGGGGAAGCTGAACCAGCAGCGCGGGTTCCAGTCCATGTCACCGCTGGAGATGGTCGAGACCGTTCTGAACAACGATCCTCGCCCCCTGCGCATCACGCTGCACCCGCGTGAAACCTACAGCGAGGCAGAGCTTTCCGCGTTGGAGCGGCTGACACAGCGCCACAGCCATGCAACGGTCAGTCTGGGCGGGTCGGACGCCCTGTTGGCGGGCTGCGATTACGTTGCCACGCAAAATTCCAGCGTGGCGTTCAAGGGCTTTCTGCTGGGCAAACCCGCCGCCCTGTTCGCCCGCAGCGATTTTCACCATATCGCGGCCTGCGTACACGATCTGGGCGCGGCTGAGGCGTTAAGACAAGCCGCCACGATGACCCCCGACTTCGCGGCATATCTGTGGTGGTTCCTACGCGGTCACGCCATCAACGAAAAACGGCCAGATGCGGCGTTGCGTATCCGACAGGCATTGGCGCGCGGTGGCTGGCCCGGGCTGGACTAAACGCTTGCCAATGGGCGCGCCCTTCCGCATTCTGAGCGCGTATCGGCGATGGCGTCGCCGAGGAATGTCTCTCAACGTCCTGTACGCCGGGACCTTCGTTTGCCAGTGCGGCAGGGAAGGGCCCCGCCGCCTATAGGAGCGTTTCATGACAGACCGTCCCGCCTTTTACCGCTTTCACCAGGGCGACCGCGTGTTGCCGTTTACTGCCGCCGAATATGACGCACGGCTGGCAGGGCTGCGCCGCATTATGGCACAGCAAGGGATCGACGCCTGTGTGCTGACATCGATGCACAATGTCGCCTATTACTCGGGCTTTTTGTACTGTGCCTTTGGCCGCCCCTATGCGCTGGTCGTGACGGCGCAGGACAGCGTGACCATCAGCGCGGGCATTGATGCGGCTCAACCGTGGCGGCGCTGCCATGGGGACAACATCACCTACACCGACTGGGCGCGGAACAACTACTGGCGGGCGATCCTGTCCGTCACCGGCACCGGCAAGACCATCGGCATCGAAGGCGACCACCTGTCGCTGTCGCAAAACGCCCTGCTGGAGAGCTTTCTGTCGCCCGCCGCCACGCGCGACATTGCCACGGATACAATGCGGCAGCGGATGCACAAAAGCGCCGCAGAACTGGACCTGATCCGCGCCGGTGCGGCGGTGGCCGATGTGGGCGGCTACGCCATCCGTGACACCATCCGCGAAGGCATCCGCGAAATCGACGTGGCCATGGCGGGGCGTGACGCGATGGAGCTGGAAATCGCCAGCCGGTTTCCCGATGCGGAATACCGCGACACATGGGTCTGGTTCCAGTCGGGCATCAACACCGATGGCGCGCACAACCCCGTCACCGGCCGCAGGCTGCAGCGCGGGGACATCCTGTCGCTGAACTGTTTTCCCATGATCTCGGGGTATTACACGGCGCTGGAGCGGACGCTGTTCGTGGGTGAGGTCGACGACGCCAGCATGGCCATCTGGCAAGCGAACGTCGGCGCGCACGAGCTGGGGATTTCCCTGCTCAAGGCCGGCACGACCTGCGCAGAGGTGACCGAACAGATCAACACCTACTTCGCTGAACGCGACCTGCTGCAATATCGCACCTTTGGCTATGGCCATTCCTTTGGTGTGCTGTCGCATTACTACGGGCGCGAAGCGGGGCTGGAGCTGCGCGAGGATATCGACACCGTTCTGGAAGCGGGGATGGTGATCTCGATGGAGCCGATGCTGACCATCGCAGAGGGCCAGCCGGGCGCAGGCGGCTACCGCGAACATGACATCCTGATCATCACCGAGGACGGGAACGAGAACATCACAGGCTACCCCTATGGCCCCGAGGGCAATGTCATAGGCTGATGTATCATGGGCGGGGACGATCCCCGCCCTACGCCACGGCGCTTTTGGGGCAAGTTGCGCGCGCTCACTTGTATTGCGCGAAGGGGCCGCCACATTATCCGACATGATCGCAGGCCTTTTGATCCCCGCCCTTGCCCTTGTGGCGCTGACCATCGCGGTGGTGCGCGGTGTCGAACGGTGTGTCCCCGAAAGCATCCCGGGGCTCGCTGCCTTGGCCGCCATATCCGCCCTGCTGATCTGGGGGCTGAGCGCTGTGCTGTTCGCCACGCTTTACGCCGCACAACTGTCATCGATCACCGCTTTGGCGGGGACAGGGGGCTGGCGGCATTTCCTGAAGCTCGGCGCACAGGCGGCGCTGATCTGGGGCCCGATCGTTTTGTTGGTGGTCAGCACCGCGCCCCGCCGATGGACCACCGCCGAGTGGTGAGCACAGGCCACAACCGCAGCCCTATTCCATGACGACGCAACGATAGTGATTGATTTCACGCCGCGATCCCCGCAGGCACGAGGCGAGGGAGACGCGCGATCATGCTGGGCTTTTTGCGATTTTCGGTTCTGGCCTTTGCGCTGAGCACACTGACCTTTCTGGTGCTGTGGTTCCACTTTCGCATCCGTCGCCGTCGCTTGATCCAGAAAGCATGGAAAGAAGACCACAGCCACCGCAAGCTGCAGGTCTACCTCGCCGAGGAACACGCGCGATGGGACCGGATTCGCCGTAGAAACCTGATTGTGCTGGTCTATGTCTTGCCCTTGTGTCTAGTGACGACCATCATCTACCTGACGAACTTCCACTGAAAGGCTTCGCCGCTGCCATGAGATATGTGAAATGGGTCTTTGTCGCGCTGTTCTGGCTGCTGGTGGCGGCTGTTCTGCATTACACGCTGCCGCAACACGATATTGCGCGCATCACCGACACCTATGAAAAGCGCGTCGATCCCGGCGAGAACAGCTGGTTCTGGGCGCAGGCCGATGTGGGTGCCGACGGGACCGTGCCGAACCGCGATGTGTTCTTTATCCAGACGCGGCGCGACAGCGGGGACATCATGGTCTACCGCAATGAGGACACCGGCTGGGGCTGGCCGCCCTACTTCAAGTTCGACACCTCGAACCTGCAGGCCGAAGCCGCCGATCTGAAATCCACAGCGGACAACCCGCGCTGGGTGGCCATCCGCCACTATGGATGGCGCAATGAATTCCTCAGTATTTTCCCGAATGCCGTCAGTCTGCGCGAAGTCGACGGGCCTGACCAGACCATCATCCCGTGGATCACAATCATCACGCTGGTCATTCTGGCGGCAGTGTTCTGGGCGGTGCGCGTGCGTTGGAACCGATTCTGGGACCGCCGCGTCTCACCCGCGTTCGAGGATGCGAGCGACCGCGTGGCCATCAGCGGCGCACGGTTGAAGGACCGTTTCAAAGGCTGAACCGTCTCTGGCGGGGTGAATGCGCCCCGCCTGTCATGCCTATAGCGCCCCGGTCGACAACAGGATCTGCCGCCAAACCGCCACGGGGTCAAACAGGGTCCAATCCCGCAAGACCCCCTCAGGGCCAAAGCTGACCTGCGTCATGCCCATGACCAACACCTCCGCCCCGCTGGGGGGACCAAAGGTGCCGAACCCGTCGTGACGCCCGCGCAAGCTCCAACGCGCGCTGGCCTGTGGGCTGTCCAAGGGCTCTTCCATCCCGATCACATGGTCGAGCGTGAACACCGCATCGGGAAAGGACGCCCGCAATCCCGCCCAGACCGCCTGCGCCTGTTCCAGACCGGCCAGCGTTTCACCACCGGGATAGTTCAGTTCGGCGGCGCGATCATAGTGGCGCACGATCTGTGCAAGATCCCCTGCCATGACGCCTTGCAGGATCTCGCGCAGGGTCGAAGCGGGCGGGCTGTCATCCCCCTGACTGCCGTGGCGCGCAGAGATATCCGCATCAACGCCCAGAGGGGCACGCGCGTGACCAACCCCGCCCTCGGCCACGATCCCACGGCGGGCGGCCTGCTCGGGCGAGAGTCCTTGCGCCCTGTACACCGCAGCATGGTCCGCAATCTGCCAGTGATCGACCACCTGATTGCCGCGACACCACCGCTCTGACAGGGTGCGGTAGCCGATCTGCTGGCCCGTGGGCGCACCAAACAGGCCACAGCCGTCGTGATGGCCCTGCACATACTGCCGCTCTGCCGCCGCAAAGGAGGTATAGCCGCTTTGCCCCCAAAGCATGTCCTCTGGCAGGTAGGCGACATCGGGCATGGCGGCCAGTTCGGCTTGCGCCGTGGCGGCAATCGCTGCAGGACCTTCGGAGATTCCCATGGGCGTGATCAGCCGGGCGTCAGGGGCGTAACGCTGCGCGATCCGGTCGAACCGGCGGGCGGTCCAGATCTCCTGCCGCAGGGTCGACACGAACTCTGCCGCGTCTTGCCATGCTTCATCAAATCCCGGCAGAAATGGCATTGCGCCTCCTTTATGCTTGGGCCGTCCGCGCGCCATAATACAAACCGACCACATGTTCGGCCTCGGCAAAGAACAACCAGCGTGACGTGCAAACACCGGCCAGATGGCTCAGCACCGCCAGCAGGCCAAAGACATGCGGATAGGGGGCGAGCAAGGCGAGCGCAGGCACCACAGCCGCCAACACCACCGCGATCACACGCAGCTTGTCCGCATGGCGGCGGGCGACAACGAACATCATCTCGCGCGTCAGGTAGTTTTCACCCGTGTGCGGCGGGGCAAAGACGCGCGGCTGCGCCAGACCGGTGGCGGTGGATGCGGTCGACGGGCTTCGCTGCACCCGTGAATCTGCGGCCAGCCACCAGACGACCTGCACCACACCCGACGCCAGCAACAGCACCATGGCGATCTGCACACGCCCCGACAGCAGCGCCCCGCCGGTGACCGCATAGGCCAGAAAGACCAAGGGCGTGGACCAGTGATGCCAGCGTGGCACGGTCTTCAGCTGGGTGTAGATCATCGCGGTCGCCCCCACGGTCGCCAGCGCAAGCCCCGCGCCCAGCGCCCCCAACACCGGATGCCCCTGCCCCAGAAACACCAGACCGGCGGCCTGCAACCCGTTGACCACCAAGGCCGCGCAGGCCAGCCAGGCCTCGCGCGACAGCCAACTGCTGCGCCATTGCGTAAACGCCTTGAGCGCGCGTTCCGGTCGGCCCAGATGGCGGGTCGACGACGCAAGCCCCGCCAAAGCGCAGCCAAAGGCAATCGCGTAAAAGGCAAAGGCCACCCACCCCGTGGGCGGCGTCGCATCCAGCCCAAGCCACGCCATCAGGCCAAAGCCGAGGCCGGACAACACCGTGAAGGCGATCAAGGAAGGGGCTGGATGCATAGGCGTGCCTTTTGCGGGTCGGGGCGCGGCTGGCGGAAACCGCGCCCCGCATGTCTCACCCGTCGGTTGTCAAATTTTGGTTAATGTCCGGTCAAGCCAGCCGAGAAATCCGCGCGCGTCCTCGGCCACAGGCGCAAGGAAGGGCGCCAGAATGTCGACCTCTTCGGACCAGTCGTCGCGCGGGCGGGGGGGCAGGTATTTGTTGACCGGTCGGGTGCCCTGCTCTGGCATCAGATCAAAACCGCCGCGCTCTTCCACCAGTGTCGAGATGGCGGAGTTCGGGTCTGACAGATCTCCGAAATGGCGCGCGCCCGCAGGGCAGGTGCGCACACAGGCGGGCAGGCGATCCTCTTCGGGCAGGTTTTCGTTGTAGATGCGGTCGACGCAAAGGGTGCATTTCTTCATCACCCCTTCGGCGGCATCCAGCTCCCGCGCGCCATAGGGGCAGGCCCACGCACACAGCCCGCATCCGATGCAATCGCTTTCGTTGACCAGAACGATGCCATCCTCGACCCGCTTGTAGCTTGCCCCCGTCGGGCAGACGGTGACGCAGGGCGCATCATCGCAATGCAGACAGCTTTTGGGGAAATGCACCATCTGCGCGGCACCGGCGTCGGGCGTGACCTCGTAGCTGTGCACACGGTTGAGGAACGTGCCGCTGGGCTCGGCCCCATAGGGCTGCTGGTCCGACAGGGGCGCACCGTAGTTCTGTGTGTTCCAGCCTTTGCAGGACACCACACAGGCATGACAGCCGACGCAGGTGTCGAGATCGATCACAAGACCAAGCTTGCGGTCTGTCATCTTGGGCAGGGTGGTCATGGCATCAATCCTTTACCTGCCAGCGCACATCGGTGGGGGGCGCGGGCACCGGGCTCGACTGTGGCGGGATCGGATTGGTGGGCGGCGCGGATTTCTCGATCCGCACCCGCAGATCAAACCAAGCCGCCTGCCCCGTCACCGGGTCCGAATTGGACCAGCGCAGCCCGTCCCCTTTTGGCGGCAAAAGCTCGTGGATCAGATGGTTCAGCAGGAACCCTTTTTTGGCCTCAGGCGCATCCTCGGACAACGCCCAGGCGCCGGCGCGTTTGCCGATCGCGTTCCATGTCCAGATGGTATTGGGGTTCAGCGCCGCCATTTCCGCCACCGGCACGGTCACCTGACCATGCGGCGATGTCACACGCGCCCAATCGCCATCCCGCAAGCCATGTTCACGCATCACCGCCGTGGGAAGATACATCGGGTTGTGGCCATGGATCTGGCGCAGCCATGCGTTCTGACTGCCCCAACTGTGGTACATCGCCATCGGGCGTTGGGTCAAAGCGTGCAGCGGATAGCCCTGTGGCGCGGGGGGTGCTGTCCATTCTGGCAAGGGGGTCATCGCCGCCGCCAAGGGCGCGCGCAGATGGTCGGGCGGCTGCAGATCTCCATGCCCTTCGGCGGCGCGCTGGAAGCGGCGCAGCGGCTCGGAATACAGGGTAAACCGATAGGGGGACGGTGCATCCTGCAGGCCGGTCTGGACCGCCCACGCCTGATAGGCGGCGTTCCACGGCTTGAAATAGCGCGCCTCTTCGGGGAGGTGCATTTCGCAAAAGCCGCCATTGGCCACGTAGCTGTCGATCTGCGCGGCATTGGGCGCACCGCGCCCGTGTTGCACGCCGCCGTCCCCCATGCGCCAACCGGCCAGCGGCCCGACACCGGGGCGGCGTTCGTGGCGCATGATATAGTCGGCGTAATCGGCATAGGTGGCGGTGCCGTCCGGCTGCACCATCCCCGGCAGCCCCATCCGCGCCCCCAGATCCAGCAGCACCGATTGAAAGCCCCGCACATCGCGGTCTGGCGCGACAACCGGCCAGCGGATGGCGTCTGCCGCTGCATCAGGCTCGGACACCGGACGGTCCAGCAGGGAAATGCAGTCATGCCGCTCCAGATAGGTGGTGTCGGGCAGGATCAGATCCGCATAGGCCACCATTTCAGACGAATAGGCATCGGAGTAGATGATGCGCGGGATCACATAGGCGCCGGTCTCATCAGTGCGCGACAGCATTTCCATCACGCCGCGCGTGTTCATCGACGAATTCCACGCCATATTCGCCATGTACAAAAACAGCGTATCGATGCGGTAGGGATCGCCCGCCACGGCGTTGGAGATCACCATATGCATCAGCCCATGGACCGACAGCGGATTTTCCCAGCTGAATGCCTTGTCGATGCGCAGGGGGGCTCCGGCATCGTCCACGGCCAGATCTTCGGGCCCCATGGGATAGCCCAGCGGCGGCCCGTCCAGCGGCTGGCCTGCACGCGCCTGCGCATGGGGTTTGGGGTGGGCGTCTGCCGGTTTGGGATAGGGCGGCTTGAACCGCATGCCCCCCGGCGTCTCAACCGCGCCCAGAAGGATCTGCAGCATATGCAGCGCCCGCGCGGTCTGAAAGCCGTTGGCATGGGCGGAAATCCCGCGCATCGCATGAAAGGCCACCCCGCGCCCGACCATCTTGTTATGCTGCACGCCATGCCAGTCAGTCCATGGTTGATCGATCACCACCGGATCCTCAAAGGCGGCGCGCGCGATCTGGCCGGCCAAGGCGTGGATCTGTTCGGCGGGCACCCCGCAACGGCTGGCGACCGCCTCGGGCGCGTATTCAGGCTTTAGATAGGTTTCGGCCAGCCGGTGCAGCACGGTCACATGGGTCAGCCCCGCCTGACGGACCTGCCCGCCGGGATCGGCCGCGACCCCCGCTGTGTCGACGGGCACGGCCCGCCCGGTGGCGCGATCCACCACCTGCGCCCGCCCCTGCGTATCGCGCAGCAACAACCCGTAACTGTCCGATTTCGGGTCACAATCAATCAGCAAAGGCGCGTCGGTGTAACGTGTCAGGTACTCCACGTCGATCCGCCCGGCCCGCAGCAGGCAGTGGACCAAAGATAGGATCAAAAGCCCATCTGTCCCCGGCGTGATGCCCACCCATTCATCGGCAATGGCATTATACCCCGAGCGCACCGGATTGACGCCGATCACCTTGGCCCCGCGCGCCTTGAGCTTGCCCAAACCCATCTTGATCGGATTGCTGTCGTGGTCCTCGGCGACACCGAACAGGATGAACAGCTTGGTATGATCCCAGTCGGGCGCGCCGAATTCCCAGAACGCCCCGCCCATCGTGTAGATGCCCGCAGCTGCCATATTCACAGAACAAAATCCGCCGTGTGCGGCGAAATTCGGTGTCCCGAACTGCTGCGCCCACCAGCCCGTCAGGGACTGCGACTGATCCCGCCCCGTGAAAAAGGCCAGCTTTTCCGGTGCGGTGTCGCGCAGCGGCTTCATCCAGGACACCGCAAGGTCGAGCGCTTCGTCCCAGGATATCTCCTCGAATTCGCCCGAACCGCGCGGGCCCACCCGCCGCAACGGTGCGCGGAGGCGGGCGGGCGAATTGTGCTGCATGATCCCGGCGGACCCTTTGGCGCAAAGAACGCCCTTGTTTACCGGATGGTCGCGGTTGCCCTCGATATAGGCGACCTTGCCGCCTTTGAGGTGGACGTTGATGCCGCAGCGGCAGGCGCACATGTAGCAGGTGGTCTGGCGCACCTCGTCCGAGACCTGTGGCGACGTGTCCACCTTTGGCTGCATGATGACCCTCCCTGCCCCGGCTTTGCCAGACATGGATCAATAGTGCATCAATTCTCGCCCCACGCAAGAGGCTCTGCCTATGTACGTTTGCGATCCACCGCATCGTGCAGTTTGTCGATCACGCGCCTGCCCCAAGCGCCCCAGTTCAACCGCGTCTCATAAGTGGTGCGCGCTGACCGGCTGAGCGCGGCATATCGCGCGGGGTCGGCCCACAGATCGCGGATGATGCGGGCAAAGGCATCCGGCCCCGACCCTTCTGCCAAGGCATAACCGTTTTCGCCGTCCCGCACCGGCACCCCGCCCACGCGCAGACACAGAGACGGCAGGCCGTAGGCAGAGGCCTCGCAAAAGGCGAAACCGTAGCTTTCGTAGGATGGCTGGACGAGGAAATGCGCCGACGATAGTGCCGCATCAAAAACCGCCAAGTCCGCAGGCACAGATTTATCAAGCTGCGGGTGCACCGTGACATGCGCGTTCCGGTGTGCCTGTGGCGGGGTGCAGCCGATCACCGTCAGATGCGCCGCGATCCCATGCCCGCGCAGGATGTTCAGCACCTCAAAGGCTATAGGCCCGCCCTTGGCAAACCAATTGCGCCCGATCACCAGCAGGTTCACCGGGCCCTCCAAGACCCGAGGCCCCGGATCCGGCAGCGGCGGAATGTTCGCCCCCCATTCCACCACATGCCCCACGCCAGCGGCCAGATCGTAGCGTTCGTCAACCGCAGTGCGCAGCCAGTCCGACGGCCACAGCGCCAGATCCAGACGCCGCAGAACCGCCGCCTCGCGCCGCTCGGTCCAGCGGTCCAGCACGCGCCCCATCGAGCGGCCACCATGCGCCGCGCCCACAGCAGATTCGCGGTAAACCGTCTGCACCGCGTCAGAGGTAAAGGCCATGACCATATCCGATGGCACCCGCACCCCCGCCAGACTGTGCAGCGCATAGGCCCCGAACAAAACGTCATAGCCCTGCAGAAAGCTTTGAACCCGCCGTGCGGTCATCGCTCGCAGCGCGTAATGCGCCCGCCACCGCGCCCGCAGGTTCACTCTGTCGGGCATCGCCAGAATGGCCCGGCGTACCGGATCCGCCATCCCCCAGTCCTGCGGCAAAGCCGTTACATCCGCATGCGCCGACAGCGCCTCAAACATACGTGCATTGCCGCCGGAATACAGGTTCGTATCCAGCGGATCCATGTCGCAGAGATAAGCGATGCGCAAACGGGTCATGCCGCTTTGAACCAAACCCCCAAACAGCATGCAAAGCCTTTCGACCGATACAGACCCAAGACCCCGAAGTCGGCCCGCACCCAGAGCAACAGTTGCACGAAAACCACCCGGAACGTTTCCGCAATCACAAAACCGACGCAAAGGTGACGCGACTTTGCCCTGCGCCGGTGGTAATACGGCCCAAACCGATCCAAAGGCCCAGCGCGCCGATGCCCAACCCGATCGCCTTTCTCGCTCTTGCCTGCTTTCCCTTCGTGGTGATGGCGCTGTTTGGCCGTCTGCCCGTGGGTAAGGCGCTGATCTGGGCAATCCTGATCGGGTATCTTTTTCTGCCCGAACCGCCTGCGGTTTTTGACCTGCCCGCAGCCCCCCCGCTGACAAAGCACAACATCCCCGCGCTGGTGGCCTTTCTGACGGTGATCTACCGGCGCGAGCTCACCGCCGATCTGCTGCCGCAATCCATTCTGGGCAAGGCGCTGGTGCTGGTCTTTGTGTTCTCGCCCATCCTGACCGTGCTGACCAACGGCGATCCGGTGTTCTGGGGCGAGGTCGGCCTGCCCGGACTGGGGCTAAAGGACATGATTGCGCTGACGGTCCAGCAATTCCTGCTTTTGCTGCCCTTCCTGATGGCGCGCCAGTTCCTTGCCTCCGGCGGTGCCCAGCGCGACCTGCTCAAGGCATTGATGATCGCGGGGTTGGTCTATTCGGTCCTGATGCTGATCGAAATCCGCTTGTCGCCACAGCTCAACATGTGGATTTACGGGTACTATCAGCATTACTTCGGGCAAAGCATCCGCTTTGGCGGCTACCGCCCGGTGGTCTTTTTGTACCACGGGCTGTGGGTTGCGTTTTATACCTTTATGGCGGTGACCGCCGCTTGGGGATTGTGGCGGCTTAGCCCCGGGAAACACGGCACGCGCTATTTGCTGGCGGCGCTGTATCTGTCCGTCATTCTTGTGCTGGCAAAATCGCTGGGGGCGATGATCTTTTTCGTGGTGGCCGCGCCGATTGTGGTGCTGCTGCCGGTGCGCTGGCAGGTGCGCGTTGCCATCGTTATCGGCTTGATTGCCCTGACCTACCCGATCCTGAAAGGCGCCGCCCTGATCCCCGAGGATGCGCTGCTGGCGCGGGCCGCAGCCATTGATCCGGACCGTGCGGCATCGCTGGAGTTCCGCTTTACCAACGAAAACACCCTGCTGGATCGCGCCTATCTAAAGCCGCTGTTTGGCTGGGGCAGTTGGGGGCGCAACCACATTCTCGACCCTGTCACGGGCTTTATCCTGACCGTGACCGACGGACGCTGGATCATCACCATCGGCGTCTACGGATGGGTCGGATTTGCCGCCGAATTCGGTTTGATCCTGTTGCCGCTGGTGCTGATCGCGCGCGAGGTCCGCCTGTCTGCAACCATCGAAAGCGCGCCTGTCTCGCCCCTGGTGGGGCCGCTGGCCATTCTGCTGGCGCTGAACCTTGCGGATATGGTGCCAAATGCCACGATCACCCCGCTGACCTGGCTGTTGTGCGGGGCGCTTCTGGGCTATGCGGAACATCTGCGCGCCGTCCGGCTGAAGGCACCGCGCCTGCAACGCGCCACACTGAACTGGAAGCCGATCCTGCAATGACCCGCCGTCCCCGCATTCTTGCCATCGCCGAAGCGGCCAATCCCGAATGGGTGTCTGTGCCGTTGGTCGGCTGGTCGCTGGCCCATGCGCTGCGCGACATGGCGGATGTGCATCTGGTCACGCAGATCCGCAACCGCGATGCCATTGTCCGCGCAGGCCTGACCGAGGGTGTAGATTTCACCGCCATCGATTCTGAAACCTTTGCCAAGCCGATGTGGAAGCTGGCGGAAAAGCTGCGCATGGGCGAGGGCAAGGGCTGGACCATCGTGCAGGCGGTCAACGCGCTCAGCTACCCGTATTTTGAACGGCTCGTCTGGCAACAGTTCGGCTGCGCCATCACGCGTGGCGATTATGACATCGTGCACCGGATCACCCCGCTGTCCCCGACGTCTGCCTCGTCATTGGCGGGACGCTGCGCCAAGGTCGGCGTGCCCTTTGTCCTTGGCCCGTTGAATGGCGGTGTCCCTTGGCCGGAGGGGTTTGACGACATCCGCCGCGCCGAAAAGGAATTCCTTGCCCCGCTGCGCCGGGCCTACAAACTGTTGCCGGGGGCCAAGGCCACGCTGGATCAGGCCAGCGCCATTCTGGCGGGCAGCCGGTTTACCGCCTCTGACATGCCCGAGCGTCATCAGGGAAAGATCCTGTATCTGCCCGAAAACGGCATCGATCCTGCGCGGTTCAACCGACGCGCCCGGCCGCCCAAGGGGCCGCTGCGCGCCAGCTTTCTCGGACGTCTGGTGCCCTACAAGGGGCCTGACATGCTGATCGAGGCCGCAGCCCCCGTGCTGCGCGCCAAGGCGATGGTGCTAGATATCATCGGCGATGGTCCCATGATGGCGGATTTGCGCGCCTTGGCCGACCGGTTGGGCGTGACGGAGCAGATCATCTTTCACGGCTGGCAGGCGCATGATGCGGTGCAGGACATCCTGTGCCAAAGCCACGTCTTTGCCTTCCCCTCGATCCGCGAATTTGGCGGTGGTGTTGTCCTGGAGGCGATGGCGCTGGGCGTGCCGCCCTTGATCGTCGACTACGCCGGTCCCGGAGAGCTGGTCGACGCCACAACCGGCATCAAAACCCCCATCGGCACCCGCGCAGAGATTATCGAGGCATTCCGCGCGCAGCTTCTGGCGCTAAGTCAGGACCCCGCGCAGTTGCATCCCTTGGCCGAAGCTGCGTTCCAGCGGGTGCAAGACCACTTTGTCTGGGCGCGCAAGGCGGAACAGGTGCGCGCCGTCTACGACTGGGTGCTGGACGGCGCGACCGCCCCCAAACCCGTGTTACTGTGACAGATCCGCAATGTGGCGGGCTTTGCGGCGCTGCATCAACAGCAGATCCTTGACCCGCCCCTTTAGACTGCGCGGCGGCAGGATCTCGCGGTCCATCTCGAACACGGCCCCCATGAGCGACGGATCACGCGACAAAGCCTGCGCCACGCCCCACTCGGCAGAGACATCCGGATCAGTGCCCTCGGGGATTCCCATCTGCGTGGCCAGCATCCCCGGCATCCAGTCAGAGATCACGATATCCGGAAAACGGTCCGCCAGATCTGCGATCAGCGCGCGGGTCAGGATACGCGCCGCCCCCTTGGACACGGAATAGGCCGCGCTGGTGGGCAACGGGTTGAGATCCGCAAAGGTCGCCACATTCAGGATGCGCCCCTGCCCCGCGTCAACCATTGTGGTCAGCGCCGCGCGCGAACAGTTCACCACACCGCCCAGATTGATCCCCATGGTGGCGGCAAAGCTTTCGCCGGTCTCCTCCAGAAAGTCGCGGTGCGGATAGACTGCGGCGTTGTTCACCAAGACCGCGACCGGCCCCAGAACGGCAAAGACCTCTCGCACCGCCTGAGCATCCGCAACATCCACCGGATGGGCGCGGAAACCCTCCAGCCCGCTGCCCGTTTGCTCCAACGCCTCGGGGCGGCGGCCCAATCCCGCCACGCGAAACCCTCGCGCACAAAACGCACGTGCCATCGACCGGCCCAGACCGCTGCCCGCGCCGGTCACCACGATCACGCCATCCTCTGGGGTTATCCGCATAGGTTTTGTTCCATCGCATCGGCCACACGCAACGCCTGTGCGGCAATTGTCAGACTGGGATTAACCCCCATGGAGGTCGGCATAAACGAGGCATCCGACACCCAAAGATTGCGCAGCCCATGCGCACGGCCCTGCGGGATCAAAACCGACTGCGCCGGATCAGTCCCGAAGCGCAGCGTGCCACAGGGGTGGCCCCAGTTCAGTTCAGGCTGCACGCCCAGCATCATGCGCTTGCGTGGAAAGCTACGGCGGATCGCACGACGAAAGGCGCGCCGCCGCTGCCGCAACTCGTCACTGATGTGGTAGACGACAGATCCATCCTGTTGCACGCGGTTGTCGGCGTAGGGCAGATCCTCCATCAGACCGACAAACAACTGCGCCGACCCCAGCATCCGCGCAGCAATCGCGGCAGGCAGGCGGCTGAACGGGTGCAGCCGGTCCAGCCCGCGTGCGGACAGCATCCGGTTGAGGTAGAACACGATCTCTCCGTAAGAGGCGCGAATGCCCATGGCCTGCACCGTGCCCAGCCGCTGCCCGTCGCGGTGATACAGATCCCGCAGGGACACTGCCTTGGTCGCGGGACCGTCGACACCGGGCCACAGGGCAAACATCTCGTTGAGGTGGAACATCAGGTTGCGCCCGACCAGCCCGCTACCATTGGCCAGCCCCTTGGGCCACGCGGTACAGGCCGATTGCAACAGCAACACGGGAGAGGCCAGCGCCCCCGCCGCAAGGACATAGTGTTTGGCCTGCAGGTGATGCACCGCCCCCTGATGGCGCAGCTCGACCCCCGTCACCTCGGGGCCATCGCTGAGGATACGGGTCACCTCGGCCCCCGTGATCAACGCGGCGCGCCCCGTGGCCAATGCAGGCTCCACCCCGGCGGAGCGGCCATCCATCTTGCAGGCGCGCGGGCATTTGTGACCCAGACACATGGCGCATCCATCCAGACGTTCAACAGCCGTGTGGGCGTGATACGGATGCAGCCCCCGCGCGCGCAGCCCATCCATCAGGGCGGTTTCGACAGCGCTGGGCGCAGGCGGATCACGCAAGGGCAGCGGCACCTCGGGGGAAAGCGGGTCCGGCGTGCCATAGACGCGGTACATCTGCGCCGCCCGCGCGAAGTAGGGCGCGAACCCGTCGAAGCCCACGGGCCAACCGCCGGTGGGATGGGCGCGGTCGGGGACCTCTTCAAGGTCGTGGCGTTCGGGGCGTTCCAGCGTGGCCGCATAGAACACCGAACTGCCCCCCACCCCCGCACCGCGCGGGGCGTAAAACCTTTGTTCTGTGCCGTCGACCGTCACCTGTAGCGGCTCTGGCCACAGGCCGCGAATGGCGCGTGCCTCGGGGACAAAGCTGTCGGATAGACCGTTGCGGGCGCTGCGCGCGTCGGCCTGCCCCTTTTCGACAAACAGAACGCGGAGACCAGCCTCCGCCAATTGACGCCCGACGGTCCCGCCACCAATGCCGGTGCCGATCACGATCACATCCCACGGGCCGGTCATATCGGTCACGATCCACCCTCCACCGCAAAAACCGGGGCGAGAGCCGAGCGTACGCGGCGGGCTGCGCTATTCGTCAGGTGGTTGTTGTCAAAATATTGCCCCGTCCCGCCCTGCAAGGCCGAACAGCGCCCATCGGCACACAGCAAGGGCCATGGATCGATAAACTGTATCGCCCCCGCCTCGGCCAACGGCAGCCACGGCGCATCGGCCTGCGCAGCGCGCGACGCCAGTTCGGCCTCTGCCACGCTGTCACGGGTTTTGGGTGCGGCGGCAAAGGGCAGCCCCGCATGCGCCGCCTCGCGCGCCGCCTGTCGGCTATCGTAGTCGGGAATTTCCGGCGTCTGGCGCAGAACAAACACCGCACGGCCCTGTTGGGAAAGCTCTGCGACCGTGGCGCGCGCCGCCTGTGCCAAAGCGTCGGATCCGGTGCCGCCCCCTTGGGCGCTTTGCACCGTAATGTGGTTTGCTGCGTCCAGCCCCACGCCCTGCCCCGTGGCGTAATAGGCCCAGCGACCGACGAGCAGCACATGCGACAGCGAGCCGAGCTCTGGCAGACCGCGCCGGATTTGGTCATTTGCACGGGCACAGGCCGCGTCCTGCGCGGGGGTTGCGGCGCTTTCTTCCTTGGTGATGTCGAACAAAGGCGGGCAGCCCGCCCGCCAGATGACCAATCCCGGTATGCTGCTTTCATGCGCCAAAAGGTCCAACCCCGCATGCAAAGCGCGCACGTGGCTGTCCCCCCAGATCAGGACCTGCGGCGCGCCCTCTGGCCCGATGGGGCAGGTCTCGACCCCTGCAAACGGCCCCTGCGAGGGGGTCGAACACCGGCTGAAATCCTGCAGAAAATCCGCAGATGCCGCGATATGGGTCTGGGCTGCCGCATTGAACCGCTGGGGCAGGCCGTCCTCGGCCCGCACCCACAGCCCGAAACCCGCGACACCCAAGGACGCGGTCACAACCCCGCCCAGCAAGACCGGCGCTGACAGACCTTTGGCCCGGCGCACCGGCTGTTCGACAAAACGCCAGCTTGCCCAGCCCAGCGCCACGGACAGCGCAACGCCCGCCACGGCGGCCCATAGCTCGATCGTGCCGCCCCGCAAAGCGGATAGAAGCACCACAACCGGCCAATGCCACAGGTACAGAGAATAGGAGATCAGGCCAAAGAAACGCATCACCGGCAGGCGCAGAAGCTGTCCCACTACCTTAGCCTGCTGCCCGCAGGCCAACAGAAGGCCAGCCCCCAGTACAGGAACCGCGGCAATGGCCCCGGGGAACCCGCCGCTTGCAGGAATGAACAGCACAGACGCCACCACCAACCCAAGGCCGGCCACAGCGCCGATGGACGCCGCCCCGTCCGGCAGGCCACGCCCGCGCATCCAGATCGCCAACAGCACGCCGCTGAGCATCTCCCACGCGCGGAAGGGGAACAGGTAAAAGGCGGCGGAAGGCTGCGACGGCGTCAGCAGCACGCAGGCCACAAAGGACACCAGCCACGTGCCACACAGCACCGCCAGAACCAGACGCGGCGACCGCGCCACCAGCAAAATTGCCAGCGGCAGAAAGATATAGAACTGCTCCTCAACGGCCAGCGACCATGTGTGCAGCAAGGGTTTGTCATGGGCGGCGGCATCGAAATACCCCGTTTGCCGCCAGAACAGGACGTTCGACAAATACACCGTGGCGGCAATCGCGCTTTTGCCGAACTCGCGGTATTCAAATGGCAGCAGGATCATCCAACCGGCCAAGGCCGTCCCCGCCACCATGGCAAAAAAGGCGGGCGCAAGCCGCCTGAAACGCCGCATATAGAACTGCCCCAACCGGATCGCGCCTGTGTCTGAGTATTCCCGCCACAGGATGCCGCCGATCAGATACCCCGAGATCACAAAGAACACGTCGACGCCGGTAAAGCCTCCGCGCAACGGCACCCCGAAATGGTACAGCACCACCGACAGCACCGCGATGGCACGCAGCCCGTCGATGTCGGCACGGTAGGCGGGATGGTGCGGGGGAACAGGGGTCATAGGGTTCCGGTTTCTCCGGGCGTCGCAGTGGCGGGCCGCACGCCGATACGACGCCCCGCGCAGGTTTCCTTGCGTTTTTCGGCAAGATACAGCATTCCAAGGCAGGATTAAGGCCGATCCCGACGGAGACCAGCGATTATGTCCAGCGACAGCGGTATTTCTGCCAGCGTGCCGGATTGGTCACGCGAGACCGTGCGCCGCTTCTGGGACCCCGGTCCCAAACTGATCCGCGCCATAAGACGCTATCAGGCCTGCCGTGCGGGCGGTCCTCTGCGGCGCGCGTTGGCCAAATACTGGGTGGCGAACCATTGGTTCTGGTCGCTGATGACCCAGTCAGAGCTGCACCTGACCACACGGATCGGCGGCGGGCTTCGCCTGACGCATCCGACGGGAATCATCGTCCACCCGGACGCACGGATCGGCCCCAATTGCATGATCTTTCATCAGGTCACGCTGGCCGGTCCTGTTGTGCTGGGCGGGCATGTGGACGTGGGCGCAGGGGCCAAACTGATCGGCCCGCTGCATGTGGGCGATCACGCGGTGATCGGGGCCAATGCGGTGGTCACACGGGACGTGCCCGCAGGCGCCACGGTCGCAGGCGTGCCCGCCCGCATTATTCGCGATGCGCCGCCCGCAGGCGCAACATAACGGCGCGCGCCGCCTCGACCGGCAGAATGGCGAGACATTTCAGGTAACGCAGACCCAGCCGTTTCGGGTTAGAGGCCGCGCGCCACAGCCATTCCATCGCGATCTTGCGCACCCATGCAGGCGCGCGCTGCTGTGTGCCGGCAAAGAAATCAAGCCCCGCCCCGATCGAGACAAAGCCCACCTCTGGCGCGACCTTGCGGCCATAGGCTGCGAACCGCTCCTGCTTGGGCGCGCCCAGCGCGACAAAACACAAACGCGCGCCGCTGTCTGCGATTTCACCCAACATCGCCTCGGCCAGCTCGCTTTCGGGGTCAAAGCCCATGGCAGGCGCGATGGCACAGACCACGTCGAGATCGCGCACCTCTGCCTCGAGGTAGGTTTTCGCGGCGTCCAGTACCGGCTCGGATGCGCCGAACAACGCGACCTTCACCCCTTGGTTCGCCGCCACCCGTGCAAGCGGCAGGATCGCCTCGGACCCCGGGATCAGCGCCACGGGCCGCCCCGCCAGCCGGGACAGCCAGACGATGGGATTGCCGTCGGCAACCACAAAGTCCTGCGCCGCATAGGCCACGCGAAAGGCCACGTCGTCGCGCAGTTTCACAAGATGGTCGAGATTGATCGTCGCCAGCGCAAAACCACGCCGTTGCGCAAACCGTTCGCGCACACGGGCCTCTAAAGTGGCCCAAGTGGGCACGTTGACCGCGATGGTCTGATCCTCGATGTCGAATTCCATTGGCAGCCTCGTCGTTCCGCGCCTCTTCTAACCCGAATGGGCGCACGGGTCCGTGCCGTTTGTGCAACATTGTGACCAAATTTCCCGGTGGCAGGGCGGGTCTGCACCGATACATAAAGGGCGGGGACGCAATGCCGAAAATTCGCCATCTTTTTCGGCAAGATATGCGCCCAGTATACGGGGGTTCACGGTGAACGGCCATTCGGCGCATTTCGACGGTCCAAAAGACCGTATTCTTTTGCTGGGCTGCGGCTTTGTCGCGGACCTCTATGCCCGTTCTTTGCAGGCCCATCCGGAGATCGAGGTGGCAGGTGTTTACGACCTGCGCCCAGAGCGTCTGCAACAGTTCTGCGGACACTGGGGCTATCCGGCCTGCGACAGTTTCGAGGATTTGCTTGCGGCGGCCCCCGGCGCGCTAGTGCTGAACCTGACCAACCCCGACGCGCATTTCGAAACGTCAAAGGCCTGCCTGACTGCAGGCCATCCCGTCTATTCGGAAAAACCGCTCGCCACACGGTTGGAGGACGCGCGCGCCCTGCACCAATTGGCCGCACAGCGCGGTCTGGCCTTGGCGTCGGCCCCCTGCTCCGCCTTGGGCGAGGCCGCGCAAACATTGGGCCACGCCCTGCGTGCGGGCACAGCAGGCACCCCAAGGGCGATCTACGCGGAACTGGATGACGGTTTTGTCCCGCAAGCCGCTTATGACAAATGGATCAGCGAAAGCGGCGCGCCATGGCCTGCAGAGGATGAATTCCGCGTGGGCTGCACGCTGGAGCACGCGGGCTACTACCTAACATGGTTAATGTCGTGGTTCGGATCGGTGCGCACAGTGGTCGCCGCCTCTGCCGAGACGATACCGGAAAAGGGCGCGCACGGCCCCTATGCCCCGGACCTGTCGGTCGCGGTTTTGTATTTCGAAAACGGCCCTGTCACCCGGCTGACCTGTTCCATCGTCGCGCCGCATGACCACGGCATCCGCATTGTCGGTGACAAAGGCGTGCTTGGCTGCAAGGCGGCATGGGACAACGGGGCGAAGGTGACCTTTGCCCGCCGCCTGACCCTGCGTCGCCGCCTGATGGAACACCCGTGGCCGCGACGTGTGCGGCTGTCGCAACCGACCCACCCAAAGGTCGCCCGATGGGGTGCGGCTGCGATGAACTTTGCCCTTGGACCGGCAGAGCTGTTGCAAGCACTGCGCGAGGGGCGTCCACCGCGCATGTCAAACGACATGGCCCTGCACCTGACCGAGGTCACATTGGCCATCCAGAACGCAGGCGAACACAGCGGCGCACAGCCTATGACCACCACCTGCACCCCCATGCCGCCCATGCCCTGGGCCGGAGGCGAGGCATGAGCTCTGCTGTGGTGATCACGGGGGCCAATGGCTTTGTCGGGCGGGCGTGCGTCGCCTGCGCCCGACAAAACGACATTCCCGTTGTGGCGATCGTACGCTCGACCCCGCTTGCGCAATGGCAGGGCGATAGCGGGATCACAGTCGTCCGCCTTGATCTGACCCAACCCGATGCGGCGGACCGGCTGGCGGCGGCGATCCCTGTCGGGGCCGCCGTGATCCATGCGGCGGCGCATCTGGGGGACGACCCCGACCGGCTCGCTGCAGACACATTGGGCGCAAGCGCCAGCGTCCTGCACGCGGTCAAGGCGGCTCAGGCACGGCTGGTCCTGATTTCTTCCCTGACGGTGTATGACACGGACAGGCTGTCGCCGGGCGACAGATTGGACGAAAACAGCCCGCTGATCGCCGCTGGCAGCACCGCCCGCGACGCCTACGCCGGGGCGAAGCGCGTTCAGGAAACGCTGTTTGCCGACCTCAAGGAGGCATGGTTTCTGCGCGCGGGGGCCATTTGGGGGCCGCATCGGTCTTGGCACGCGCTGCAGGGGTTCTGGGCGTCAAAGCTGTTTGTCACCATCGGGTCGGACGGCGAACTGCCCTTGGTGCATGTGGATCATCTGGCGCGCACTGCCATCACGGCTGCGGGCACGGCGGCCCAAGGCGTGCATGCCGTTAACGTCTTTGACGACGACCTGCCCGACCGTGCGCGCTTTCTCCGCGCGCACCGCGCCACATACGGCTGGCCACGGATCAACGTGACGGTGCCCTATCAAGCGTGGGCGGCCATGGCGCGGGGGCTGCGGCCCATCGCCCACCATCTGCCGGGGCTGTTTCGTGAACCCGTACTGCGCGCGCGCGTGATGCCCCTGCGCTTTCCCAATGACGGGCTTCGCGCAGCCCTTGGTGGCGCGGACAGCGCGGCGTTCGAGGCCATGATGACCCGCACTCACGCCGCCGAGGCACCAGTCACCGGTGGCACCCCATGACCCTGCCCAAGCTCGCCTACCTGACCGGAGAATATCCGCGCGCCTCGGACACCTTTATCCAGCGCGAGGTCGCAGCCCTGCGCGCCTTGGGCCATGAGGTGGAAACCTGTTCCATCCGCACCACCGGCGAAGAGCATCTGGTCGGCCCAGAACAGCGCGCGGAACACAAACGCACCTTCAAGGTTCTGGATGCCTGCAAGGGGGCGCGCCTGCTGTGGGCGCATCTGCGTTATTTGAAACGGCCGGGTCGCTACGGGCGGGCCTTGGCGCTGGCGTGGCGCACCGCCCCCAAGGGGATCAAGGGCCGCCTGTACAACCTGATCTATTTCGCAGAGGCCGCAGTTCTCGCCGATCATCTGGAACGGCAGAAGGTCACGCATCTGCACAATCACATCGCCAAAGCGTCCTGTACTGTGGCAATGCTGGCGTCCGAGCTGTCGGGAATTCCCTTCAGCTTTACCATCCACGGGCCGGACATCTTCTTTGAGCCCCACCATTGGCGGATCGATGAAAAGGCCAGCCGCGCCGCGTTTGTGGCCTGTATCAGCAACTTCTGCCGGTCCCAGTTGATGTGCTTTGCGCCGCAACAGCATTGGGACAGGTTGCACATCATCCACTGCGGCGTCGATCCTGACCGCTACAGCCCTGCCCCGCACGCGGGTCAAAACCTGTTGTTTGTCGGTCGTCTTGCCGGTGTCAAAGGCGTGCCCGTTTTGTTGCAGGCCATGGCAGACCTGCGGGACAGCCACCCCGATCTGCGTCTGACCCTGATCGGCGACGGCCCTGAACGCGCGGCCATCGACGCGCTGGCGCGCCAATTGGGCCTGCACGAGCGGATCACCTTTATGGGCTACCGCAGTCAGTCCGAAGTGGCCGAGGCGCTGACACAGGCGGATGTCTTTGTGCTGCCCTCTTTCGCCGAGGGCGTGCCCGTTGTGTTGATGGAGGCCATGGCCGCAGCCGTGCCGGTGGTCACCACCCAGATCGCCGGTGTGCCCGAACTGGTGCGCGACGGGGCCGGAACGCTTGTACCGCCCGGTGACGCTCAGGCGCTGGCCAAGGCAATCACCCGATGGCTTGACGAACCTGCCGCCCGGCGAGTGGCGGGTCAATCCGGCCGCGCCATTGTCGAGGCCGAATTTCACATTCAAACCGAAGCTGCGCGGCTCTCCTCCCTATTTGCTGCATATGCCAATGATCAAACCCCTGCGATTCGCCCGATGATTCGACAGGAGCTTAACGAATGACTGGTTTACATATTGTCCTGATTGGCCGGAACGAAGGTCCGCGCCTTGTGGCGGCGCTGGCCTCGCTTTGCGACACACCGGACCGCGTGGTATATGTGGATTCAGGGTCCACAGACGACAGCGTGGCCGCCGCCAAACGCGCAGGCGCCACTGTCGTAGAGCTGGACATGTCCGTGCCCTTTACCGCCGCCCGCGCCCGCAACGCAGGATTTGACGCCCTCAACCTGCCCCAAGGCAGCGGCGAT
Organism: Sagittula sp. SSi028; assembly: GCF_048553715.1. Lineage (NCBI taxonomy): Bacteria > Pseudomonadati > Pseudomonadota > Alphaproteobacteria > Rhodobacterales > Roseobacteraceae > Sagittula > Sagittula sp. SSi028. The sequence continues at coordinate 123,192 of NZ_JBLZNC010000008.1, read as the reverse complement.
TACGTGCAGTTCATCGATGGGGACTGTGCGCTCGCCCCAGGTTGGCTCGATGCAGGCCGCCACCATCTGGACACCCACCCGAAGGTCGGGATGGTCACCGGCTGGCGCTGCGAGATCCACCCGGAGGCCAGCCTGTACAACCGTCTAAGCGATTGGGAATGGCACCGCCCCGCCGGACAGATCGACGCCTGCGGCGGCGACATGATGGTCCGCGCCCATCTGTGGCAAGAGATCGGCGGCATGAACCCCGTGGTGATCGCGGGAGAGGACGACGATGTCTGCATCCGCATGCGCAAGGCGGGATGGCTGCTGCACCGCCTGCCACAGCAGATGACGCGGCACGACGCGGCTATGCTGCGCTTTGGCCAGTGGTGGCGGCGCGCCGAACGCACCGGCCATGCCTTTGGACAGGTCGGCTGGCTGCACCCTGAATATTTCACCCGTGAACGGCAACGCACGTGGATCTATGGCCTCGCGCTGCCGGTGATCTTTGTGCTGGGCCTGTTCGTCGGTGGCTGGCCCTCTGTTCTGGTTCTGGCGCTTTACGTGGCCAATTACCTGCGCACTGCCCAAGGTTTGCGCCGTGACGGTCTAACGGAACCTTTTCAACAAGCCTGTTTGATTTTTCTGTCGAAATTTCCGAACCTTCTGGGACTGTTACGGTTCCATTTCAGGCGTCTGCGTGGCGCGCATATGACATTGATCGAGTATAAATAGACATGAGCAAAGACATCCGGATCGGCCTGATTGGTGCGGGCTACATCGCAGATTGGCACGCAGACGCATTGGCCGCGACCAAGGGGGTGACGATCACCGCGATCTGCGACCCCCGCGAAAGCGCGGCGCGGGCGCTGGCCACGCAGCACGGTGCGGATGTCTTTACCTCTGTGGATAAACTGATTGCGGCGCAGGTCTGTGACGCGGTCCACATCCTCACCCCGCCCAACCTACACGAAAGCATTGCGACAGAATGTCTCAACGGTGGACTGCATGTGCTTGTGGAAAAACCTGTGGCCGAATCGGGCGACGCCACGCGCCGGATTGCAGATGCTGCGCAGGCCGCGGGCCGTATGTTCGCCCCCGGCCACAACTTTTTGGGCCTGCCATCCTATGTCGCGATGAAAGACGCGATGCAGGCCGGGGACTATGGCCGCATCCACACGGCAGAGATCCTCTGGGCGCTGCCGCTGGCGCCGCTGCGCTCCGGGCCGTTCAATCTGTGGCTGCTGCGCAAACCGGAAAACCTGCTGCTGGAACTTGGCCCGCATCTTCTGGCCTTTGCCCATGACCTTTTTGGTCCGGTCGAGATCACCCATGCCGAGGCCACGCATCCCGCGCTGCTGCCCGGGGACGATCCGCGCCCACAAGGGTTCCGCGTTCTGGCGCGGGCCGGGCACGTCAACCTGACGTTCACCATCACCATGGTGGAAACGATTGACGACCGCTCGGTCACCCTGCGCGGCTCCTCTGCGCGGGCGCGTCTGGACTATGCCGCTGACACGCTGACGGTGGAGCGCGAGAATGCCTCGGACCTTGTGGCCAACCCCTTGCGGCGACAGTTGGATCTGTCGGAACAAAGGCTGAAGGTCGGCTTTCGCAACGCATGGACCCAAGCCCGCAGCCTGAATACGCGCAACCCCTACGCCCAAAGCTTTCGCGGCATGGACGCGGCGATTTACGGCGCGATGGCCGAAGGTCGCCAAGATCCGCGCTTTTCGGCCAAGGCGGCGGTTGATGTGATGTCCAGCATCGACGCGATCATCGACGCCATGCCCGAGGACGCCAAACAGGTGGCCAGACCAACGGTCCAGACCCGCAAGCCGCAGCCCACCGCCATGGTGATCGGCGGGACCGGATTTATCGGGCGCGCCCTGACGCGGCGGCTGGTGGAACTGGGTCAGGACGTGCGCGTGGTGTCCCGTGGGCGATCCGGCCCCTTCCCCGATTTGCCCGATCAGGTCGAAACCGTGCCGGTCGATCTTTACGACCTCGACGCGCTGACGCAGGCGATGCAGGGCATCGACACGGTGTACAATCTGGCCCGCGCCATGACCGACACTTGGGAGGACGCGCTGATCCATGATGTCGGTGTCGCCACGCGCATCGGCATGGCCTGCGAACAGGCCGGGGTAAAACGGCTTGTCTACACCGGCACCATCGCGTCGTACGACATGTCGGACCCCGCGGTCACCATCACCGAGGCGACGGGCTTTCCCGAGGATATGACCGACCGGAACATGTACGCCCGGTCCAAGGCGGAATGCGAACGCCAACTGCTGAAGCTGCACGCCGAACGCGGGCTCCCCGTGACCATCGCGCGCCCCGGCATCGTTGTGGGGGCCGGTGGCCCGCTGCAACACTGGGGCATCGGGCGATGGCATGGGGCCGGGGCTGTGCGGATCTGGGGCCATGGGCGCAACATCCTGCCCTTTGTTCTCAACGATGACATTGCTGACGGGCTGATCGCCATGGGGCAGGCAGATGCGCCGCTTGTCGACGGCCAGAGCTTCAACCTGATCGGCGAACCGATGATGTCCGCGCGCGACTATTTTGACGCCATCCACGCAGAGCTGGGCGCGCGCATCCGCGTGTTTACCGGCAATCTGGATGTGTTCTACGCCTCGGATGCGGTTAAATATTACCTCAAAAAGCATGCCCTGCGGCGGACGGGGCTTGTGCGGCCATCGCGGGCGGACTGGCAAAGCCGCGCGCATTTCTCGCCCTTCGACAACAGCCGTCCAAAGGCTGTTCTGGGCTGGCAACCAGAGACCGACCGCAACCGTTTTGTGCAGCGGGCGATCACGCAGGCCGGTTTGTTCGGCTTCTGACGCGGGTTTTTGGAAACAATTCGGGGCTTATGGTCTCATTCTGGACAGAATTGCGTGTTTTAACCACGTCTGAGCAGTTGCGCGCGCCGTAGGGCCGCGCCGCGATACCGTTACAGCCATGGACCGGAATTCCCACGGTCGAGGTCAGGGCATGAAAATGATCGACAGCCGCAAGTTCCGGCGCAAACGCAAACAGGCCACGCCCGCACCCGATGCGGCGCCCGAGGATCTGTCGCCGATCGAACCATTGGAACGCCCCGCCGACCGCCGCGCCCGAGAGGCCGAGCTGGCAGCCGCCCAAGACGCCCGTGCACAGGCCGAACGGGATGCTCAGGCTCAGGCGGAAAGGGATGCCAAAGCGAAAGCCGAACGGGACGCTAAAAGACAAGCAGCGGCGAACGCCAAAGCGCAGGCTGCATTGCAGGCGAAACAACAGGCCGACCGCGAAGCCGCAAAGCACGCAGCCGAACAGGCGCAGGCCAAAGCTGCCCTGGAGGCACAGCAACAAGCGGAGCTTCAGGCCCAAGCCGAGGCTGAAGCGCGTGCCAAAGAACAGGCCGAGCAGGAGGCCCGTGAACAAGCACAAGCCGAACGGGACGCCAAACAAAAGGCCGAAGCGGAGGCCGAGGCCACACGCGCCCGCCGCGCCTTTGAAGCGCAGACAGCCCCCGACGACCGTAGCCACGCCGCAGATCCATGGGCGGCGCTGAGCGCGGCCTATCTGGACCTGAACCACCTCAACAAGAACCGCGTGATCACCGCAGACAGGTTGGACCCCGCGCACAGCAGCTTTGACGTGCTGCGGACCCGCCTGATGCATGCCTTGCACGAACGCGGTTGGAAACGGGTGGCCGTGACCTCTCCGGGCAAGAACTGTGGCAAGACCTTCTCGGTCGCCAACCTCGCGATTTCCCTGTCACGACAGGAAAACACGCGCACTCTGGTGATGGATTTCGACCTGCGTCGCCCCAGCCTGCACAAGGTTCTTGGCCTGCAACCTCCCCTGCCGCTGGGGGATATGCTGCGGGGCACCTCTGTGCCGGACCGGCATCTTTTGCGATTGGGCGACAACAGCTTTGACGCCGGACACAACCTTGCCTTCGCGGTGAATGACACGCCGGAGCGCTATGCCTCTGAACTGCTGCAGGACCCCAGAACGCAGGCGGTTCTGGATGATCTCGACGCGCGCCTGTCGCCCGACGTGATGTTGTTCGACCTGCCACCCGCGCTGTTCTACGACGATGTCATCGCCTTTCAGCCGCAGTTTGACGGCGTGCTTCTGGTGGTCGGCGGCGGTCTTACGACAGAACGCGAAATCAAAGAGGTGGAACGCCGCCTTGGCCCCGACACGCCGCTGCTGGGCATGGTCCTGAACAAGGCCGAAGGCGTCGATTCGGAACGCTACGCTTATTGACCGGGGGCCGGGGCCTGCTCTGCCCCGCGCGGGGAAAACAGCGCCCCAAGGCCGGAAGTTTTCACCAGCCACGCCGCCAAGGCCGCGAGACCCGCCAGCAAAATCGCGGCTTTGGCCAACAAGCGCAGCCCACCGGTTTTGCGGTCCTGCGCGGTGTCGATCATGGGAATGGCCACGACCGGACGCACGCCCAAGGCGCGTTCCATCTGTTGCGGCGTGCGGATGGCGGGGTTCATCACCTCCGCCACCAAGGCCGCGCCCAAACCCGCCAGCAGCGCCGCGACGCCACCGGCTGCCGCGATCTTCTTGCGCGACGAGGACATCGGATGCTCCGGCACCAGTGCGGTTTCCAACACCTCGAATCGCCCGCCGGATTGGCTGTCCTCCAACGCCTGCCCGATCTCGGCCTCGGCCTTGGCACGTGTGACCACACCATATTGTTCGGTCAGGCGGTCCATCTCACGCTCAAGCCGCGACAGCTCCCGCTCGACAGTCGGGGCAGAGGCGATCTGTCCCTCGATTTGGGTGATCCGCGTGGCGATCAGCGCCTTTTGTTCTTCGAGCAGTTCCACCTGACGGGCAATGTCTTCGGCACGGCGGCGGGTTGTGTCGGACTGGATCGTGATGATCTGCTGATCAAGGGTCAGCTGCGAATCCTGCAGGTTCGTCAACTGGCTGCGCAGCGCGGAAATTCCTGCGGGAAGCTGGTCTGCGTTGGCCTGTTTGAATTCGGCAATCCGGTCTTCGAGCGCGACAATCTCTGTCTCGATTCGTGCTTCTTCGGTCTGATAGAACAACAGCGTATCGCGCGCGGCACGCACGGCGCGTTCCCGCGATTGGGCAATCACCGTTTCCATCAGATCGTTTGCCACCTCGGCCGCCTTGACCGGATCGTCGAGCTGCACAGTGATGATCAAGCCTGATGGCACGGTTGGCGTCGCGCTGAAGGTATTGGTGTTGTTGGTGATTTCCTGAATGCGCGCAGCCTGCCGCATCATAAAGACACGGTCCCCGCTGCCCAATGCGGGGTTGTCATTGAACAGGTTATGACGCTCCATCACCGCCAGCAGATTGTCCCGCGACATCAGGCGTTGTTCGATAAGCTGCAAACGTCGCGATGTCCCTGCCGAGGCCGCCTGAGTCGTGATGCCCGTGGCGGTGACATTTGCGTCCTCGATCTGGACGACGGCGGTCGCCTCGTAGGTTTTGACCTGCTGCAGGGCAAAGTTCACCGACAACAAACATCCGGCCAGAAAAATACCCGCGATCAGAAAGGCTCTGCGCTTTAACGCGGCGAGGATTTCGCCCACGGATTGGAACTGGTTCACGTCATACACTCCCGCAAAGTTTGCCCCCAATGCGGAAGAGAGCGCGGTCATCACTGACATGAACGCGCCATCTTCGGGTCACAAACTAGCAAATTTGCCCCAATTTAACCACAGTTAGGGCGGCCCAATTTGGAAACACTGCGTCCCCCGATTGGAATTCCGCGCCTCATTTTCGCCACCTTTGCGCGACTGAACCGACCGTCCTAGGCCTTTCTGCGCGCGCGCATCTCCCTGCGGCGGGCCATGGCGTCGGACCGTGCACTGGCCCGCCCGCTGGCAGGAGGCGGGGCTGCGTCCTCGGGCCTGGGAGCCGGGGCAGTGCTGTCCTGCGGGACCAGCTCTGCCACGCGGGCCGACAGATCGGACAGCCGCGGCAGGCGGAAGATATCGGTGATCGACAGCTTGGCCGCCCCTAGCTCCTCGCGCAGTGCACGATGCACCTGAACCGCCAACAGCGAATGCCCGCCAAGGTCAAAGAAACTGTCCCCACCGCGCGGCATGCCACCGCCAAGGAACCGCTGCCAAACCGCCGCGACACGGGATTGCACCGCGTCGATATCAGCTCCGGTTGTCACGTTGCTCGGTGTCGTTGGCGCAGGCGTCACGACCTCTGGTGCCGAGGTGGTTGCTGTCTGCGGTTTGGGCAGCGCCTTGCGGTCGACCTTCTTGTTGGGGGTCAGCGGAAAGCTGTCGACGCGCATGAAACGGCCGGGCACCATAAAGGACGGCAAGTCCCGTGCGAGAGAGGTTTTCAAAGCCGCTTCGTCCTGCGCAGCGCCCGTGTAGTAGCCCACCAAACGGACATCGCCCGGTGTATCCTCGCGCGCGACGACAACGGCCTGCGAAACGCCGGTCACAGCCTCCAGCGCCGCCTCGATCTCGCCAAGCTCGATCCGGTAGCCGCGGATTTTGACCTGATTGTCGACACGCCCGATGAAATCCAGCGCCCCATCGCCGCGACGGCGCACCAGATCGCCGGTGCGGTACATGCGCCCCCCATGGAAGGGATCTGCGACGAAACGTTCGGCGGTCAGCTCCGGCCGGTTCCAGTAGCCCCGCGTCACCCCATCACCCGCAATCCAAAGCTCGCCCTCTTGCCCAATCGGGACCGGTGCGCGCGCATCGTCAAGGACATAGAGCCGCTGATTGGCCAAAGGCAGACCGATGTTGGTCACCGCCTCAGCCCCATCGGCACGGGTGCAGGATGACCAGATCGTCGTCTCTGTCGGGCCATACATATTCGTTACTGTGGCATCGGTGATCTGCGCGAATTCCGCAACCAAAGCACCCGGCAGCGGCTCCCCACCCAAATATACATGTTGTACATTTTGCAACGCCACGCGCGCTTCGTCGTTCATGGCGATCATGCGCGCCATGGACGGTGTGCACTGCAAGTGGGTTACACCATGCCGCAGGATCTGCGCCGCGATGGAATAGTCATCCTCTGCCAATTCGCGTGTCTCGTTCGCGCGGGCGACCACAGTGGACAGGGGCTTTAGCCCCTCCAGCACGGTGTCGCTGTCGATGCCATAATCGATCAGGCAGGCGATTTCCGTCACCCCGATGGCCTTGACCTGTTCAACGCGGGCCAAAGCATCCTCGACCGTGCCGAACAGCCCGCTGTCGTTGAAATACCGCTCAAAGGCGAAGTCCAAAATGGCGTCCATTTCGGACGCGTCCAATCCGTCGAGTTGCAGATCAAAGGCGTTGCTTGCGCCCTCGGGGCGTTTGAACGCGGGAAAGGCCCAGGCGTATTGTTTGATCAGACCAGCGGCCGAATTGAGGTAATCCTTCATCGGGCCGCGCGCAATTTCACGGGCCTGTTCGCGTGTTTCAGCGATAAAGCTGTGCAGCATCAGCGTGACCTTGAAGTCCGCCGGGTCATGGCCCGCCGCGCGCAACGCGTCATGGTACAACGCGATCTTCTCGCCGACCTCTTCGACCGTCTGGCCCAGCAGGTGGGTCAGCACGTGACACCCATTGGCGCCCGCCTCTTTCCACGTGGCCGGATTGCCAGCGGTGGTCACCCAAACCGGAAGCTCGGCGGACATGGGACGCGGTTGTGTGATGACCTCATGCGGAGTGCCGTCTTTGCGTGGGAAGGCCACAGCTTCGCCACGCCACAAACGCCGCACGGTGTTGATGGCCTCTAACATGGCGGGCTTGTTGTCGGGGGGCGTGTTTTCCGGTCGCAGGACAAAATCGTCAGGCTGCCAGCCGCTGGCAATGGCCATGCCCGCGCGCCCGTTTGTCAGGTTGTCGATCACGGCCCATTCTTCGGCGATGCGGGCGGGGTGATGCAGCGGCGCGACCACGGACCCGCCGCGCACGCCGATGTTCTGCGTGACCGCCGCCACAGCCGCTCCGGTCACGGACGGGTTCGGGTAAGGACCGCCAAAGGCGTGGAAATGCCGCTCCGGCGTCCAGACCGCAACAAAGCCGTTCGCATCGGCGAATTTGGCCCCCTCCAGCAGCAGCCGGTATTTGTCGCGCCCCACCCCGTCGTCATTGCCCCAGTAATACAGCGAAAAATCCATGCCGCCGACCGTTGGCAGGGGCCCGTTGGAAATCAGGCCACGGTCCTCATCACCGGTCAGAACCACGCACAACCCGCGCGCTGTGGTCCAGAACAGCTCCAGCACGGAGATATCAAAGGACAGCGATGTCACCGCCAGCCAGACACCCTGCGCCGGGATGTGCTGATCCATACCGGCGTAAAAGTTCACGGCGTTGCGGTGTTCGATCATCACGCCCTTGGGCTTGCCGGTCGAACCACTTGTATAAATCATGTATGCAAGATGTTCCGGCCCGGCCAAGGGTGCGGGGTTATCAGCCGGCATCTCGGACAGGCGTGGTTCGGCATCCAGCACCAGAACCTGCGCATCATGCCGTGGCAGGCGGGCCTCGATGGCGGCCTGTGTGACGATGACCTGCGCGCCGCTGTCCTCGACAAAATGATCCAGACGGTCCTGAGGGTAGCCCGGATCCATCGGCAGGTACGCCCCGCCCGCCTTGAGAATACCCAACGCCCCGACCATCAGATCGACAGAGCGGCTGACGCACAGCCCGACCACATGATCCGGTCCCACCCCCATGTCGCGCAACAGATGGGCCACACGGTTGGCACGCGCATTCAGATCCGCATAGGACAGCCGCTGGTTTTCGAAAATCAACGCCACCGCATCCGGCGTGCGGGCGACCTGCGCCTCGAACGCGGTTTGCATTGTCAGCGCGGTGTCGTGGTCAAGGCCTGTGGCGTTCCAACCATCGATCAGCGCAGCCTCGCTGTCGGGAAAGGCCTGTCCCTGATCCAGACGGATCGCCAAAATCTCTGCCATCTGCGGCGCGATGCATCCGGTGTCGTAGTGCAGAACCTGCGCCGCCACATCGACCGTGATCGCACTGCCCGCCACAAAGCTCACGCCCAAGGCGATGGCAGGCGTCTCTGGCCAGTCGAGCTCTGGCGCGCGCACGAACAGATCACGGGCAAAGGGGATCACCTTGTCGTCGCGCCACAAGGCCCAGTCGCCCTGCAATTCGTTGCCCGCATCCGCAAACGCCAGATCCACCGCCTGACCAGCTATCTGCGCCGCCCAAAGCGCCACATCCCGCGCGGTGATGGCGCGTGTCAGCGGACGCTGCGCGATCTCGCCACTTGGGGTGCCAAAGACCGGCAGGCTGGCTGGCCGATAGCTGGCAAAGGCGCGGCGGGCGCGTTTTTCATGTTGCACGGCGGCGGCGGCATCTCCGGTTACAGACAGCGGCAGGCGGTCCCCGATTTGCGCGATCTCAGCCGGGTCGACAGCTGCCCCGCACAGGCGGGTCAGCTTCAGCGCGATGGCGCCGCTGCCACAGGCCAAGGTCACCCCGTCATCCACTGACAACACCGTGCCCGCTGGCGCGTCCTGCGCCACCATGCGGGCAGAGACCACGCGCCACACCGCATCATGCGTGCGCAGTTTCGCCACGCACAGCGGGTTCCAATACGGGCCGTGATCCAATGCCCGCACCTGTCGCATGACCTCGGACGCGGGCCGTGTCAGATCCAATTGGCCGTGTCCTTCGGGGCGGTCCCGCAGGGCATGGTAGCTGCGCCCCGTCAGGTCCTGCGGCTTGCGTTCCAGACCATGCTCCAGCTGGTCCAGCACCGCCGGAAAACTGTCGAGCGCGGCCTCCCACGCCTTGGTGTTCAGGGTCAGCGCGGTGTCCGTCTCGGACACGTCGAACAGCCGTTGAACAAGGATATCCCCCTCGTCCACGCCGCCTTCGATCATGTGCCAAGTGATGCCGTGGCGCTGCTCACCCTCGAGCAGCGCCCAGACCGGCGCGTTCAAACCGGCATGTTTGGGCAAGGGGCCGTCGTGGAAATTAACCGCGCCACGGCGGGCACAGGCCAACACATCAGCGGAGATGATCTCCAGATTGGCGATCGACAACAGCCAGTCGACCGCCCCCAGACGCGCCGCCAGATCCGCCCCGTAGGGTTCGACCGCAATGCCCTGCGCCCGCGCCCAACGTTCTACAGCGGTGTCATGTGTGACCACCGCGCGCAGCCGATGCCCGCGCGCCAGCACCATATCCCCGCATTGCACGGTCAACGTGTCGTTCCCGATCAGGACGCAGTCAGATTTGGACATCACAGCCTCTTTGCTCTGGCGTGGTTTGTGTGGGCAAGGGGCGCAGGGCGGCCCGCAGATCATGGGCCAAAAGATCGCGCAGGAAATGGTCCGGGTCCGCCGCGGCCTTGCCGGTCAGCAAGCGACGCCCACGCCACAGCACACCGCCCACGCCATGCGCCAAGCTCGCCAACACCGCATAGCCACGCCCGTGGTTTTTGGTGAAGTAATGCCAACGGCTGTCCAGCCAGTAACGGGGAATTCTGGCCCAGCGCTTCATGCCCGTGGACACCGACCCGATATGGGCCACTTCGCTTTGGCGGACGAAATGTGTCTGATGACCCGCACGCGCCGCCCGCAGACACAGATCCGTTTCCTCGAAATACAAAAAGAACGTCTCGTCAAACAGCCCGATCTGATCCAGCACGCTTTGCCGCATCATGATCGACGCGCCCGCCAGCCAGTCCACCGGCTGCGTTTGCTGCGGAATGTCCATCCAGACCCGATGCGCGGCCAGCAGCCGCGAGACAGGGCCGAACCGCGCCGCCCCTTCGAGTTCAGACCAGATGGACGGAAACCGAAAGGCCGTGTGATGCGGCGCACCGTCTTCGCCATGGATGTAGGAGCCGGCAAAGCCTGCCTCAGGGTGGGTGTCCAGATGATCGCGCAGCGCGCGGATTGCATCCGCAGCCGGAAAGGCGTCGGAGTTCAGCAGATACACGTAATCCGGTGCGGACCCATCCGACATCGCGGCGCGAATGCCCACGTTGTTGCCAGCGCCAAACCCGCCATTGCGCCCCGATTGCAGAAGGCGCACCGGCAGGTTCTCCGCCGCGATTGCAGCGCGCATACGGTCAAAAGAGCCATCGCCGGAATCGTTGTCCACAATGACCAGTTCCGCCTCCAGCCCCTGCATGGCGGTCAGGGCTGCGCGCACCGACCGCAGGGTCATATCCGCAGTGCGATAGTTCAGCGAGACAACCAGAATACGTGACATGGCCTACTCCGCCGCGTGGCTTGGAAAGGCCACGACCTCTCCGCCCTTGGTTTCGGCGTCCTCGATCACGCGGCGCATCTGGGCTGCGAGAACACGCACATTTGGTTCCAAAACCATGGAGTCGTGATCGCCCGGCACCTCGTGCACGGACACCTGCGGTGCGACCGTGCGCCAATCGTTGTCGTCCAGCACATAGGTGCGTTCCGAATTCACCAAGCGGCCACCGGAGACGGTCCATGTGCCGCGCAAGGGCGGGCGGAACAGCTCCAGCCGACCATCCCAAGGCTGGACCTGATAGGCGTTGATCGCACGGTAAAAGGCCGCCTCGATTTCGGCGTTGTGGAACCCGTGCTGCGCCTGCGTATCCGGCACCGCGCGGCGTTTCGCGATCTCCCACGCGATCCGGTTGCGCGCCCAGACAAACGGATAGCCCAGCCCCTTGTCCCGCGCCTTATGCATCTGGATGATCAAACGGTCCCGCCATTCCAGCGGGCGGCGCTGCGGCAGCGGTGTGTCGAGCATAACGACCAGCGACACCTGCTCGCCTGCGGCCTCAAGCTGACGGGCGATCTCGTAGGCGGTGATCCCCCCACCGGAAAAGCCGCCCAGCATATACGGCCCGTCCGGCTGCACCTGACGCATTTCTGCGATGTAGTCGCGGGCGGCATCCTCGATGGTTTCATGCGGAGCCTCGCCGCCATACAGGCCGCGCGCCTGCACGCCGTAAAACGGACGATCCGTGCCCAGCAGATGCGCAAGATGGCGCAGGTTCAGCACGTTGCCGAACATCCCAGCGATCAGGAAAAACGGCTGGCGCGGCCCCCCGTCCCCGTCGTGCATGGCCACCAGATGGCGGAACCGTCGCTGTGGCGCGGCCGCTGCTGCATCCGACGCCCCCGAGGTGATCGGGCCAATCTCCGCCTCGATCAACGCGGCGCAAGCGCGGATGGTGGGGGCCTCGAACAGGACCGAGATGGGGAAGTCGACGCGGAACGCCTTTTTCACCATGGCAAACAGGCGCACCGCGATCAGCGAATGCCCCCCAAGATCGAAAAAGCTGTCCTCTGCGCCCACATTCGACACGCCCAGCAGATCCTGCCAGAATCCGGCAAGCCGTTCCTCGATCTCGCCTTCGGGGGCGACATAGTCGCTTTCAAGCTGTGGCCGGTCAAAGGACTGCTGCGCTGCGGCCTCGACCACCGAGGCCTGCGCCACAAGCGCCGGCAGCTCCATTGACGATACGACCACCTGACGTTCGCCGCTGGCCATAACCCGATGAAAGGCGTCCACGCCCTCATGCGGCAGGATGCCCTGGCTCAGGTTGTGGGCCAGACGCTCTTCGGCGGGGGACAGGGCCTGGGGCGCGCTGTCATCGGTGCTGCGCACCTCGGCTGCGGTCAGCGCAGGCGTGGCCGACAACACGGACACAGACGCGAGTTTGCGGATGGTGAACCCGCGCAGATCGACGCAGACATTGCCCTCGGCATCGCAGAGGGTCACGTCAAAGACCGCCGTTTCGCGATCTGCACGGTTGTCGGCAGCGTTGCGCACCCATGACACCACACGATCCGGCAGATTCCGATAGACGCGCACCGCCGCATAGCGCACCGGCACCCACAGATGGGTGGCCTGATAGCCATCGATCAGCTCCATCGCCCAGCCGGTCGCAATGTCCATCAGGGCCGGGTGCAAGGGGCAGTTGTCCTGCGCGGCGGCGGCATTCATCTCCAGCTCGGCGACCCCCTCGCCCGCGCCAAAGGCGGCGCTGCGCAGCACCTTCCACCGCGGACCAAAATCCAGATGCACCTCCTGCGCGCTGACCAAAGGCGCGCCACCGGCCTCGCGCACAGCGCCACAGCGCGCCCGAATGGCAGACAGATCCAGCGTCTCAGGCGCGGCCATCGGCAACAGCGACAGGCTCCCCTCGGCGCAGGCAGCAAAGCCCGCCCGCCCGTTCAGCATCACATCGGCAGAGACGTCGAACTCATAGCCGCTGTCGCTGCGCATCAAACGCAACTCGACCGCGCGCGCGCCTTGTTCGGCAACCTTTAGCGGCCGCAGAAAGCTGAGGTCGCGGATTTCAAACGGGCCATCCTCGTGATGCGCCCGCAGCGCCTGCGCCGCAAGGCTGAGGTATCCCGTCCCCGGCAACAAGGCATCGCCTGCGCGGGTCCGATGCTCGGCGATCCACCAATCGCTGGCGGTGTAAGACGCGGCAAAGACACGGTTACCCTCCGCGTCAAACGTCTTTTCATCCAGCATCGGGGCATCCACCGCCTCGCGCGGGACCGCTGGCAGATCACCCCGCCGCGCGGCGACCGCCTCTGCCGCCATGCCCACCTCGTTCCAGATCCCCCAGTTCAGCGCAACAACGCGGGTCTGACCCGACTGCGCCTGCGCCCAGGCATTCAGGAATTCATTGGCGGCGACGTAGTCCACCTGCCCCGCAGGGGCCGTCACTGTCGAAGAGGACGCTAACAAGGCCATCCACGCCAGATCGCCATCCGGAAACACTTCGCCCAAAACCTGCGCGCCGTGGATCTTGGGCGTGAACACATCCTCGACCCGCGATGGCGATTTCGACAAAAGCGGCCCATCTGCAATGACGCCCGCCCCATGGATCACACCGGTCACCGCCCCGAAACGCGCCTCGATGGTGTCGCGCGCGGCCCGCATCTGGTCCGCGTTGCACACATCAGCAGCCACCACCAGAATCTCGGCCCCTGCCGCCTCCAGCATCTGCACTGCGCGGATCCGCTGTGCCACGGTGTCCTGTGGGGCATGCCGGTCCAGATAGGCCGCCCACTGTTCACGATCCGGCAAACCACGGCGCGCCAACAGGGCAAGCTTGGCCCCGCGCGATGCCAGATCTGCCGCCAGCGCCAGACCTATGCCGCCAAATCCACCGGTGATCAGAACCACGCCGCCCTCAGGCACACCGGCATCGGCGGGCGCCAGCACCACGGGGGCCATCGCCTGCACAACACGGCGGTTCTGTCGCAGAGCCGCTTGGTCGTTGCCCGGCGTGGCGAGCAACTCTTCCAGTACATGCATGTCCAACGCAGCCTGCGCGGCCTCCGCCTGCGCACGCGCACGACCGCGCGCCCAGACCGGCGCGGCCTCGACCGCGGGCAAAACAATATCCAGCGTCGACACGCTCACCCCGGTCAATTCACGCGGGATCACCCGGACAGGCCCCGCCAATGTCGCTTTGGCCGGATAGGGCAAGACCTCGTCGCGCACCCGTGCCGCGCCATTGGTCACAACGGTGATATGCAGCGGCGCAGGCACCCCTTCGCCATCCAGCGCCTGCGCCAGAAACAGCAGGCTGTAGAACCCGTGCTCCTGCAGGCGGTGAAAGAAAGACGACCCCGGACGATGCTGCTCCCCTTCGGTCAAAAGCCAGAAATGCCCGATCCGCTGCGGCAGCAGCCCCCGCGCGGCAAGATCCGCCATCAACTGGTCATAGCCCTCACGCCCCCGCTCGGGCGCCAGAACATAGCCCTCTCCGACGCGGGCAAAGGCATCACCGGGCCGGACTTCGACCACCTGATGACCCGCAGACCGCAGCCGATCCGCCATCCGCGCGGCCAGCCCCGTCTCGTCCATGAACATCAGCCAGACCTGGGGGGCACTGTCCACCAGCCCATGCGTCACGTCAATTTCGACCTCGGCAGCGCGGGGCCGCCACACCGGCTTCCACCCCCAACCGGACACATCATCACTGCGCGTCAGATACGTGGCACGCGGCGCGGCCTCTTGCCCCGGTTCGATAAAGTACCGTTGCCGTTGAAATGCATAGGTCGGCAAGACCACCCGCGACCGGCGCGCCCCCCCCCAAACCTGCGTCCAGTCGATCTCAACCCCAAGCGCGGCCAACCGAGCCAGAACCTCGAACATATGCTTGTCGTCGGAAATCACCTCATCGCGGTGCCGCAAAGACGACAAGACAGCCTGAGCAGGGACCTCCGCATGCTGGCGCGCCAGTGACGTCAACGCCTTGCCCGGCCCGACCTCCAACATGACCCGCCGATCAGAGGCGACCGCCCCCAGACAATCGGAAAACAAAACGGTGCCACGCAGATGCGCCACCCAATAGGCCGGGTCCATCGCCTGCGCATCCGTCATCAAGCCACCGGTGACATTCGACGTCAGCGGGATTTGCGGCGCCGACAGTTTGATCGACCGCAGATAGGCCTCGAACTGCTCCAATATCGGGTCCAGCATCCGGCTGTGGGCCGCAATATCGATCCCGATCCGCTGGCAATCAATCTCCTGCGCCGCCAAAGTCGCCTGCAAGCGATCCAAGGCGGCCACCGGCCCCGACGCCACTGAAAGCTCCGCGCCGTTCACCACGCCAAGATCCAGATCATCGCCCAAAAGCGGCTTCAGATCCGACGCCGCCAGCCCCACAGACAACATGCCCCCAGCAGGAACACTGTCGAACAGCCGACCGCGCAAATGCACCAGACCGATGCAATCCTCAAAGGACATCACACCCGCCAGACAGGCGGCTGTATTCTCCCCCATGGAATGTCCGGTCAGCGCCGCAGGCTGTACGCCCCAGCCCATCCACATCTGCGCCAGCGCATATTCCGTGATCATGATCAGGGGCAGCTGCAGCGATGGACGCAACAAGGCCGCATCCGCCGCCGCCCTATCCCCCTCCGGCAGCCAAAGCGCGCGCAGCTTGTGTTTTTCCTTGGTGGAAATACCTGAATCCACGCTGTCCTCCAGCGCCTCCAGATGATCGAGCCCGCGATCCATCCACTCTGCGAAAACCGGCTCGGTTTCATACAGATCCCGCGCCATGCCGGCGTATTGCGCCCCGCCGCCGGGGAACATGAACACCACTTCGGGACGCTCGAGCGGGCTGTGCACGTGCTGGCGGCGCGGCTGGCCGCCTTCCAGCAAATCCGCGGCCTCGGCGTGGGTTTCGGCCACCACAACCATGCGCCGCTCGAACCCGCGACGCCCTTCTTTCAGCGTCCATGCAACATCCGCCAAAGACTGTTCGGGATGCGCGCGCAGGTGCTGCGCCAAACGGGTTGCATTGGCCTCCAACGCCGCTTTGCTGCGGCCGGACACTGTCAGTATCTGGAACGGCCAGTCGCTGTCCTCGGACGCCGCCATTTCGGGGGCGGCTTCCAGCACCGCATGGGCATTCGTCCCCCCCACGCCAAGCGAATTCACCCCGGCACGGCGCGGATGAGGGCGCACCGGCCAATCCGTCAGCTTGTCGTTCACCGCAAAGGGCGAGCCGTCAAACGCGATGGCCGGATTTGGCGCCTCATAGCCAAGCGAGGCAGGGATTTGCCCGTGATGCAGGGCCAGTGACGCCTTGATCAGCGATGCCACCCCCGCCGCCGTGTCCAGATGGCCGATGTTGGTCTTGACCGAACCGATGCGGCAATGCCCCTCCGCCTGAGAGGTTTCCCGAAACGCCTGTGTCAGCGCCGCCACCTCGATCGGATCGCCAAGATACGTGCCGGTGCCGTGGCATTCCACGTAATCCACCGTGTCAGAGCTGATGCCCGCAACCGCCTGCGCCTCGGCGATGGCCTGCGCCTGCCCCTCGACCGAAGGGGCGAGATAGCCCGCCTTGGCCGCACCATCGTTGTTCACCGCCGTGCCCTTGATCACGGCCCAGATGTGGTCCCCGTCGGCCACCGCATCTTCCATGCGGCGCAGCACCACGACCCCCGCACCCGACCCGAACACAGTCCCTTGCGCGCGATGGTCAAAGGCGTGACAGGCCCCGTCGGGGCTAAGGATCTCGTTTTCCTTGTACAGGTAGCCGCGCCCCTGCGGCAGCTCGATGGTCACCCCACCGGCCAAAGCCATGTCGCATTCACCGTTCAACAGCGATTGCGCCGCATAATGCACCGCCACAAGGGACGTGGAACAGGCGGTCTGCAGATTCACCGATGGCCCCTTGAGATCAAGAACATGGCTCAATCGTGTGGTCAGGAAATCCTTGTCATTGCCCGTGTGGCGCAGCAGGAACATCCCCGTGGTGTCCACCAGATCGGGGTTGGAACAGACGTTAAAGTAGAAATACGACCCCATCCCGCAGCCGGCAAAAACACCGATCTGCCCGTCGAACCCTTCGGGGACGTGGCCCGCAGTTTCCAGCGCTTCCCACGCCACTTCAAGGAACTGCCGATGCTGCGGGTCCATGATCGCCGCATCCTTGGGCGACAGCCCGTAGAAATCGGCATCGAATTCAGCGAACCCGTCCAGCGGCGCGGCAAAAGGTACGTAGTCGCGGTGGCGCATCAGGCCGGGGTCTTCGCCTGCGGCGCGCAGGTCATCCTCGGACAGGCGGCGGATCGACGACACCCCATCGCGCAGGTTGCGCCAATAGGCGGCGATATCCTCGGCACCGGGCAGATGAGCGGCCATGCCAACGATTGCGATGTCATTTTCGCCAAAGGATTGCGTCATGTCCGCTCCACCACTTTACCCGCCACCGGCGATTGCCGGAACCTCACCCACGCAGAATACGCCGCAAATACGGCGGATTTTAGATTTCACTCTTAGAAAGCGTCGTATTGGGCAAAGTTTTGTTCACTGCTGCTGCACAATACTTGGTTAACTGGGGAAACCCAATCTCACATCAGAACAAAGACCCTATCCGTTCGGGACGCGCTTTTAGCTGATCAAGGATTGAACAGCGCCCCAGTTCAACCATAGCGCAAGCGCGGCCAAACCAACCGCCATGGCCGCAAAGCACAGGTCATGCAGCGCATCCCATGCCCCCATGCGCCGCGCCAGCCAGACCACAACAGGATACGCGGCCAGATAGGCCAGCCCCATGCCGATCAGCGCCCCCAGCAGCCCCGCCATGGCGACACCTGCCAACAGACCGATCCAGACCAGCACCGCCCGCGCCACCGCCAGCACAAAGAACCGGCGCGAATCGCCCGCAGCCAGTGCCGCCTGATCGTAGGTCATCACGATCAGAACCGGCATCTGCGCGCAGGCCAGAACCACGGCGACGCCGCCCGCCTGCCAATAGCGCGGATCGTACAAAAGCTGGACCAGCCAATCCGCCCCCATGGCAAACACGCCGACGAAACCCAGCAACAGCGCCGTCACCGCCACCCGCATCTTGCGCAGGCGGGCAAAGTTCTCGGGGCTGTTACGCGGTGGGGTATCGCGGTAGATCGGGATCAGGATCTTTTGCGTCACCATATTGCCCAGCATCAGCGGGAAAGACGCCCAGAAAAACCCGATATTGTAGACACCAAAGACATCCAGAGGCAGCAGCTTACCCATCAGGATCTTATCCGCCTGATTGTAAAAGAACCCCGCGATTGTGGCCAGAAACACCCATTTGCCAAAGCTGAACAGCTCGGTGCGGGCCTCGGCCTCCCACAGGAAGCGGTTTCGCGGACCGGGCAGGAACCGCATGTTCAGCCACAGCTGCAACGCCGAGCCCACAATCGCGGAGACCACCAGCGCCCAGACCGATCCCCACCACCATGCCAACCCCACCGCCGCGATCACACCGCCAAGCTGCGTGATCATATCCAGCAGCGTGACGCGCCCCAGCAGCAAATGCCGGTTTGCGGTAATCATGGAGGTCGGGCGAAAGCCATCAATCACCAGCGTCAGCGCCGCCACAGGCAGCATCAAGGCCAGCTCCGGCGCGTCGTAGATCTGCGCCACCGGCCATGCCAGCGCACAGGCCACCAGCCACAGCCCGACCCCGCGCACCGCCTGCATCGTCCATGCCGTATCCAGAAAGTCGCGATCATCGCCCCGTTTGCTTTGCAGGATGGCGGGCACCACGCCGACGTCGCTGAACTGGTACAGCCCCATCAGAAAGACCATGACCAGCGACATCAGGCCAAAGGCTTCGGGGAACAGCAGCCGCGTCAGGATCAGGTTCGACGCCAGCCGGATCATCTGGCTAAACCCGAATCCCCCCACCGTCAGCAAGGACGACCGCATCACCCGCGCGCCCAGACCATCGCCGCGCAGGGCAGCCCATTTCGCGGTCAGGCTCATCGTCCACGGCTCCAGCCTGTGGCGCGCCCGGCAGTCAAGCGCACTGCCAGCGCGACACCGGCATAGACCGCAAAGCCCACGGGATCGCGCAGCGCCATCCCCAGCTTTTCACGCATCGGAAAGGGCGCCTTGTCGTCATTTGCCAACAGCTCGGGAAAGCGGTCTTCGATCTCGGTGACACCTGCGTCCTGTCGGCGGCGCACCCGCACCAGCGCGCGCATCCCTTCGGCAATGGGCCAATCATAGGGGGCCGGCACCCCGATGCGGTCCTGCGGCGCAAACAGCAGCCGCACATAGGTGTCATCCGAGATGATATCGGGAAACGCCCCCCACCGCCCGCGCCCGGCGGCGTTCACCGCAAACAGCCCACAGCCCGGCACGCCTGCGCGCATGAACGGCACCTGCCGCCAGATCCGCGCGTAGGCACGGCTGGCCCAACTGCGCGCGGTGATCCGGACCTGCCCGCTGGCGTATCGCGGCGCATCGCTATCCAAGGCCGCAATCACCTGCGCCACCAGATCCGGCGAGACGGTGACATCCGCATCCAGATAAATCCGCGTGCCCGCCTGCGCCAAACCATCCCCGACGTTCAGCGCCAGCAGCTTGCCGCCCTCCGAGACCTCATGCACCAACAGCTGCCAACCCATGCGGGCAAAGCCATCAGCATGTCGGGCCGCGCGCGCCGCCGTGTCATCGTGGCAGCCGTTGGGCACCACAATGACCTGCACCGCCCCTGTCACACCACGCGACGCGGCCAACGCGGACAGGCAACCGTCGATCAACGCGGCTTCGTTGCTGGCAGGCACAATAACCGTTGCCTGAAATTCACCCATCGGCTGACCTCGACCGAAACCCGTACCCCCGATGACACACCCTCGGAAAAACCGGATGCGTCACGCAGCTTAACTTACAGTTACCTATGGCCAAAGGACAGTGCCACACCGAATAGTTGCCCCACGCTCGCCTATTGGGACGGCGAGGGCTGCCATCTGACCCAAGGACATGACTTTGCCGCAAGGCCTGCGCATCGGTTATATCGTCCCGCAGTTTCCGGGACAGACCCACATTTTCTTTTGGCGCGAAATCAAGGCGCTGGAAGCGATGGGGCACGAGGTGCACGTCTTTTCCACGCGCAAGCCGCCACCGCGATTGATGTCCCACGCCTGGACCGCAGAGGCCATGGCCCGCACCACCTATCTGGGCCGCGCCAATCCGTTGTTTGCGCTGAACGCCGCCGCGAAACTGGTGCCGCAGGGCTTGCCGAAATGGTTGCTGCAGGAACCAAGCGCCTTCACCAAGGATATCCTGATCAGCCTTGCTGCGGCCGACCGGCTGCGCGCCGCCGCCCAGCGCCTGAAGCTGGACCACATCCATGCGCATTCCGCCGCCCGCGCCGCCTTTATCGCGGCGCTGTCGCATCACATGGGCGGGCCGCGTTATTCGCTGACGCTGCATGGCCCGCTGTCGGACTACGGCTCTGGCCAGCGGTTCAAATGGCGCGACGCCAGCTTTGCCACCATCATCACACAGAAGCTGATGGATGAGGTGCACGCAGAGCTCGGCCCCGACCTGCCAGACCGGATGCTGATCCGGCCAATGGGCGTCGATACCGATGTCCTGTCCCGCCAGACCCCGTATCAGCCCCCTGAACATGGCCGGCCCATTCGCATATTCTCCTGCGCGCGGCTGAACATCGTGAAGGGGCATCAGGATCTGATGTCCGCCACCCGTCAACTGATTGACCAAGGCGTCGATGTCCGCGTCGAAATCGCGGGCGAGGATGACAACGGCGGCACCGGCTACCGCGCCGAGCTTGAGGCGCATCTGAAAAAGCTGCGTCTGCAGGACCATGTCAAACTGCTTGGCGCGATCTCGGCAGAAGACGTGCGCACCAAGCTGGAGGCGGCGCATCTGTTTGTGCTGGCCTCGTGGCACGAGCCGCTCGGCGTGGCCTACATGGAAGCGATGTCCATGGGTGTGCCGACGATCGGCACCGACGCAGGCGGGGTCAAGGAACTGATCTCTGACGGGGCGACCGGCTATCTGGTCGAACCAAAGAACCCCGGCCAGCTTGCGCGCACCATTCGGTCGCTGGTTGGCAGCCCTGAAGCCCTGTTGCGGCTGTCACGCGAAGGACGCGCCCATATCGAACAGCATTTCCGGGCCGAGCTGGGCGCAGAAACGCTGGTCGCGGAAATCACCCGCCTGCAGGACGCGCCGATCTAACCGGCCAGACCGTCCGTCGCCACGTCCTGTGCATCCTCTGCCCCGAAACGCAGCGCCTCGACACCGATCAGGCGCAGGGTGCCATCGGGTCCGCTGATGTGCAGACCGTCGCCTACTGTCTGGAATGTGTAAGCATCACGCGCCAAGGGCAGCACCACAACATCGCGGCCCGCCCCGCCGTGGATCACATCCGCACCGCCCGCCGACAGGATCACGTCATCGCCGCCAAGGGCGATCAGGTAGTCCTCTGCCGCAGTGCCGGTCAGGCGGTCCGCCCCTTGGCTGCCCGGTGCGCGCACCCCATCGGCAAAGGCGTCAAGGTCACGGTCTTCCCACTGCGGGCCGGAGGCGTTGTACGCCATTAACATGTCCCAGCGCGGGTTGTTGTCGTGCAGATGACGCAAGCCGCCCCAACTGCCCCATTGCGACGCAGGCGCCACATCGACAAAAGCGTTGAACAGCGTGCCACCCGCATCGGCCCAACCGCCCAGAAGCGTCTCGTACAGCTTGGCCATCTCCGGCGTGTAGTTGAACGTCTCGAAGAAGCTGGTCAGCCGCTCGTCCTGCACCTGCGCGCCATGGGCGGTGACATGGGTGCCGCCCTCGTACATCACCAGATCCAGACCGTAGCGGCGCGCCGCCGCTGCCTGATAGGGAAAGACCTCTTCGATCAGTTGTTTCAAACTGCCTTCGGCCAAGGCCTGCGCCACGGGGGCCACAGCCCCGTCAAAGCGGGCTTCCTTGACGAATTCGCGCAACGATACGCGGCGCAGCCCCTCTGCCTCGCCCGCCTCGACGGCCAGCGCCTCGGACTGGTCCAGCCATCCGGTCATGCGCGGCACCATTTCGTCGGTGCCCATCTCGTAGCCGAAATATCCCGTGATGGCATAGGCGTCGAAACTGTCCACCGGCGGCCTGCCGAGGTTGAGCATGGCCAAGGGCGCGGACAAGATCTGCTCCTCGATCCCCGGCCAGCCGGTGTGGGTGCCGACCGTGCGCACCAGCCGGTCGGGCGCGTCAAAGACATCGGCCCAGATGTCCATCACCTGCGCGGACCGCAGCCCGTACCACTGCATCCAGCCCATCTCGCTTTCGCCCCACAAAGCTGTCGCCTGATCGCGGGCATAGGCCGCTTGCGGGAAAATCTGGTTCCAGACCTCGTTGGAGTATTCCACATAGACCTTCAGGCGCGGATCAAGGTCGCGCTCCACCATCTGCGCAAACTGCCGGACATAGTCATCATCCGCCCCGTGCGGCATGTTGAACCACGGGTCCGCGCCGATCACATTGGCCAGACGGATCATCACCTCTAGCGGGACACCCCAATCGAGCCAGTTCAGACTGTCCACCACGGGGCGGTCTTCCCATGACATTACGGGCGATCCATTGGTCAGCATCCAATCCATGAACCGGACAGAGCGCGCATCCTGCACACGGTCCAGCCACAGCGGATTGAACAGCGCGCCTGCCTGATACAGCGGCATGAATTCTTCTTTGACGATGGCGATGTTACGGATCGGATCGTCTGCGTCGATCTCTTCGATGCGCAGGGAGACCAGCCCCTCGCCCGGCTCATAGCGGAAGGTGATGCGCCCGTCTTCCTTGCGGACCCGCTTGGCGCGCCCGCCCAGTTCGATCTTTCCCGAGCCGTCAAAAGTGACGACGTAATCGCCCCGCAGCCAATCCTGATCCTTGGACTGGTCCGTCAGCAGCACGGTTTCTAGGGCATAGGCCTCTGCCGGGATGGACAGGGGATAATCGAGCGCATCCAGATGACCGGCGGCGCGCAAAGCCTCGGTCGAGATCGCGCCCCACTGGTCATCCACATGCCCGACAAAGCCGCGCGCGCTTTTCATCAGGTTGAGAAAAGGATGCTGCGTGGACCAATCCGAAATGCCGTTCAACCCCAGACCCAAGGCGGGCAGCCCCTCCGGGCGGAGGCCGGATTGCGGCAGGGCGACAGCGGTACGCTCGGGCAGAGCGGTTTCCTGTGTGACACGTTCCTCTGCGGCGGCACGCGCCTCTCGGATCGGGGCCGCTTTCCAGATCATGTCCGCGATGGTGCTATATTGATCAACCACCGTGGGATGAAGCGACGCGGGCGGGATGTACCCGGCGGGCGGCGCGGTATCGTAAAGCCACGTGTAGACCACCATCGCCGCAAGGAAGTAGATCGTCGGACGCCCGTGCGGTGCGCCATCCTCATAGAGCTCGGCGGCGGGGATATCGGCCAGCGGGCCGCCCTTGGCCATCAATTGCGCAAGGATCTGCGCCACCGGGATCAGTTCGACCTGCAGCTCCGGGCGGGCGCGGTCAATGCTGCTGACCAGATCCTCGTACCACTGGTGATACGCCCCGAGGTTGAAATCATGGTACTTCTCGAACGGGCGATCGCGCGGCGGGAACCGCCCCACGAGGCTGTCCATCTCGGCCCAGCCTTCGTAGATGTACAGGGTGGATTCCGGGCTGGCCTGATGCACCCAATCGAACAAGGCAAGGCTTGCGCCAAGCGGGCTTTGCCCGTCGGGGTTATCGCCATCGTAAGGCACATCTGGTTGTTGGTATTGGATAAAATTCGCAGGCGTCAGCAAAACCGCGTCATAGCCCGCATCGCCAAACCTGCCCTGTGACGGCCCCCACGCGCCGCGCACCCCGTCAAAGGACCAGTTCGCGGTGGGCGGCAAAGATTCAACAAAATTGCGCAGAAATCCCCACTGCCCATCAACCGCAAAGGAATTGTCCGCCGCCTTGGCCAGTTCGTTGACCCAATGCGGCACATTGGTCAGGTCCGAATCCTCGCTCAGGTGGTGCACCAGTGAATTGCCAAAGATATAGGCCGACACCTCTGTGTCCTGCGCGCTGGCCGCCCCTGCGCACCACATCCCCAACCCTGCCAGAAAAGTCCTGAACATCCCGTCTACCCTGCCCATTCGCGCACTATCGTTATTGGGCAGGACTATGCCGGAAAAATGACGCCGCTCAAAGATGGCCCACGCCCCTTGCGCGTCTTTTCGCGAATTTATTGGGTTTTCATTCAGGAATCGCCACGTATAGTGCAGCCCATGACCATGACCCAACATATCACACCGCGCGCGTCCCTTCGGGCGCTGCTTGCGTTGGGCCTAGCTCTCGTCCTAAGTCGCCTCTGAGCGTGCCGTTCGGCGCGACCGCTCAGAGGGGAACCGCTTCGCGCCAAGAGGCTTAGAGACAAGAGAGATACCATGACAATCGATACATCTGCGGACAACAGCCGCGTTCTCATCTTTGACACCACGCTCCGTGACGGCGAGCAATCCCCCGGCGCGACCATGACGCACGAGGAAAAGCTCGAAATTGCCGAGCTTCTGGATGACATGGGTGTCGACATCATCGAGGCGGGCTTTCCCATCGCGTCCGAGGGGGATTTCCGCGCCGTGTCCGAGATCGCCCAGCGGTCGAAAAACTCGGTGATCTGCGGGCTGGCGCGCGCGCAATTGCCTGACATCGACCGCTGCATGGAGGCGATCAAACATGCAGCCCAGCCGCGCATTCACACGTTCATCGGCACCTCGCCGCTGCACCGCGCGATCCCCAACCTGACCATGGATGAAATGGCCGACCGTATCCACCAGACGGTCAGCCATGCGCGCAACCTGACCGACAACGTGCAGTGGTCGCCGATGGATGCGACCCGCACCGAATGGGATTACCTGTGCCGCGTGATCGAAATCGCGATCAAGGCCGGCGCCACCACGATCAACATCCCTGACACCGTCGGCTACACCGCGCCGCGCGAATCCGCCGATCTGATCCGGCGTCTGATCGAAACCGTGCCCGGCGCGGACGAGATCGTCTTTGCCACCCATTGTCACAATGACCTTGGCATGGCGACGGCGAACTCCCTTGCCGCGGTCGAGGCGGGCGCACGCCAGATCGAATGCACCATCAACGGTCTGGGCGAACGGGCGGGCAACACCGCGCTCGAAGAGGTCGTGATGGCCATGAAGGTGCGCAACGATATCATGCCGTTCTCCACCGGCATCGACACGAAGAAGATCATGCATATCTCGCGCCGGGTTTCCACGGTGTCGGGCTTTCAGGTGCAGCCGAACAAGGCCATCGTCGGCAAGAACGCCTTTGCCCACGAGTCCGGCATCCATCAGGATGGCATGCTGAAAAACGCGGAAACCTTTGAAATCATGCGCCCCGAAGATGTTGGCCTTGCGGGCACATCCCTGCCTTTGGGCAAACATTCGGGCCGCGCCGCGCTGCGCGCCAAGCTTAAGGAACTGGGCACCGAAGTCGGTGACAACCAGCTCAAGGATATCTTTGTCCGCTTCAAGGATCTTGCCGACCGCAAGAAAGAGGTGTTCGACGATGACATCCTCGCGCTTGTGTCGGCCACGACCGAAGGTGCGGATGCAATCAGCCTTGTGAACCTGCGGGTCGTCTGCGGCACCGGCGGCCCCGCCGAAGCGCAGATCGAACTGGAAATCGACGGCACCGACCAAACCGCCACTTGCGAAGGCGACGGGCCTGTGGATGCAACCTTCAAGGCGATCCGCGAACTTCACCCGAACAAGGCGCGGCTGCAGCTCTATCAGGTGAATGCAGTAACCGCCGGAACCGATGCGCAGGCCACCGTGTCCGTCCGCCTTGAAGAGGACGGCATGATCGCGACCGGCCAATCGGCGGACACCGATACGGTCGTTGCCTCTGCCCTGGCCTATATTCAGGCGCTCAACCGGCTGGTGGTGCGCCGCGCCAAGGTCGGCCCCGGCGCAGACAAGCGCGAGATCAGCTACAAAGAGCTGTAAAAGCTCGGAGAAATTCGTGAAGGGGGCGTCCTAAACGGCGCCCCTTTTGTCTGCGCTCAGCCGCGCGCGAAATTGGCAAGCGTGCCGCCGGACACGAGGTGATCCAGCATCTGCAGACGCGTGGCGCGATCAGCTGCATTCAGGGCGCGCACCTCCGCTGCGGTCAAATCGCGTCGGACAAACCCCTGAGTTTCCATGCAGCGGTCCATGCCTGACACCTCGCCGTTGTAGCGCAAGGCCGGTGCATTGGAGGCCACGATAATCGGCCCGACGACAACACCGCCCCACAACACGCTGCCCAGATAATGCCCGGTCAGCGTGGCATTGCCCGATTGAACAGCATCGTCACGGCACGACGAAAAGGCAGCACGCGCGCCCTCCAACGTGGCGCCCGCGCGAAAGGGGACCGACGGGCCGGGGGTTTGCGCCGCACAGGCGCCAAGCAGCGCCGCAACCGACATCGCACCAAACATGCGGAAGGAGAGTTCTTTCATCATACCGCAGCTGTAGCCACCTGCGATTGACCAATCAATCTGTTGGCGCAGGCAGCCGCCCCGAGCCTGCGCCATGTGGCGCGCCGGTCACACGGGGCTTACAGCATCGAGGGGACCACCTGATCCGGTGGCCGGTGACCGTCAGCGAAGGTCTTGATATTGATGATAACTTTCTCGCCCATCTCGACCCGTCCCTCGCGCGTGGCCGACCCCATATGCGGCGTCATAACCACGTTGGACATGGCTTGCAGGTCAGGATTGCCGTGGGTGCCTTGCTGATACACATCCAGGCCGGCCCCGCCGAGCTTGTCCTGTTTGAGCAGCCGCACAAGCGCGTTCTCATCGATCACCTCCCCGCGTGAGGTGTTCACGATCACCGCATCATGCTTCATCAGGTTCAGACGTCGCGCGCTGAGCAGGTGAAAGGTGGACGGCGTCGAAGGGCAGTTGACCGACACGACATCCATGCGCGCCAGCATCTGGTCGAGGCTTTCCCAATAGGTCGCGCCAAGATCTTCTTCGGTGGCGGGATGCAGGCGGCGGCGATTGTGGTAATGGATCTGCATACCAAAGGCCGTGGCGCGCCGTGCCACCGCCTGACCGATGCGGCCCATGCCCAGAATGCCCAGACGTTTGCCGCCCAGACGCCCGCCCAAGAAACCGGTAGGCGCCCAGCCTTGCCACGATCCGTCCTGCATCACGGCCAACCCGTCGGGCAGGCGGCGCGTTACAGCCAGCATCAGCCCCATCACCATATCGGCGGTGTCATCAGTCACCACACCCGGCGTGTTGGACACCAAAATCCCGCGCGAGCGTGCGGTTTCCACGTCGATATGGTCAAAGCCCGACCCGTAGTTGGCAATCAGTTTCAGCCGCTCGCCCGCCTGCCCGATCAGCCCTGCATCGATCCTGTCGGTGATGGTGGAGACCAGAACATCGCAGTCACGCACCGCCTCGACCAGTTCCTCACGGGTCATGGGGCGGTCGTCGAGCCGCAGTTTCACGTCGAACAGCTCTGTCAGGCGTGTCTCGACCACCTCGGGCAAGCGTCGCGTCAGAACAACACTCAGACGTTTTGATGGCATGGAACCTCTCCCCTACTTCTCCCGGCGGCCGGTCGCGGGTAACCTGCGTTATAGTCGAACGGGCCACAAGAACCCGATACATAAAAAGAGCAGACAGTCATGTTCAAACATCTCCTCTCAGCGGCGGTGGCGCTGACCCTTGGTGCGGGCGCTGTGGCGGCCGCGGACCGCGGGCCCATCACCAACCTGCCCCTGCCACGTTATGTGTCGATGAAAGCCGCCGAAGGCAATGTCCGCCGTGGGCCTTCGCTGTCGCATCGCATCGATTGGGTCTATAAACGTCGCGACATGCCGCTGCAGATCACCGCAGAGCACGGCCATTGGCGGCGCGTGCGTGATCGTGATGGCGCGGGCGGCTGGGTGCATTATTCGCTGCTGTCCGGCGTGCGCACGGTCATTGTCGAACAGGACATGCTGGCCCTGCGCCAGCGCCCGACGCAGGACAGCCCCGTCAGCGCCCGTCTGGAACTGGGCGTGATCGCGCGTCTGGGCGAATGCGGGGTGACGTGGTGCGAACTGACCGCGAGCGGCTACAAGGGCTGGGCCCCGAAAACCACGCTGTGGGGCGTGGCCCCGGACGAGATTCGCGACTAAGGCGGTGGGGGATTGCGCCCCCGCCCGCCATCAAATGTCAGTAAAAGCTGCGCAGGTTGTTGGTCAGCACGATCTCCAGCGCGATCAGCACGACAAATGCGATCAGCGGCGCAAGATCCAGCCCGCCCATCTGCGGCAGGAAACGACGGATCTGGCTGTACAGCGGTTCCAGCAGGCGGCTCAGACCATCCCAGATCGACGCAACCAATTGCTGGCGCAGGTTGAGGATCTGGAAATTGATCAGCCAGCTCATGATGACATGCGCGATGATGATGAATTTCACGATGCCGATAATCATCAGCAGGATTTGAATCAGGGATACCATCGCGGGCCTCATGCAGTTCAGGACGCGTATCACCTAAGCACCCAATGCCCCTAGGGCAAGAGTGTCGCGGCGTCTTGGTTGACGCCCCTGCCGCATCGCAGCAAGAGAGCGCCAAAGGAGATTTTCGATGTACCCTTTCTTTCGCCTCTTCAAAGACGTCTGGAAAAGCCGCAGCCTGCCCCCGATGGGTCTGTTCGACACCCATGTCTCGCACCACCTGTGCATGCCTTGGGATCTGGACATGTGGAACGAGCTGAACAACGGCCGCACGCTGACCCTGTATGATCTGGGTCGCATTCCCATGGCCCAGCGCATGGGCCTGCTCGAGGTGCTGCGCCGCGAGAAATGGGGCCTGACAGTGGCCGGATCGGTGCCCCGCTACCGCAGGCGGGTGCGCGGCTTTGACCGGATCGAGATGCAGACACGGCTGATCGGTTGGGACCACCGTTTCACCTATATTGAGCAAAGCATGTGGAAATCGAACGGCGAATGCTCCAGTCAGATCGTCTTGCGCACCGCGATCACGGACCGCAACGGGATGGTGCCGACGGACCGCGTGGCAGAGGCCTTGGGTGTCGATATGTCCAGCGCGCCAGAGCTTCCCGAATGGGTGGCCAAATGGATCGACGCAGAGGCCGCGCGCCCTTGGCCACCGCATCGCGTGACGTGATGTAGGTCGGGGGTTTCCCCCGACTTCGCCCTTGCCAGCGCGCGGTGCGCTGGGGTCTAACTGTCCCGAACAGGGCGGGGCAGGCAAATGACGGACAACACACGCAAAAAGCGTATTTGGGCATGGATGTTCTTTGATTGGGCGCAGCAGCCTTATGCCACGCTGGGCCTGACCTTTATCTTCGCGCCCTATTTCGCGGCTGTAGCCGCTGATTGGTTTCTTGCCCAAGGGCTACAGGACAAAGCCGCCCGTGCCAGTGCGCAAGGCCTGTGGTCCTCGGCGCAAACGGTTGCCGGTCTGGCCATCGCCTTCAGCGCGCCGTTTCTGGGGGCATGGGCGGACAGCACCGGACGACGTCTGCCATGGATTCGCGGGTTTACCGCGCTGGCCATTCTCTGCGCCGCTTTCTTGTGGAACCTGCAGCCCGACGGCACCGGCCTGATGCTGGTACTTGTGCTGTTCTGGACAGGATTTTTCTTTTCAGAATCTGCCTTTAATCTGAACAACGCCCTGCTACCCAGTTTGGGCACCCGCGACGAGGTCGGGCGCATTTCCGGTGGGGCCACCGCCTTTGGCTATTGGGGGGGCGTCCTGTCCTTGTTCATCATTTTGCTGCTGTTTGCCGAGAATGACACCGGCAAAACGCTGATCGGCCTGTCGCCGCCCTTTGGTCTGGACCCCGAAACGCGCGAGGGCACGCGGTTCACCGGCCCCTTCATCGCGCTGTGGTTCGCGCTGTTCACGCTGCCGTATTTCCTCATCATCCGCGAGCCTGCCAGCGTCACGAAACGCCCGTCGGTGCGCGCAGTGCTGGGGGATCTTGCCCGTTCCATCCGGGCCATATCAAAACGCCCCTCCTGCGCGTCCTTTCTGATGGGGTCGATGTTTTACCGCGATGCGCTGAGCGCACTGTATGCTTATGGCGGTGTCTATGCGGTTCTGGTTCTGGACTGGACCACTCCGCAGGTCGGCGTCTTTGGCATTATCGCCGCCATCGCCGCTGCGCTGATTTCATGGATCGGGGGCATTGCAGATCAAAGGTTCGGCCCCAAGCCGGTGATCGTCATCAGCGTCTGGGCCTTGATCGTGGTGTCCAGCGTTGTTGTCGGCATGTCGCGGGACCACCTGTTCCTTCTGTCCCTGCCCGAAGGATCGCTGATCCCCGATATCACCTTTTACATCTGCGGGGCCACCATGGGTGGTGCAGGCGGCGCGCTGTATTCTGCGTCGCGGTCCATGATGGTGCGCCACGCAGACCCCGACCGCCCTGCTGAAACCTTTGGCCTGTTTGCCCTGACCGGAAAGGCCACCGCGTTTCTTGCACCTGCGCTGATCACTTTGTTCACCTTGATGACCCAGTCGACGCAATTGGGCTTTTTGCCGGTGATCGCGCTTTTCCTTGTGGGTCTGTTCCTGCTACGCTGGACGCAACCGGAAGGGGATATTGCATGATCCGTAAATCGTTCCTGATTGCCCTGATTGCGCTGGCGGCCTGCGCGCCTGCCCCGCGCGACATCTCTGGCGCACCTATGGCCAAGGCGCGCGCCGTGGACCCTGTGCTATCGTCAAAACAGGCCAAACAACTGTTCGGCGCCAAAGCCAACGGCTCCAACCAGCGCGCGGCCCCCTATGGCGGCTATGCCAAGGGCTGCTTGGCCGGCGGTGTCGAACTGCCCGAAACCGGCCCGACGTGGCAGGCCATGCGCCTGTCGCGCAACCGCAATTGGGGCCACCCGGAACTGGTCGATTTCGTACAGGACCTGTCGCGCAAGGCGTCCCGCCAACCGGGGTGGAGCGGCCTTTACGTCGGCGACATGAGCCAACCGCGTGGCGGCCCCATGTTGACGGGGCACCGCAGCCACCAGATCGGGCTGGATGCCGATATCTGGATGCTGCCCGCCGATGATCTGACCCTGTCCGAACGGGCCCGCGAAAACATCTCCTCCATCTCGCTGCGGCGGTCGTCCGGTGCCTACACCAACGACAAATGGACCCGCCAGCACCACGAAATCATCAAGGCGGCCGCACAGGACCCCCGCACCGCACGCATCTTTGTCTTTCCCGGTGCCAAGGTCAAAATGTGCGCCGAAGAGACCGGCGACCGCGCATGGCTGCGCAAGGTCCGCCCGTGGTGGGGGCACCACTATCACTTCCACGTCCGCCTGAACTGCCCCAAGGGCGCCACAGGATGTGTCAATCAGGCCGCCCCACCCGCAGGGGATGGCTGCGCCGATGCGGAACAATGGGTGAGCAACATCCTTAACCCGCCGCCGCCCGATCCCAACGCCAAACCGGCACCGCCCCGTCGCGAACTGACCTTGGGCGATCTGCCTGCGCAATGCTCTGACGTGTTGGCCGCGAACTGATCCTGACATGAAACCTATCGAAGATGTCCGCCGCGCCTTTGGGCGCGGCCTGTGTGTTTTGGCCGCCACTGCGGGGCTGGCGGCCTGCTCTGTCTTGGCAGAGGATGTCGAATACCTCGGCAGTTTTGTCTGGCCGCGCACCTCCCATGGCGGAGGCGGCTTTTCCGCGCTGGAGCTTGACGCAAATGGCCAAGCGTTCGTGACCATCAGTGACCGCGCCCGCCAGACGACGGGGACATTGATCCGGTCGGGTGGTCGCCTCACCGGCATCGACGCCGCCCCCCTGCGCCCTCTGACCGATCCTAGCGGACACCCCCTGCCGATCGAAGCCGCCGATTCCGAAGGGCTGGCCCTTTTGCCGGATGGGCGGACCTGCATTTCCTTCGAAGGCAACCACCGCGTCTGGTGCTATGATCGCGACGGCACCGCCCGCGCGACACCGCCCTTGCCGGATGTCTTTGACGGCTACACCAATCGCGGGATCGAAACACTGGCCGCAGATGCCGAAGGCCGGCTTTATGCCATTCCCGAACATTCCGGAGGGCTGACCACCCCGTTTCCGGTAATGCGTCTCGACAATGACGCATGGACACAGCCCTTTGCCCTTCCACGGAGGGGTGGCCATCTGCCTGTTGGCGCGGATTTCGGCCCTGATGGCAGGCTCTACGTGCTTGAGCGTCTCTTTACCGGATATGGGTTCAGCAGCCGTGTGCGCCGGTTCGATGTCTCCGACAACGGGCTGACAAACGAGACCATTCTGATCGACACCCCCGCCCTGCGGCACGACAATCTCGAAGGACTGGCGGTTTGGCAGGATGCTTCCGGCGCGACCCGTTTGACGATGATCTCGGACGACAACGAATTTGCGCTGCAACGCACCGAAATCGTGGAATACCGCGTCACCCGACCGTGACACTTGCGCAACGCTGCCGCAGTGGCTATAGCCCCGCAATCCGCTGCCGGCATGTTGTCGGGCGGCAAGTCCCCGCAACCTTGTCAAAAACGGGTCCGTTATGAAACGTACTTACCTTCCTGGCATCCTTGCCATGGCCGCCGTTGTGCTGGCGTCCAACATTCTTGTCCAATACCTGCTCGGCGACTGGCTGACGTGGGGGGCATTCACCTATCCCATCGCCTTTCTGGTCACCGACCTGATGAACCGCATCTACGGTGCGGCAGCCGCGCGCAAAGTTGTCTTTGCCGGCTTCATCACCGGCGTGATCTGCTCGCTGATCGGCACACAGATCATGCTTCAGGGCGACGGCTACACCTATCCCGCTGTGACGCTGCGCATCGCGCTAGGCTCTGGCCTTGCCTTCCTGACGGCACAGCTCATGGATGTGGCGATCTTTGACCGTCTGCGTGGCGGTCGCTGGTGGCGCGCGCCGCTGGCCTCGACCCTTGTGGGCTCGGCGCTGGACACTGCGATCTTCTTTACCATCGCCTTCTCGGGCGCATTGACCCTGCTGGAACCGTCCAACGACGTGTCTTGGGCCAATGAAGCGCTGCCGCTGCTCGGCTCCGGGCCTGTTGCGCCGCTGTGGGTCTCGCTCGCCGTTGCCGACTGGATGGTGAAACTGGCCCTTGCGCTGATCGCTCTGATCCCGTTCCGCCTGATCGTGGCACGCGTGACAGGGACCGCGCAAACCGCCTGAATGCGGCCTGCGCGATTGCCTTTCCAAGAAGCACGGTAACCGAATTTTCGCCTCGAATGCAAAAAAGACTTTGTGGTTTGGCACACCCGTGCCACCATCATCTTGCGTGTCACGGGATTGAGCAGACCACCCAGACACGCATTAGCTTTGCGTTTGAAACAGCTGAAAGGAGGTGATCCAGTGTCGAGAGAAGCATTGGAGAGAGGTGTCGGAACAGTTCGAGGAACAGCACCCTAGGGCAATCCCTGGGACGTATTGCTCCCCGAGTTGGCACAGCCTAACCGGCCCCGCCTCCGTAATTCTCGAAGGGTCGCCTTACGCAGGGCGGCCCTTTTAGTTTGCCCTTTACCTTTCCGCCGATCCGCCCAAGTTAGTGTCCATGTTGCGCATCAACGACCATATCACCATCGAGGACTGGGAACTGACCGAACAGTTCATCCGCGCCTCCGGCCCCGGCGGGCAAAACGTCAATAAGGTATCGACCGCGGTCGAGCTGCGGTTCGAGGCGGATCGTTCCCCCAATTTGCCCGCACAGGTCAAATCACGGCTGCGGCGGCTGGCGGGGCGCCGTTGGACCAGTGACGGTGCGATCCTCATTCAGGTGCAGGACACACGCAGCCAAGCCCGCAACCGCGACATCGCGCGCGAGCGTCTGGCAGAACTGGTCGAAAAAGCGACGCACAAGCCCAAACGCCGCATCCCGACCAAGCCGACACTCGGCTCCAAACGGCGCAGATTGCAGGCGAAAAAGGAACGCGGCGAGGTCAAAGCCCTGCGGGGCAAAGTGGATCCCACCGGCTGATCTCAAGCGCCAGCAGCCGAAGCACCTGCCTTTGGCAGGGGCTGAGGTTACCCAGTGCAGGCGCAGCCTGCGCCTTTGGATCACCTGTCAAAAGCGGTCCAGAAGCCGTTCAAGGTAATCGCGCTCGACCTCTGGCCGATCGGTTTCGCCGGATCGTTTGCGCAGCTCGCCCAACAGCTCTTCGGCGCGACGGTACACGTCTTCGCCCTGCAACAGCCCCTCATCGGTGCCGGTCTGGCCATTCGTGCCCTGACCACGGCCCAAGGGATCGCGTTGTTGCTGCGTTTCGCCAACTTGGGCAAAGCCTTGTTCACCACTGCCCTGCTGTGACTGTCGCTGCTCGGCCATCGCTTCGCCAAGGTTACGCATTCCTTCGCGCAGCGCATCCAAAGCCTGCGACTGTTGGTCGATCGCCTCGCCCAATTCGCCATCGCGCAGGGCCTGTTCGGCGCCTTCCATCGCGTCCTCGGCGCGGCCGAGCGCCTCGCCTGCGCGCTCACCCGCCTCGCTGCCCTGTCCGGGGAGGTTCTGACGCTGGCGGTTCAGCTCTTCGCGCAGGGCACGCTGACGTTCTGACAGCCCCTCTTCCAGCGATTGCTGGCCTTCGCCTGCGCCCGACGAATTGCCGCCTTGTTGACCCTGCCCCTGTTGGCCCTGTTCGGGCTGGCCTTCGCCTTGCTGGCCCTGACCCTGCTGCTGGCCGGACTGGCCCTGCTGGCCTTGGTTGAGCTCGCGAAAGGCCTCATCAGACAGCTCTTGTTGATCGCGCAGGGTTTCGGACAAGCCTTCCATCGCTTGTTCACCGGGCGACTGGCCGCCCCCCTGCCCCTGAGTGATCTGCATGTTCTCCAGCATTTCCTGAAGCTGCCGCATCGCTTCCTGCGCCTCATCCATGCGGCCTTCTTCCATCAGCTCCTGAATACGGTCCATCATCCGCTGAATGTCATCCTGAGACATTTCCATCGTGTTTTGCGGATCGCCCTGCGGCTGGCCGTTCTGTTCGCCTTGGCGCGCCTGTTCCTGCGCCAGCTGTCGCATGTAATCCTGCGTCGCCTCGCGCAGCTCCTGCATCAGCTCGGCGATTTCCTGATCCGATGCGCCGTTCTTCATCGCCTCGTTCAGACGCTCCTGCGCGCGTTGCATCCGCTCGCGGGCGTCGTCCAGATCGCCTTCTTCAAGGTCGAGCGCCAGATCCCACAGCGCCTGGGCGATTTCGTCCCTGATGTCGTCTGTCATGCCCTCGGCATGCGCCGTCTCGATCCGGTCACGGATGTCGCGCAAAGCCTGCGCCTGTTCATCCTTGCGGAACAGATCCTCGGGGCGGTTCAGAATGGCGCGCAAAATCAGTGCGGCATCCGGGGCATAGGCGCGGTTCCACAACAGCGCCTGACGTTCTTCGATCAGCGCCGCAGCCACGGGATCAAAGAACCGCCGACCGGGAAGCGTGATCGCCTCGGGCGTGGACAGCGCCGTTTGGCCGCTGGCGTCTTCGACCTGCAATTCCAGACGCACCGGCAGGTTCGCCCAAGGATGCAAAGAGAAATTTCCGACAAGCGGTTCAACAAAATTGCTGCGGTCCCCTGCGACGGGCATCGGCAATGGAACCTCGACCGTGTCGCGCGGTTCAGGCGGCAGGGCGCGCCCGTAACGGCGGTCCACCGCAGACAGATCAAGCGAGATCCGCGCCACGCCCGCCACAACCCCATAGTCGTCCTGCGCGCGGAACGGGATTCGGGTTTCGCCCTCGTAGCTGGTCTCGATATCGCCCTCGCGCGTGACAGTCGGTGCCCCGTCTGCAAGCATCGACACCTGCCACGCTCGCCCGCCGCTGCCGTTGATCGCCAGATCGCCGGATCGGGTGACGGCAAAGTCCTGCGCGGTCAGCGCCGCCTCGTCCGAGGTCACATCGCGGCCTGAAACCGTCTCTTCGACCGTCAGCGCGCCGACCTCGCCATACATGCGCAGGGTGATGGCCGCGCCTTGAGGGGCGGTGATGTCGGGGGCGGTGATGTCGTTGAGATACACAGACGGCAGCCCGGTGTAGGACGGCGGCTGCATCCACCCCTCCCACGCGGGGCCTTGCGCCAGCGCGCCCCCGCCGACACCCATCGTCGTCACCGATTGCACGCGGCCAAAGGATCCGAACACCAACCCAACCGTCAGCACCAAAAGCGCCACATAGCGCAAGGCAAAGGGATCGGACCGCGTCTGGCGCAGATCGGGCTTGACCCGGCGCGCCTGTCCCAGACGGTCCATCATCCGCGCCCGATGGGCCTGCCACACAGAGGCCGAGGCCGGATCGTCCTGTCCGATAATCTGCCGATCCATCAAGGTCTGGAACGGACGGCCCTTAAGCGTGTTATCCACGCGCAGCATGGCCTGCCGCCGTGTGGGCCAACGGAACCGCCGCAGCCCGAGGAGCGCGAAAACCACCGCCGCCAGCGCGGCTGTGCCTGCAGCGGCCCAGACGATCTCGACCGCGACCAAATCCTGAAGCCCGAGAAACAGCGCGCCCGCCACAACGCAGATCACCGCCCAAAGCGGCCAGAACACCCGTGCCAGTTGTTCTGCCACCATGCCCGCATGGGTTAGCGACAAAACGATGTGCAAACGATCACGTAGCTCGGGGGTCAGTTGCGGTTCGCGCTGCGCCAAACGTGCCTCCTGAGGTCAGGCTGCACGCGGGGATCGCTTACAACCACACCGGAACGGTATCTCGATTTATCATCTCGTCAAAGGTTGGACGCGCCCGAATGACGGCGAATTGATCATCTTTTGCCATAACTTCAGGCACAAGCGGGCGCGAATTATATTCCGAGGCCATCACAGCCCCATAAGCGCCTGCCGATCTGAAGGCCACCAGATCGCCTGCGGCCAGCGGCGGCATGGGGCGGGATTTCGCAAAAGTATCACCGCTTTCGCAGACTGGCCCCACAATATCATAGGGCTGCATCTCGGCGGCAACTTCCGCCTCACGCACGGGGACGATGTCATGATGCGCCTCGTACATGGCGGGGCGGATCAGATCATTCATCGCCGCGTCGAGAATCAGGAAATCACGGCCTTCGCCGTTTTTCAGGTAGACAACCTTGGACACCAGAATGCCCGCATTGCCGGCAATCAGGCGGCCCGGCTCGATCTCGATCTCGCAGCCCAGATGGCCAACCGTGCGCTGGATCAGCGCGCCATAATCCGTCGGCAGCGGGGGCGCTTCGTTCGACCGCTCGTAAGGAATACCCAGACCGCCGCCCAGATCCAGCCGCGTGATGGCGTGCCCGTCCGCGCGCAGGGTTTCGGTCAGCTCTGCCACCTTTTTATACGCCAGCTCGAACGGCTCCAGCTGGGTGAGCTGCGAGCCGATATGCACGTCAATGCCGACCACATCCAGACCGGGCAGCGCGGCTGCCTCGGCATAGACTTCGCGGGCGCGGGCAATCGGAATGCCGAATTTATTCTCGGACTTGCCGGTGGCGATTTTGGCGTGGGTCTTGGCATCCACATCCGGGTTCACGCGGATAGCAATCGGTGCGCGCAGGCCAAGGCCGGTCGCCACGTCGGAAATGGCGCGCATTTCCGGCTCTGATTCGACGTTGAACTGGCGAATGCCGCCGGTCAGGGCCGCGCGGATCTCTTCATGGGTTTTGCCGACACCGGAAAAGACGATCCGCTCTCCGGGGACGCCTGCGGCCTTGGCGCGGGCGTATTCGCCACCGGACACCACGTCCATACCGGCCCCTTCGGCCGCCAGTGCGGTCAGGATCGCCTGATTGGAGGCCGCCTTCATCGCGTAGCACACCAGATGCGGCCCCCAGCTCAGCGCCTCGTCAAACAGACGGAAATGGCGCACCAGCGTTTTGACCGAATACAGATAGAAGGGCGTGCCGACCTGCTCTGCGATTTCCGCAACAGACACGTCTTCGGCGAACAACTCTCCGTCACGATACAGGAAATGGTCCATAAGCGCGCTCCCCTTGAATGGCTTTCGCGCTTTACCCCATGGCGGGGCCGTCAACCACCCCTAACCCTGCGGTCAAACGACCGGACGCGACCGCAGCCACAGATACAGGGGCAGACCGCAGCTGACCCCGATGCAAAAGGTGGCAGGGATCGCCAGCAACGCAATCCAGTTGCGGCGCACGGCAACCTCGGCCAGCACCCACAGCGTCAACGTGATGGCCGCAATGGTCAGATCCCAGGTCAGCCCCGTGGTCGAGGCATTCACATACCATGCGTCAATCAAGGCGCTCAGCGACCAGCCGTTGTCCGACAGGTAGCTGAGGAAATAATACATCGGATGCACGGCGCCCCAGACGGCGAGCGCCAGCCAGAGCGCCCGCAACATCATCCGGTGATCCCGATGCTGGCGGTGCCGCTGATTGATACACCCGGTTTGGGCGTCTCTTTTGGGGCGGGCGGGATGGGATCACCATCCGCGCCACAGGCCGACAGACCTGCCATCATGGCCAGAACCAAAACCGCGCGGATCATGCCAGCACCTCTTTCCAGCGTTTGATTTGCGCGCGTACCTGTTCAGGTGCCGTGCCGCCATAGCTCATCCGCGATTTGACCGAATTGTGCACGCCCAGGACATCGTAAACTGATGCGTCAATATTGGCGTGGACGGATTGCATATCCTCAAGGGTCAGATCCGGCAAATCGCATCCCTTTTTCTCGGCCATCGCGACCAGCGCCCCCGTGACGTGGTGGGCATCGCGGAACGGAAGGCCCGTCTCGCGCACCAGCCAGTCCGCCAGATCGGTCGCGGTCGAGAAGCCTGAGGCTGCCGCAGCCTCCAGGCTGTCGACGTTCGCGGTCATGTCCTTGACCATGCCTTCCATCGCCGCCAGCGCCAACATCCAGTTGTCCGCCGCGTCAAACACCTGTTCCTTGTCTTCCTGCATGTCCTTGGAATAGGCCAGCGGCAGGCCCTTCATCACCATCATCAGCGCGACATTGGCCCCGAAGATCCGGCCGATCTTGGCGCGGATCAGCTCGGCGGCGTCAGGGTTCTTTTTCTGCGGCATGATCGACGAGCCGGTGGAGAACCGGTCAGACAGGGTAACAAACCGGAACTGCGCCGAGGACCAGATCACCAGCTCTTCGGCAAAGCGCGACAGGTGCATCGCGCTGATCGACGCGACCGACAGGAACTCCAGCGCGAAGTCACGCGCCGACACCGCGTCGAGCGAGTTTGCCATCGGTGCGTCAAAGCCCAGCGCCTCGGCGGTGTTGTGACGGTCGATGTCAAAGCCCGTGCCCGCAAGCGCCGCCGCCCCCAAGGGCGATTCGTTCATACGTTTGCGTGCATCGCGGACCCGTGACAGATCGCGGCTGAACATCTCGACATAGGCCATCATGTGATGGCCCCAGGTCACCGGCTGCGCCGTCTGCAGGTGGGTAAAGCCTGGCATAACCCAATCGGCACCCGCTTCGGCCTGTCCCAGCAGCGCCTGCATCAGGGCGGTCAGCCCCTTTTCAGCGGCGTCCAGCTGGTCACGCACCCACAGGCGGAAATCGGTGGCCACCTGATCGTTGCGCGACCGTGCCGTGTGCAAACGCCCCGCCGGTTCGCCCACGATTTCCTTCAAACGGGCCTCTACATTCATGTGAATGTCTTCCAGCGCGGTGGAAAAGGCGAAATCTCCGCCCTCGATCTCTGACAAGACCGTGAGCAATCCTTCCCGAATGGTCTCGGCATCGCTATCACTGATGATGCCCTGCTTGGCCAACATGGCAGCATGGGCCCTCGACCCGGCGACATCCTGCGCCGCCAGTCGCTTGTCGTATCCGATCGAGGCATTAATTGCCTCCATGATCGCATCCGGCCCGGCGGCAAAGCGGCCGCCCCACATCTGGTTCGAGGTCTTGTCCGACATGACATGCCTTTCAGGAGGTTCTATGAAACGAATTCTGCTTGCGGCTCTGTATACCGGCGTGATCGCGCTGGCAAATCCGGCAGTGGCCGATGTCGAGGCAGCCCGCGCTGCTTTGGCGGGCGATATGAAGAAAATGGTCCTGCATTCCGCACCCAAAGACGCGGGCACGGCTGATTTCATGACCTTTGACGAGGCACCGCGGAACCTTTCCGATTGGCAGGGCAAATGGGTTTTGGTGAACTTCTGGGCCACGTGGTGCGCGCCCTGCCGTCATGAAATGCCTATGTTGTCCGAACTGCAATCCGAACTGGGCGGTGATGATTTCGAGGTGGTCACCATCGCAACCTCGCGCAACCCGCCGGTGAAGATGGAGGAATTCTTTGCCGAGATCGGGGTCGACAACCTGCCCCTGCACCGCGATCCCAAATCGACGCTGGCGCGTGAAATGGCCGTTCTGGGCCTGCCGGTGACCGTTATCCTCAATCCCGAGGGCCAAGAGGTCGGACGCCTGACCGGCGATGCGGATTGGTCGGGCGATGACGCCCGCGCCATGCTGGCCGCGCTGATGGGCGTCGAGGCAGACAGCTGACAGGCAAAGCGGCGCGTCAGAACTGACCTGCGCGCCGCATTGTTTCATCCAGACATGTCGTAGGTCGGGGCTGTGCCCCGACCAGCCAGTGTTCAGATCACCACCACATCCAGCGGCGGAAACCCGTTAAAGCCGATCGACGCATAGGTCGAGGTATAGGCACCGCAGTTGCGGATCACAAATTTATCGCCCGCTTTCAGCCCCAACGGCAGTTGGACCGGGGTCTTTTCGTACAGCACATCCGCCGAATCGCAGGACGGTCCGGCCAGAATGCAGGCCCCCGTCGGCTCGTGGTCGCGCGGGGTGATGAACTGGTAACGGATCGCCTCGTCCATGGTTTCCGCCAGCCCCGAAAACTTGCCGATGTCGAGAAACACCCAGCGGTGCAGCTCGTTTTCGGTCTTTTTCGACACCAGCAGGACCTCTGCTGCGATGGCCCCCGCCTCGGCCACAAGGCCACGGCCCGGCTCTGCCATGATGTGCGGCACATCGCCAAAGCGTTCGTGAACCTGCGCGATGACCGCGGCGGCGTATTGCGTCGGCGCGTCGATGGTCTGGCCGTAGAACGCCGGGAAACCGCCACCGATGTTGAGCAGCGACAGGCTGTGGCCAGCAGCTTTGAGATCGTTCCAGACGGCTGCCACCTGATCAAGAACGGGTGCCCACATCGACGCCTCGCGGGTTTGTGATCCCACGTGGAACGACAGGCCGACCGGACGCAGGCCCAGCGCCACCGCCAGATCGAACAGCGCCACGGCTTTATCGCGGGCGCAGCCGAACTTGCGGGTCAGCGGCCAGTCCGCCATGCAGTTTTCCACGATCACACGCACATAGACCTGCGCGTTGGGCGCATATTCCGCGATCTTGGCCATCTCTTCTTCGGCATCGACAGCGAAGAGGTTCACGCCGACTGAATGTGCCCATGCGATGTCTGCGGGGCGTTTGACCGTGTTGCCAAAGGAGATCTGGGCCGGCTGTGCGCCCGCGTCGAGACACATCTGGATTTCAGGGCGCGAAGCCGCGTCGAAGTTCGATCCCGCCTGAACAAGGGTCTGCAGGATTTCCGGGGCCGGGTTCGCCTTGACCGCATAGTGGATGCGGGCACGTCCCAGACCCTGCGCAAGCGCTGCGTATTGGCGCGCAATGGCATCGGTGTCCAGGATCAGGGTCGGGCGGTCGAATTCATGCGACAGGGCATATGCTTCGGCGCGAGACAAAGACAGATCATCGCGGGCAGAAAGCCCGGTTACGTATGCGTTCATTGGTCATCTCCAATCAGACCCGGCCATTCCGGTTTCCCGGCGCAGACCGCTCAGTTCCATTCAGAGACGTTACCGTCGCTACGTAACCGCGTGGGTGTTGAATTGCCCACCTCGACAGAGGCGCGTGCGTTGGCGTCTTGAGCGCGCATATGAGGCCGATTTCTGACTCGCGCAAGAAAAATTTTCGGCTGTAACAAAGATTTTTCGCAGCCTCCCAACGCGGCATATCTTTGATCAAATGTAGTGGCTCCGCCAAGCGTCAATTTATGGCGTAACCCGCGAACTTCACGGGATTAAGACGCGGAATCTTCCCGATTTGATCAAATATCGCGGATCAGAGGCGATCACAAAACCAAACCCCGCGCGGCGGACCGGCGGGGCTACTGATAACAACAAAAGAGAGAGAGAGAGAG
Organism: Sagittula sp. SSi028; assembly: GCF_048553715.1. Classification (NCBI taxonomy): domain Bacteria; kingdom Pseudomonadati; phylum Pseudomonadota; class Alphaproteobacteria; order Rhodobacterales; family Roseobacteraceae; genus Sagittula; species Sagittula sp. SSi028. Next base: position 80,840 of record NZ_JBLZNC010000008.1, on the reverse strand, counting down.
AGAGAGAGAGAGAGAGAAGGGAACGCCGCGGTTATTTCAGCGCAAGCACGATCCGGCGGTGACGGCGCTTTTTCTCGTCGGCGTTCTTCTGGCGCTGCCAGCCGCCTTTCGATGTGCCGTTGGCGTCAAGATGCAGCGCGCCTTCGGTCATCAGACCGTCCAACCCGTATTCGCGATACTGCAGCCCGCCATTCACTTCGGTGGTAACGCGGGTGCGCGGCTCGGTGAACCCGTCAGGGTGCACCACTGTGAAATTGCACTGCCCGACGGTGCGGTTGCAGCGATGCGGGACAAAGCGGGTCACGGCCCCGTCAAAGGCTACGGTTTCCACCACATCCCCACGAGCGTTCGTTTTGTAGCTGCCTGCGAACCCACCGGCGCCGCCTTGTCCCGCAAAGACGTCAAAGACATGCAGGGCGCCTTGGGTGCCGCGCTTTACATGGGTCAGCTCGCCTGCGCGATCCGACATAACCATGGTCGAGCCCGCGCCGATCCGGTCCACATTCCAGGCGATATCCGCCTGTGCCATAGATGCCATGAAAGTCAGGCCGAGGGCGATGATCCGTGCGCGCATTCTGCGTATCCTTGTCGTCGGCCCCCACCGACACGAATAGATTTGGGCGAAAAACGGACGCCGCACAACCATCTTTTGCCACAATCGACCTATTGGCCGCGACTGCGAAACAGTCATTCACCATGCCTGACATTGCTCGCGTTATGCCGGGTAATACGCTGGGTCACAGTGGGATTTTCGGACAGGTCAAGCAGCCCCAGCCCGACCACAGCGATTCGCAAATCCGCCAAATGTGGCAAAATTCTGTCCCAATAGGCTTTGACAAAACCCGACCTGCTGGCAACCATGCCTGCCGGAGGACACATGCCGTTACCCATTCTGTTTGCATTGGTCGTGCTGGGGATCGCCGGTGTCATCGCACTGGTGCACCTTAGCGGCGTGTCGCGCCCCAAGACCTTTGACACCGAAGACGATGCCCGAGCCGCTTGGGCACGGGAGTTTCCCGACCTGCCAGCGGGCACTGTCACGCTGACCGCGAAACGCGCGGCAGCACTGGTGATGACCGACGACGGCCCCGGACTTGTCTGGCCCATGGGGGCGGACAGCACGGCACGGCTGCTGCGCGGCGCACGGGCCAAGGCGCTTCCCACCGGATTGGACCTGCGCCTGCCGGACAGCAGCGCGCCGCGCCTGCGGTTGATCCTGACCCCGCAAGAGGCCCGCGCATGGGCCCGCGTCATCGAAGGAGGCGACCGTTGACCGACCAGATCACTTTTCCAGACGTGGTTCAGCTTGCCGTGCCGTTCTTTGCGGCGGCCATTGTGATCGAACTGGTGTGGATCTGGAAAACAGGGCGCGGGGGCCGGTATGAAACCCGCGATACCGTGGCCTCGCTGATTATGGGAGCAGGCAATGTGGCCTCTGGCCTTGCGCTGGGGTTCGTCGCCTGGGGATTCTTCACCCTGCTGTGGGAGGTGACGCCGCTTGATCTGGGCCTGTCATGGCCGGTGATTGTCTTGTGTTTTGTGCTGGATGACCTGCGTTATTACTGGGTGCACCGCTTTGGGCATCGCATCCGCTGGGTCTGGGCCAGCCACGTCAATCACCACTCCAGCCAGCATTACAATCTGACGACAGCCCTGCGGCAGACGTGGACTTATACGTTCACCTTTATGATGGTGGTGCGCGCGCCGTTGATCCTGTTGGGATTTCACCCCGCTCTGGTTTTGTTCGTGGGGGGCCTGAACCTGATTTACCAGTTTTGGATTCACACCGAAGCCATCGGCCGCCTGCCCCGCTGGTTCGAGGCCGTGATGAACACGCCCAGCCATCACCGCGTGCACCACGGGCGCAATCCCCGGTATCTTGACGCCAATTACGGTGGTGTTTTCATCATCTGGGACAGGCTGTTTGGCACCTTTGTGCCCGAACTGGACAGCGACAAACCTGACTATGGGCTGGTGCGCAATCTGGGCACCTTTAACCCGCTGCGCGTGGCCTTTCATGAATGGCAAAGCATCTGGTCGGATGTGCGCCAACCGGGGCTCAGCTGGCGCGACCGACTCATGTATTGCGTGGCCCCACCGGGATGGAGCCACGATGGCTCCCGCCAGATGTCCGATCAGATCCGCGCGCGCCACTTGGGGCGCAACCCGCAGGACAAAGGCACGCCGGGCTTTGACCGCTAGCCCGCCTTAGCGGCAGTAGGCCCCACCGCGATGCTTGGCAATGTCGTAGTGGAAGTGATCCTCGTGGAAGCCGTCCGATCCGGGGCCAAGCGTGGTGCCAAAGGTCCCGCAAGCGGCCTTGTGCATCTGTTTCAACGCGGCCCCCTTGTCGCGCGACCGCCAATCATTCAGCACCGAAAGCTCTGTTCCGTCCACAAGACGGACCGCCGAAATATCGATGGCGTTGCCCTTTGAATGCTCTGACAGCTTGGCACCGCGTTTGTGATTGCGCGTCCGGCAGGCGTAGGACGCCGCCACCTTCAACTCGCTGACGCCACCGCCCATGCCGCCCACAGCAGGGCGCGCGCCGGTGTTGATCCATGTCTTGAGCGCACGGGCGGTGCCGCAGTTGATCGTCGCCGGTGTGGACAAGGCCACGCCATCCAGCGCGCGTAGGCGAATGCCGTTGCGGATGCCACATGCGCCGTTGCCCTCGACCTCGCCAATGGCCTCTCCGATCAGGGTCGGATCGCCACAAACGCTGCCCATCCCGGCAAACCGTTCGCGCAGAACCTTGGCGTTTTTCTCCGCCTCATCCCCGCCCCGGCCACAGCCGGTCAGCACCACAAGCAAGCCAAGTACAAACCAACGCACCATGTAAAATCCCACCCCTGTCAATCAGCCGCCGCGGCCAAAGTCCGGTTTATCCGTATCCTGACCTGCCTCAAGGATGCTACGCCGGATCGCCCGTGTGCGGGTGAAATAGGCGTGAAGCTGCTCACCATCGCCGGTGCGAATGGCGCGCTGCAGGGCAAAGAGTTCCTCGGTGAACCGTCCCAGCATCTCGATCGTGGCTTCTTTGTTTGTCAAAAAGACATCGCGCCACATGGTCGGGTCGCTGGCCGCGATACGGGTGAAATCCCGAAACCCTGCCGCCGAAAACTTGATCACCTCCTGATCGGACACACGGCGCAGATCGTCCGCGACCCCCACCATCGTGTAGGCAATCAGGTGCGGGATATGGCTGACGACGGCGCAGACCATGTCGTGATGTTCTGCATCCATGCGTTCGGTCATGGCGCCGAGTTGCTGCCAAAAGCTCTCGAGCCGCGCGACCTCAGGCTCTGGCGTGCCGTCCACGGGCACGATCAGGCACCAGCGGTTGTCGAATAGACCGGCAAATCCCGCCGAAGGGCCGGAATGTTCCGTCCCTGCCATCGGGTGACAGGGAATGAAATGCACCCCCTCGGGGATATGGGGCTGGACCTCTTCGATCACGGTCCGTTTGACCGATCCGACGTCAATCACCACCGCGCCGGGTTTCAGATGTGGGGCGATGGTCTGGGCAATCGCGCCCATCACACCGACCGGTGTCGCCAAGACCACCAGATCTGCGTCTTGGACGACCTCTTCAAGGCTGTCGCACACCACGTCACAGAACCCCAACCGGCGGGTCATGTCACGGCTTTCGGCGGAGCGCGCGTAGCCACGGATTTCAGCGGCCAGCCCGTCGCGTTTGCACGCCCATGCCATCGACCCGGCAATCAGGCCCAGCCCGATCAGCGCGACCTTCTGGTAGACAACGCTCACCGCGCGCCTGCCTTGAACTGACCAATGCAATAGGCCACCCGCCGGACCGAGGGTTCATCCCCCACGGTGATGCGCAGGCAGTTGGGCAGGTTGTAGCCAGCCACGCGGCGCACGATCAGCCCCTGTGTCTGCAAATAGGCGTCGCAAGCCTCGGCCTCGGCCTGGTCGGCAAAGCGCGCCAGAACGAAGTTGGCCATGGACGTGTCACAGGGCACACCGTGTTCTGCCAGAGATTCCGACAGGATGCTGCGCAGACGCGTGTTGTCGTTGCGGCATTTCTCGGCGTAGGCGGCATCGCGCACGGCGGCCTCGGCCGCGGCCAGCGCCGTACCGGACAGGTTGAATGGCCCACGCAACCGGTTGAGCACATCAATCACATGCGCCGGCCCATAGCCCCAGCCGACCCGCAAACCGCCCAAGCCGTAAAGCTTGGAGAAAGTCCGTGTCATCACAACGTTGTCGCGCACATCTACAAGCCGCGCGCCGCCGTCATACCCTTCGACATATTCCGCATAGGCCCCGTCCAGAACCAGCAGGCAATTGTCGGGAATCCCCTCTGCCAGACGCTCGATCTCGGCCATGCCGATCATGGTGCCGGTGGGGTTGTTAGGGTTCGCGATGAACACAAGCCGTGTCTTATCCGTGCAGCCCGCCAACAGGTTGTCGACACAGGTCACACGGTCACGTTCCTTGACCTCGACCGGCGTGGCCCCTGCGGCCAGCGCGCTGATGCGGTACATGGCAAAGCCATGCTCGGTATACAGCACCTCATCCCCCGGACCAGCGTAAGCCTGACACAGAAAGGTGATGATCTCGTCCGAGCCGACACCACAGATCACCCGCGCGGGGTCCACGGAATGGACCTCGCCAATGGCGGCGCGCAGCTCTGCATGGTCCGTCGACGGATAGCGGTGCAGCTCATGGACAGAGCGTGCCACCGCTTCCTTGGCTGCGGGGCTTGCGCCGAACGGGTTCTCGTTCGAGCTGAGCTTCACAACATTGGTGACGCCTGCAACCTTGGACTTCCCGCCCTCGTACAGGGCGATGTCCATAATGCCGGGCTGTGGGTCGATGGGTGCCATGGTAAACTCCTTCGCCAAGGGGATTACCCCCCCGCGTCAGACAAGAAAAGCCCAAGAACGGCCGCCGGGCCAAGGTGACGCTTTCGCGCAACCGATGCGTTACACCACCACGTCCTGTGCCTGTTGGTCGCCCACGCCGAAGACGCGTTTGTAGCGTGCGATTTCCTCGGCCGGGCCCATCGCCTTGTTCGGGTTGTCCGACAGTTTGACCGTGGGGCGGCCATTGGCGCTGATCGCCTTGCACACCAACGAGAACGGCGCCAGCGCATCATTCGGCGCAAGACCACGGAAGTCATTCGTCAACAAAGTACCCCAACCAAAGGACACGCGCACACGGCCCGCAAACTGTTGGGAAAGTTCGACGATCTTCCGCTCGTCCAGCCCGTCTGAGAAGATCACCAGTTTATCGCGCGGGTCTTCACCGCGCTCTGTCCACCAGCGGATCGCCGTCTCTGCGCCCGCGGCAGGGTCACCGCTGTCAATCCGGATGCCGGTCCAGCCTGCCAACCAATCAGGCGCATGACGCAAGAAGCCCTCGGTGCCATAGGTGTCGGGCAGAATGATGCGCAGATTGCCCGAATGCTCCTCGTGCCAGTCTGCCAGCACGTCATAGGGCGCGCGGGCCAGATCGGCGTCATCTTCGGCCAAAGCCGCGTAGACCATGGGCAGCTCATGGGCGTTGGTACCAATCGCTTCGAGATCGCGGTTCTTTGCGATCAGGCAGTTCGAGGTGCCGGCAAAACTGTCCCCCAGCCCTTCAAGCATCGCCTGCACGCACCAGTCCTGCCACAAAAAGGAATGCCGCCTGCGGGTGCCGAAGTCCGCAATCCGCAGATCCGGAACCTTGCGCAGGTGTTCGACCTTTTCCCACAGCTTCGTCATGGCGCGGGCATACAAAACCTGAAGCTCAAAACGCCCCATGTCATTGAGCACGGCCCGCCCGCGCAACTCCATCAGGATCGCGAGCGCCGGAATTTCCCACAGCATGACCTCGGGCCAGTTGCCTTCGAACGTCAGCTCGTATTGGTCGCCAACCCGTTCCAGATGATAGGCGGGCAGGCGCATGTTTTCGAACCACTCCATAAAATCCGGGCGGAACATCTGGCGCTTGCCGTAAAACGTGTTGCCGCGCAGCCATGTGCTTTCGCCACGGGTCAGCGACAGGGACCGCACATGATCAAGCTGCTCGCGCAGCTCGCCCTCGTCGATCAGCTTGGCCAAGGGCACGCTGGACGACCGGTTGATCAGGCTAAAGGTCACCTGCGTGTCCCGCTTGTTGCGGAACACAGACTGACACATCAGCAATTTATAGAAATCGGTATCAATCAGGGACCGGACGATCGGATCGATCTTCCACTTGTGGTTCCAGACTCTTGTGGCGATGTCCAAGGCACGCTCCCTTCCTCGCGGTCGGACCCTGATACGATGTCCGGCACGGGTTGTGAACGCGTTTTATCGTCTGCGGCTGCATGGGCCAGCGCGCCAACCAGCACGGGCTTGCGGATCGGCTTGGTCAGAAAGTCGTCCATCCCCGCCGCGACGCAGGCATCTCGGTCGGAGGCAAAGGCGTTTGCCGTCAACGCAATGATCTTGGGCTGGCGGATATCGAGACGGCGGATGCGGCGCGTGGCTTCCAGCCCGTCGACCTCTGGCATGGACATATCCATCAGCACCACCTCGGGCTGCAATCTTTGCGTCAGGTCCACCGCTTCGCGACCGTTTACCGCGATATGCAATTTGATGGGCTGGTCTTTGAGGAATTGCTGCACCAACATGCGGTTCGTGCCATTGTCCTCCGCCAGCACCACGCGGATTGGCCGGGAGATCGCCTTGGCCACCGGGGCCAACGCGGGAGAGCGTGCGGGCACCACCGATGCGGCCCGCGAAATCTTGATCGACAATTCGAACACCGCCCCGGTCTGCCCCTCCGGAGTCGGCAGCAAGCGGACGTCACCGCCCATGCGGCGCGCCAGTGCGCGGCTGATCGGCAGGCCAAGTCCGGTGCCCCCGAAACGCCGGGTCGTCGCAGCCTCTGCCTGCTGAAACACCTCGAAGATCGCGTCAGCCCGTTCAGGGGGCACCCCGATGCCCGTGTCAGACACGCGGACAATCAGCCGCCAGCCATTGTCCGCAGGAACGGTTCGTGACGATACCTTAACCTCGCCCACGTCGGTAAATTTGATCGCGTTGCCGATCAGGTTGACGAGGATTTGCCGCAACCGCCCCTCGTCCCCGCTGGCGCGGACCGGCAGAGAGCCGTCATCCGCCAGAACAAGGGACAGGTGCTTTTCCTGCGCCATCGGCGTCAACAAACGCGTCGCCGCCGCAATACAATCGGTCGGCGAAAAAGGCTCATCCTCGAACGCCATTTGATCGGCATCGAGGCGGGAAAAATCCAGCACATCATTGATAATGCCCAGCAGAGACGTCGATGCGGTGCGGATCGTCTCCACATAGGATCGGCCATCCGAGCTGAGGTTCGTCTGCCCGAGTAGATCGCTCATCCCGATGACGGCGTTGAGGGGCGTGCGTATTTCGTGGCTCATGGTGGCTAGGAAGGCCGACTTGGCCTGCGCCGCCTGTTCGGCCCTTTGTTGCGCGCATTTGAGATCGTGATTGGTCGCCTCCTGTTGCGCCGCCCGTAGCAAAAGCTGCCGTTCTTTGCTGAGACGTTTTTCCCAGCTTCGCACCGCAAAAGCGACGAACATATAGGTCACATAGCCCAGCAACATCACCTCAAGGAGGTGGATCACCTGCCGCGTGCCGAACTGTTCCGAATGCAGCGTATCCATGACCAAAAAGACCACGACCGAGGCTGCAAGGATGACCAGTTTTGACCACGCGGCCGTGCGGTGATGCGTCATGATGAAACCGGCATTGACCGCTGAGGCCATCAAAAAACACAGCGCGATCAGGGATGCCTCATCCGAGGTGGCGAGAGACAGCAGCAACAAGACGCAGAACGATATGGTCAGCGATTGCAGCCCTGCCGACACGGCTGTGATCCGCAGCAATGGTTGTAACGACGCGCCCAAATGAAGGCGATGCCGGGCATAGGCGGCACAGCCCAGATCAATCGCCTCGCCTACCAGAACCACAACCAGACACAAAAGCGCGGCCTCCGGCGTGGTGATCAGCCAGATCACTAAACCACCGATGGCTGTGGCCACCAAACGGGTAAAGAAATCATTGATACGGGCCGTAATGTAGCGTCCGAGCAAGACATCCTGCCCGTAGCGCGCTTGAAAACTGGCCTCTGCAGCGCTGCGCGCCGCGTCTCGTATCTGCATGGAATCTGCCCTAAAACGTCGCGAGACGGTAGGTTCAGTCCATTAACAACAGATTAAGCCTCCAATTTAGCGCAAAAGCACCCCTGCCGTTCGCATCCCCGCACGGGCCACATCAAGTGAGCCACCCATGTCGATCGCGCGGCACAGATCTTCGCGGACATCGACGGAGAACCCCAGACGGGCAGCATCAACTGCAGAAAAATTTACGCAGAAATCCGTCGCCAATCCGACCAATGTCAGCCTTTCGATCCCACGGGTGCGCAGATAGCCCTCTAGCCCGGTGGGCGTGGTCTGGTCATTCTCGAAAAAGGCGCTGTAGCTATCGATGTGCGGACGGAACCCTTTGCGCACAATCAGATCCGCACGATCATGATCCAGCCGCGGGTGGAACGCGGCCCCGGTGGTGCCTTGGACGCAATGGTCCGGCCATAGAACCTGCGGCCCGTATGGCATGTCGATCTGCTCATAGGCGCTGCGCCCCGGATGGGTCGAGGCAAAGGACTCATGCCCCGCCGGATGCCAATCTTGCGTCAGGATCACAGCATCCGATGTGCGCATCAGATCGTTGATCCCGTCGATGATGTCATCACCGCCCTCCACGGCAAGGGCCCCGCCCGGACAAAAATCGTTCTGAACATCAATGACGATCAACGCATGCATGGTCTGCTCCCTCGTTTCGCGGGACAGTAATGTTTTCGGACAGGATTGCCATAGCGCCGCGCAATCGTTATTTCGCCTGTTTTCGGAAAAAGGCAGGAATCCATTATGGCGCAGCTTGGACTGGACTTCGGCACGTCGAACACCGCTGCGGGCGTCATGGCTGGCAAGAGACCTTACGTGATCCCGCTGGAGGACGGCAACGACACGCTGCCAACCGCCGTTTTCGTCGATTTCGCGGAGCGCAAGTACACCTACGGATCTGCCGCGGCCCGCGCGATGCGCGATGGTGCCGAAGGTCGGTTCATGCGTGCGCTGAAATCCATCCTTGGCACACCCTTGGCCCGCGAGCCCCGCCGAATCCTGAACGAGCGGATCACTCTGATCGAAATCATCGCCCGCTTTCTGGCCGAAATCCGCAGTCGCGCCGAGGCCCACACCGGCTTGCAATTTGACAGCGCCCTGTCGGGTCGGCCTGTACGCTTTCACTCTGCGTCCGATGAGCGCGACCAGCAGGCGCTTCGCGATTTGACCGACGCCTATCGGATGGCCGGATTCAAGCATGTGGATTTCCTGCCAGAACCCGAAGCCGCCGCTTTGGCCGCCGATGTGCAGGGCCGAAGCCTGATCGTGGACATCGGCGGCGGCACGTCGGATTTCACCCTGTGCGACCGGCGCGGGGCGGACACCGATGTGCTGCATTCCACAGGGCTGCGTTTGGGAGGAACCGATTTCGACAAAGCGATGAGCCTTGGTTTTGCTATGCCGCTTTTCGGGTACGAGGCGCCCATCGGGGCCGAACTGGGAAGTCGCACCCATAGCGCGCCCAAGGCCTTGTTTCACGATCTGGCAAGCTGGGAAAAGATCCCCTTTGTCTATGAGCCTGCCACCCTGCGCGAAGTCGAACGCTGGACGCGGCTGGCTCCCGATCCCGCGCCCTTCGAGCGGCTGCAGGACGTGCTGCAAAGCCATCTGGGCCATGACATCGCCTACGCTGTTGAGGCCGGAAAGATCAGCGCCAATCAATCGCAGACTGGCCGCATTGATCTGCGCGTGATCGAACGGGGGCTGGGCATGGATCTGGAGCAGGACGCATTACGCGGCGTGTTGACCGTTTACGCCGAACAGATCGCGGCGCAGGCTTTGGAAACGCTCAGCGACGTCGATGTCACGCCGGAGACGGTCGATCACGTGGTCTTTGTGGGCGGCTCATCCCTGCTGGGGGCTGTTCGTGCGGCCATGGCCAAAGCACTGCCTCAGGCCCGCCAAGTTGATACCGAAGTTTTCACCGCCGTGGTGCACGGGCTTGCGCTCGCGGCGAAATAATCGATTGTTCGAACATCTGTGCCGGAGTATCGCACCGCCATGTATACCGTTTGCGCCCTGTATCACTTCACCCACTTCGCTGATCCGGCCGCCCTGCGCGCGCCCCTGCTTGACCTGTGTCAGTCCAGCCATGTGACGGGGACGCTTCTGCTGGCGCATGAGGGGATCAACGGCACCATCGCCGGGCCGAAGGCTGGAATCGATGCGGTGCTGGCACATATCCGCACCCTGCCCGGCTGCTCTGATCTGGAATGGAAACTGTCCACATCGACTGATCGCCCCTTTGCCCGAATGAAAGTGCGGTTGAAAAAGGAAATCGTTACAATGGGCCAGCCGGACGTGGACCCCAAGGCCAAGGTCGGCCACTACGTCGACCCCGCGGACTGGAATGCCCTGATCACCTCACCCGATGTGGCGGTGATCGACACCCGAAACGATTACGAAGTCGCCATCGGAACATTCGAGGGCGCCGTCGACCCTGAAACCGCGACGTTTCGCGAGTTCCCGCAATGGTGGGAAAAGAACAAGGACCGCTTCCACAACAAGCGGATCGCAATGTTCTGCACCGGCGGGATCCGCTGCGAAAAATCGACAAACTTTCTTATCGGACAAGGGGTAGAGGAGGTTTACCACCTCAAGGGGGGCATTCTGAAATACCTTGAAGAGGTTCCCGCCTCTGACAGCACATGGAACGGATCGTGCTTTGTCTTTGACGGGCGCGTCTCGGTCGATCATGGATTGGCCGAGGGGCCTCACGTGCTGTGCCACGCCTGCCGCCGCCCGATCCTGCCAGAGGATCGCGACCGCCCCGAATATGAACATGGCGTGTCGTGCCATCTGTGTGTCGACCAGACATCCGACGAGGACAAGGCCCGCTTTCGCGAGCGCCAAAAGCAGATCGCCCTGTCGCATGCCCGCGGCGAACGCCATTTGCACGCGGACGAGGATGATCACCCGATGGAGCGCGGGAACGGCTAAAAATATCCGCGCACAAGGCTTTCAGCCAGAAGGCTCCACCCATCGGCGACCACAAAGAACGCCAGCTTGAACGGCAGTGCCACAATGGCCGGCGGCACCATCATCATGCCCATGGACATCAAAACCGCTGCCACCACCAGATCGATGATCAGGAATGGCAGGAAGATCAGGAAGCCGACCTGAAAGGCGCGGGCGACCTCTGACAACATGAAGCTCGGGACCAAGACAGACAACGGTGCCTCTGGCGCCAATGTGGTGTCTGCCGCGTCCGGCCTCAGGTCTGCCATCGCCTGATATGTCTGCGGGTCGGTCCGGCCGGCCATGAAATCACGGAATGGGGCGATCCCACGAACGGCGGCCTGTTCCAGTTCGATCTCTTCCTCGATCAGGGGTTGCACGCCGTTTTCCCAAGCCTCGGTAAAGACCGGCTCCATCACGAAATAGGTCAGAAACAACGCCAGACTGACGATCAGCATGTTTGGCGGGGACTGCTGCAAGCCCACGGCCTGCCGCAAGATGGATAGAACAGTCACCATAAACGGAAAGCAGGTGATCATGATCGCGATGCCCGGCGCAAGGCTGAGCAGTGTGATCAGGGCAATCAGTTGCACCGAGGTCGCAGTCACGGAACCGCCATCCCCCACATCAATGGCGATGGACTGCGCCGTTGCGGGGTGGGCGATCAACAGCCCCCACGCCAAGGCCAGGACAATGCAAAAGCGCACAGTCGTCAGGCCGGGCTTTGCAAATCGACAACTTCGGTCAGGCGCACGGCAAGTTGCCCTTGCCCGTCACCCTCGACGACTTCGAGCACCCCAATCCCGATCAGTTTTTCGCCCACATACAATTCGACAGGATCATCGAGCTGTTTGTCGAGGCTCAAAACCGACCCTTCGTTCAGCTGCAAAAGTTCGCGAACCAATGGGCGGGCTTTGCCAACGGAAACGGTGATTTCGATTGGCACCGATGTAAAAGGTGTCGCCCCCGAAGACTGACTGGGCTGCGGATTATCCATGGTTAAATTTCCTTTGGTTTTCGTAGGCAAAGCCTTGAACGGCCTCGATGACAGAGGCGATCAATTCCCCCAGATCAATCTGGCGCTCCTGTTCACCGAACCGAATATCGGCCTGTTCGTCGGACAACGTGTCATCGGGCACCAAGCGCAGGGGAAACCCGAAATCCCCGTCCAACAGTTCTGACACGGCTTCCAGCTTGTTCGGTGAAACAGCAATTTCGACCGCGGCGCCGCCGATTTCAGCGGTCAGCTGTTCCAGCTGCTCTGCAATATGAACGCCCAGCGCCGCACGGGCGACCTGCGGGAGCAGCACCGTGACCATCTCGTTCAGCAACGGATTGACCGCCTTCATCATCTGGCCGTAAGCCTCGTGATATGTGAACGACAGATCCTGCAGATGCTGCCCCAATCCCGCGCTTAAATGGCTACGCTCATCGCTGTACGCTTTGACAGCATCATCCCAGCCCGCCCGATAGCCTTTTTCAAAGGCTTCCAGTTTTTGCCCCTCTACCTCTGATTCATTCACCATGTTTTCGGTGGGCATTGGGGCGTCATCGGGAGCCGGCCGGCCCAATCCGAAATCTTCAAGCAGATCCTGAAGCGCGGTCAACTTGCCTTCTCCCGATCATCCTCAAGCCAACTGCGCAGAATCTCGACCGTTTCTGTCTTCCGCTCCTCAATCAGGTTGCGAAGGCGGTCCACTGGATCATCGTCTGATCCGCCGTCGAAATCGCCCATGCCAAGCCCGCTGAAATCCGGCCCGTCTCCCATCATCGGCAAATCTCCAAAGCCACCGAGCGGTTCAATTTCCCCATCCAAAGCAGGGCCAGCGTCCGCGTTCATGTCACCTTCTGGCGCAGGCAGAGCGGCCGCACTCTCAGCCCCTGCGACCTGGCCGCTTGCCAAAACCGGACGCACAACGAACAGACCAAGGATCAACGCCACCGACGCCAACACCCCGATCTGGATCAAACGCATTGTATCAATGGCACCGGTGAAAATGCCCGGCTCGACCGGACCGGTGCCAAGCCCCTCTGGACGCTCAAACGGCAGCGAGCGGAGAGTGATGTCATCACCGCGCGCTTCGTCGAAGCCCACGGCTGACGCCACAAGATCCCTCAGCGCATCCAGTTCTTCCTGAGGTAGCGGCACAAAGGTTTGCCCACCATTCCCGTCGTCCTCATAGGTTCCGTTTACCAAGACGGCGACAGTCAGGCGTTTGATTGCACCGGGAACACGCGTGATTTCTCGCGTGGTCTCTGAGACCTCGTAGTTAATGCGCTCGCGCGTATCGTTGCTCTGCGCAGAGGAATTGTCGCCCCCCCCAGCGTTGCCGTCTGGCAAGTTGGACGCCACGGTCACATCGCCCCCGCCCTGATTTTGGGAGGTGTCCGAGCTTTCTTCGGTATCGGTGGAAATCACCACACGACCTTCGGGATCAAAGCTGCGCTCACGGATCAGCTCGCTTTCCGTGACGGTGTCTACACTGACTTCGACGACGGCATTCCCCTGCCCGACGCGTGCTTCCATCAGCCGTTGAACCCGATCACGGAGCAAAGTCGCTTTGTCGTCCGCGCTTGGACCGCCTGTGGCATCATCTTCCGCCGCGATCAGCCCGCCATTGCCGTCAATGACAGACACGCTTTCGGGTTCAAGGCCTGGCACCGCTGAGGCGACAAGGAACTTCAAAGCGCGCGCCTGTGTAACTGAAAGGGTTCCGCCCGTCGTGGTGACCGAGATTGACGCCGTTGGCGAAACATCCCTTTGAAACGGGTTCGCACTGCTATTCGCAATGTGCACGCGGGCGCTGGCGATTAATGGATTCGACACAATTGTACGTGCCAGCTCGCCCTCTTTTGCACGCCAGTAAGCTGCATCGAACATCTGGCTGGTCGTTCCGAACCCCGACAAGCCGTCCAGCAACTCATACCCCTGCCCGCTGTTCGCAGGCATCCCCTCACTGGCGAGGGTAAGCCGAAGCGAATCGCGGTCCGCCTCGGGTACGAAGATTGCAGCCCCACGGACGTCGTACTGAACTCCCCGCGCTTCGAGCGCTTTAACCACATCTCCCGCAGCGCCGTTTTCCAAACCAGCATAAAGCAACGCGTAATTCGGCGACGAGGCCAAGCGCGCAAGCCCCCATACCGCCAACACCATCGCAAACGTAGCCCCTAGGACAACAATACGTTGCCGCCCGCCCAAGGCACCCCAACTGTTCATAATCTGGTTCAAACCGACCTCCGTCCAAACATTCTGTTCGGTGGTCCGACTTTTGCCCCACTCCGCTTAACAATCAGTTAGCCCCTTTGCGCTAATTTCGCTCCGAGTCTGGAAAAGAGGTTCACTATGTCGGACGCGGCACTCGACGAAGAAAATGTCGATGAAAGCAAATCTTCTAAATTGCCGATTATTATCGGTTTGGTGCTTGCTCTCTTGGGCGGGGGCGGTGGCTTTTTCGCCGTACAATCCGGTATTGTCGGAGGTACTTCCGAAGAAGCGCCTCAAACAGAAGTCGAGGAAACTGAGGAAATTGAGACATTCGATGTTCCAGACGTTACTTTTATCGAAATTCCACAGATTGTTGTTTCTTTGCCGCCCGGCTTGTCAGCCAAACACCTGAGATTTCGAGCAAGTATGGAGGTTCCCTCCCAATATGCTGTTGAAGTGGAAACCTTGATGCCCCGTATTCAGGATGTACTGAACGGCTATCTGCGCGCCCTTGATCCGCAGGAGTTTGAAAAGGTTGGCATTCTAATTAAGTTGCGCGGCCAAATGCTTCGCAGACTCAAAGTCGTAGCCGGGGAAGGGCGCGTGAGGGATCTATTGGTCCTCGAATTCGTGCTTAATTAGGGTGTCATAATGGAATTAATTGCTGACATAATGTTGGTTGCAGGCGCTTTGGGCGCAGGTTTCTACTGCTTCGTGCTGAGCAGACGTCTCAGCAAGTTTACGGATCTTGAAAAAGGTGTAGGGGGCGCTGTCGCTGTTTTGTCAGCACAGGTTGACGATCTAACCCGTACGTTGACATCGGCGCAAGACAGCGCTGGGGAATCGTCTCGTTCTCTCGAAGAATTAACGGAACGCGCAGAAGATGCAGCGCGTCGATTGGAGCTTTTGGTGGCCTCCATGCACGATTTACCGAACACCCCGAATCCGGAAGACGAAACGGTTGAACCCATCTTTCGGCGACGTTCCAGGAGTTAAATCAGGCCGATGGCTAAAAAAACCCCTTCTAAACCCTCCACTACGACGTCGAAAGGCCGTCAACGCGGAGCACTTGCGGCAATCGGCTTTTTGCTGCTTCTTTCAGCTCTCACGCGAGCGGGCGTGGGAGCATCGCAAGCCTTGGCGAAGACCGAGACTGATGAAACTATCATCGAAGCCAACGAAACTTCCGAACCACCCGCCGATATTCTAGACACGCCGATACGTCTTATGACTATTGAAGACGATGATTTGATGCCCCTTCTGCAGTTGCTCAAAGATCGTGAAGCAAAATTGGAAGAGCGAGAACAGAATTACGCTGCGCGCAAAGAGACCTTGGAAAAATTCGAGGCTGAAATGCGGGTTAAACTGGAACAGCTTAAAGAAATAGAACGTCGCGTGTCTGAGACCTACCAAGCCGCGACAGAGGCGGCAGAAGGTGATTTGAACCAGCTCACAGAAGTCTATACCAATATGAAGCCCAAGCAGGCAGCGGCAGTTTTTGCTGAGATGGATCCCGAGTTCGCAGCCGGCTTTCTTGGTCGTATGCGGTCTGATTCG
Source organism: Sagittula sp. SSi028 (assembly GCF_048553715.1). NCBI lineage: Bacteria > Pseudomonadati > Pseudomonadota > Alphaproteobacteria > Rhodobacterales > Roseobacteraceae > Sagittula > Sagittula sp. SSi028. The sequence continues at coordinate 64,956 of NZ_JBLZNC010000008.1, read as the reverse complement.
GCCGCAGCAATACTTGCAGGAATGGATCCGAAGCAGGCGTATCTCATCAGCGCGATTTTGGCAGGACGAAACGCCGATGTCCCTGACTGAGTAATATAGTTGCAAATGCGTCACAACACTGCCGCTGCCCACGCGCTTGTTACCGACGTTTTCGACCCGTCGGGATTGCTTTTTAGATTACGGGAGGCCATTCCGGTAAGGTCTGCCACGAAACGAGTACCGTCATGATCACACGCCGTACATTCGCTGCCGCTGCAGCCGCGACCCTTGCAAGCCCTGCGATTGCGTTTGAAGTCGATCCTATCTTCAAACCTCAGCGCGTTAGTATGAAAGCCGACGCAGCCGCTGGTCAGATCTTCATCCTGCCACGTGCGCACTTCCTGTACTACATCGACGAGCCCGGCTCTGCGATGCGTTACGGTGTTGGCTTCGGCAAGGCCGGTCAGGCAATTTCCGGCGAGTTTTACGTGGGCGGAAAAAAGGAATGGCCGACATGGCGCCCGACAAACGCCATGATCGAACGCGATCCGACCGCATATAGCAAATTTATCGATAACGATTATGTTCAACCGGGCGGGCCGGGGAATCCTCTCGGAGCCCGAGCGCTGTATCTGTATCGCGACGGCCGTTACACGTTTAACGCGATCCACGGAACAACAGCCCCGCGTTCTATCGGGAAATCTGTGTCCAACGGATGTGTTCGCCTGATCAACGAACATGTCATGGATCTTTACCCACGCGTTCCCGTCGGCACTAAAGTTACCGTTTTGTGAAAGCCTCGGACTTGGTTCGTTATGACCTTGTTGTCGTTGGCGCAGGTCCTGCCGGAAGCGCCGCGGCAGCTATCGCAGCGAAGTCAGGGCTTAAAACCGCATTAGTCGACAAAAAAAGGTTTCCGCGTGATAAGCTTTGCGGCGGGGGTCTCACAGTGCGTGCGACCCAGATCTTTTCGGAAATATTCGATGAAACCCTGCCCGCCATCGATATGGAGGTGCGTGACAGTTTCGAGTTTTACGCCTTCGGCGAGGCGTTAGGCACGGAGCGCAAGGCCCCTCCCATCCATCTTTGTATGCGGAGGGATTTGGATGCTTATTTGCTCGATCGCGCTATCCAGTTTGGGGCTGATACATACACCGGACAGACGATTGAAGTAGTACCTGATAAGCTACTGGTTCGCGTGGGTGAGATAACCATTTCTGCACAGACGATCATCGCAGCAGACGGCGTGAACAGCCCAACAGCGAAAACGCTTTTTGGAACAGCCTTTGACCGCAAGACCATCGGCTTCGCATTAGAGGTGGAGCGACCGGTTCCCGGGGCGAATACCCCCTTGCGCATTGATTTTGGCGCCGCCGAGTGGGGATATGGATGGCAATTCCCTAAAACCAAAACCATTACGATTGGCCTCGGGGGACTTATGTCCGAAAATGCCTCCATGAAATCAGCGCTGTCTGACTACCTAGAGCGCCTAGGCTGTAAGGAAGACGTGACCGTAAAAGGCCAATTTTTACCCTTTGGTACATTCCGTTCAGTTCCCGGACGCGGCCGTGTATTACTCGTTGGAGATGCTGCAGGGCTGGTTGATCCGATCACCGGTGAGGGAATCGGATACGCCATGCACAGCGGTCGCTTGGCCGCAGAAGCGGCGGTGCAGGCTCTAACCTGCGGTCAAGCCGACAAAGCTCTCCCCATCTATCGCAAATCGCTTCGCCCCATTCACAAAGAGCTGCGCCAAGCACGTTTGTTACGCCAATTAATGTTCCGTAAAGCTTTAAGGCAAACCTTTGTCCGCGGCTTCAAAAACTCGAAGTTCCTGAAACGCATGTTTCTTCAATTACTTGCCGGCGAAACGACTTATACTAACATACTGTATAGGATGCTGTTGCGCCTGCCACGTTTGGCCTTACGTGCAATAATTGCCCGATAAAGACCTTATACTGGTCTCAAGAAATTAACGACTTGGTAGTAGAATTCTCCTACGTTGCAGCGGAGGGAGAACAAAATGGCCATAGTCGCACTCACATTTGGCAGCGTTGTTGGGGTGGTTTTTGCACTCACGTCTTGGCTGATGTTTGACGCTTCCGTCTTGATGGGAATCACGACCTATTTCGTTAGCTCTTTGTCTATCGGCATGGCGCTCATCCTGTTCGGCATGGCAACTCCGCCCGCGCCACCGAATCCAAACAGAGTGATCGCTTAGTCTTCTCCACGCCCAGAAATACGTAGCAACAGCTCCTCAACTTTTGGTCCGACTTCGGCAACGATCTTTTGGACGCCGACTGCATTCGGGTGAATGCCATCCGCCTGCATGAATTCGCTTACTGCGGCAGGCGTGTCGCCGTTCTCCATAATCCCTGCAAAAAATTGCTCCGAAAATACAGTGCCGTAGTCCTCAGCGAGATCCGGGTACAGCGCATCAAACCTCGCTTTGTAATCCTGGCCGTAGTTGCCGGGCGCTGACATGCCGATCAGCAAGACCTCAACTTCATTCTCCTCCGCCACGTCCAAGATACCAGAGATGTTTTCTCGTGACGTATCGGGATCAATCCCGCGCAACAAATCGTTACCGCCCAAAGTAACGATCATTCCGTCAATATCCGGGGTCAAAGACCACGCAACACGGGACAACCCGCCAGCGGTCGTATCACCGGACACACCCCCGTTCACAATCTGAACATCATGCCCTTGTTCCGAAAGCCATTTTTCCAACTGAGGTACAAATCCGGCTTCAGCAGGCAGGCCATAGCCTTGCGTCAGGCTATCGCCCAAAGCCAACAAATGCATGGTGTCCGCTTGTGCGCTCTGGCCCAACGTCAACCAAATGGTCACCATCACGGCCGACCATGCCTTGCTGCGGGGAAGGATGACCCCATATCCTTGTGCGGAAACCATACTAGAGCGTCCTTATGCCCGATTCAGTCCTGTCCCTCCAACATGTCACCTTAAGCCTGCGGGGCAATGCCGGGATGGTAAAAATCCTCCATGGCATCGATCTGGAGGTTGCTGCGGGTGAAACCTTGGGGCTCGTTGGACCGTCGGGTTCGGGGAAATCGTCACTGTTGATGATCATGGGCGGGCTGGAACGGGCCACGACCGGGCAGGTCACAGCCTTGGGACAAGAGCTGACCATGATGGATGAGGATGCCCTGGCCCGTTTCCGGCGTGACAACATGGGCGTCGTGTTTCAGCGCTTCCATCTGATCCCGACGATGACCGCGCTGGAAAACGTCGCCACACCTCTGGAACTTGCAGGCGAACGCGACGCTTTTGACCGAGCCCGGGGTATGCTGGATAAGGTCGGGCTTGCCCATCGTGGCGATCATTACCCGGCACAAATGTCTGGTGGCGAACAACAGAGGGTGGCCTTGGCACGGGCACTTGCGCCCCGCCCTCGCATCCTTTTGGCGGACGAGCCGACCGGCAATCTGGACGGTGCAAATGGGCAGGCCATCACCGATCTGCTGTTCGAATTGTCACAGGCGCATGGGGCAACTTTGGTCCTTGTGACCCACGCCCCCGAGCTTGCAGCACTTTGCGACCGGACCGTCCGGCTGCGCGACGGGCTGATTGCTACCGCCGCCGCGGTAGAGGCCGCAGAATGACGCTGGCGGTTGCAAGCCGTTTCGCGCGTCGTGAACTTCGGGGAGGACTCGGCGGGTTTCGCATCTTTTTGGCCTGTCTGGCGCTTGGGGTCGCCGCCATCGCTGGCGTGGGCTCCGTGCGCTCGGCGATTCAGGCTGGCCTACAGGATCAGGGGGCGATTTTGTTGGGTGGCGATGCGCAGGCCGAATTCACCTACCGCTTCGCCAATGACGAAGAACGCGCCTACCTTGAATCGATTTCGACGGACATGTCCGAGATCACAGATTTCCGGTCTATGGCCACGGTGACCCGCGATGGCGAAACCGAACGGGGTTTGACGCAGGTAAAGTCGGTGGATTCGGCCTACCCTCTGCTGGGTGAAATGGTGCTGGATCCCGATATCTCGCTAAGCGAAGCCCTAGACAATCGCGGTGGCGTGATGGCGCCCGTTCTGGCGGATCGACTGGGCCTGCAGATCGGCGATGACTTTCGACTGGGCGAGGCCGAGTTTACCTTGCGCGCGCGTATCGTCACGGAACCTGACGATGCTGGCGATGGATTTGGCTTGGGGCCTCGGACCATCGTCAGAACGTCTGATCTGGAAGGGTCCGGCCTTTTGTCTGCGGGGTCTTTGTTCGAGACCGAATACAGGCTTCTTTTGCCCGAAGGCACCAATCTGGACGAGGCGCGCGCTGAGGCCGAGGCTCTTTACGAAGACAGCGGCTTAAGGTGGCGGGATTCGCGACGCGGAGCACCGGGTGTGGCCCGTTTCGTCGACCGTCTGGCCAGTTTCCTCGTGCTGGTTGGCTTATCTGGGCTGGCGGTTGGCGGCATTGGAGTATCCGCCGCTGTCAGGGCCTACCTCGCCAATAAAACGACAGTCATCGCGACGCTCAGAACCCTCGGCGCGTCGCGGCAAACGATCTTTCTGACGTATTTTATCCAGATTGGCGCGCTGTCCCTGCTGGGCATTGCGATCGGCTTGTTGTTGGGCGCGGGCGTGCCGCTTTTGCTGTCCCCTGTGATCGCCACAGCATTGCCCATCCCCACTGTTTTCACCATTTACCCCGCCCCTTTGATGGAGGCCGCGCTTTATGGTGTTCTGACCGCATTGCTTTTCACGTTATGGCCCCTGGCCCGCGCCGAGGAGGTCCGCGCAGCCACCCTGTTCCGTGACGCGCTGGACGGGGCGAAACCGCTGCCCGCGACACGCTATGTCATTGCGACCGTACTTCTTATGACGGGCTTGGTCGGCACCGCCGCGCTGTTTTCCGGTGACCTGTGGCTTACGTTTTCGACCGCCGGTGGCATTTTTGGTGCGCTTATCCTTTTGGTCGGCGCGGCTTGGCTGCTGCGATGGGCAGCACGCCACGCAACCGGCCTGACACGCGGGCGACCGGCATGGCGATGGGCGCTGTCCAGCATCGGGGGTCCGCGCGAAAGTGCCTCTGCCGTCGTGCTATCGCTGGGTCTTGGGCTGGCCGTTCTGGCATCAATCGGGCAGATTGACGGAAATTTCCGGTCTGCGATTGAACGTGATCTGCCGGACCGTGCACCGTCTTATTTCTTTGTCGACATCCAGCAAAACCAGATGGACGGTTTCTTGGAGCGCGTCGAAAATGACCCCGCTGTCAGTCGCGTCGACAGCGCGCCAATGATGCGCGGGATCATCACCCGCATTAACGGCCAGAACGCGCGGGACGTTGCAGGCGAACACTGGGTCGTGCGCGGAGATCGCGGTATCACCTATGCGGCCCAACCCGATAGCCGAACCACTGTCACCGGTGGCACCTGGTGGCCAGACGGATATACCGGCCCGCCACAGGTGAGCTTTGCCGCCGAAGAGGCCGAAGAAATCGGTCTGAAATTGGGCGATACGATCACCATCAACATCCTCGGGCGCGACATCACTGCCACCGTGACCTCCTTCCGTGAGGTGGATTTTTCCACCGCTGGCATCGGATTTGTGCTCACCCTCAATCCCGCAGCGGTCGCAGGTGCGCCACACACCTTCATCTCGACCGTCTACGCCGAGCCCGAGGCAGAGGCGCAGATCCTGCGGGATTTGGCCGACGCTTACCCCAACATCACCGCCATCCGCGTAAAGGACGCCATCGACAGGGTGTCAGAGTTGCTGGATGGCATTGCAAGCGCGGTGCGCTGGGGTGCCGCCGCCACCTTGCTGACCGGTTTCCTTGTGCTGATCGGCGCCGCAGCGGCAGGCGAAACCGCTCGCACTTACGAGGCAGCGGTTCTCAAAACGCTTGGCGCATCACGCGGCAGGATCTTGCAAAGCTTTGCGATTCGCTCTGCCCTGCTTGGGGCGGGAGCCGGATTGGTGGCCTTGCTCGCCGGTATCACCGGCGGATGGGCGATCATGACCTTTGTGATGGAAAGCGATTTCGCAGTGGTCTGGTCCAACGCAATCGGCGTCGTTCTGGGCGGTATCCTTGCCACCTTGCTGGCCAGTCTGCTGTTTGCTTGGCGGCCTTTGTCTGTCCGCCCCGCCGCCGTCCTCCGCGCAAGCGAATAAATCGCGCGGCACCCCTGCGAAAACGCCGGGGTGCCGCGATTGTGGCCCGGTTCCCCTTGATCCCCGGTGATGGCGCTGGCAGGTCTATGCGCATCTGCAGCAAACGCCGGACTTAACGAATGACCGATACGCTTCCCGTACCCGTGACCGCCCCTTTGACCATGGCGCAACGCGCCCAGATCCTGAATCTGGTGCGCCGCGCTGCCAAGGCGGAAATCCTGCCGCGGTTCCGCAAGCTGTCTGCCCATGAAGTCGCCACCAAGACCGGCATCCATGACATCGTGACCGAGGCCGATAAAGGGGCCGAGGCCATGATCACCCGCGCGCTGCAGATCATGTTCCCAAGCGCCCTGATCATCGGTGAAGAGGCCGCCTCGGACTCGCCAGACATCCTCGACAAAATTCCGGAGGCAGAGCTGTGCTTCACCATTGATCCGGTGGACGGCACATGGAACTACGCCAAGGGGCTGCCGCTGTTCGGGGTCATGCTGTCGGTGCTGCGCTACGGCCGTCCCGTCTATGGGCTACTATATGATCCGATGGTAAACGATTTCATTACCGCTGCTGCCGGAGATCCTGCAGAACTTGTGATGCCCCGGAACCTTCGCCGGCCCGTCCGCACCTCCGCCGGTGGCAAAATCGAAGATCTTGTTGGCTTTATTCCCCTGTCTTTGATTCCGGAGGACAAGCGTGCTCAAATGGCGGGGCTGTTTCCCCGGTTTGCCCGCGTCACCTCGCTTCGTTGTGCGTGTCACGAGGCGCGCATGGTCGCATCCGGAAATGCGGACTTCGTGCTTTTCGCCAAGCTGACACCTTGGGACCAACCCGCTGGCGTTGTCGCAATTCAACAGGCGGGCGGCCATGTGGCCATGTTGGACGGCTCGGACTACACGGCAGACCTATCAACGGGCTATCTGCTCGCCGCATCCGATGCAGCCACATGGGGCAAACTTCGCGACCAGTTCGATTTCCTGCTCGACCGGCCGACAGATTCGCCTGCGGCATAAAGACCATCCTGAAAAAGGCGTATGTTCTCCCCTTGTTCACACAGATTAGTGAACATAAAATGAACACATGTCTGGAAAAACGCTCGAACAGAAGCTGGAGATTCTCTCCGACGCCGCGAAATATGATGCCTCCTGCGCGTCCAGTGGGGGGCAAAAACGCGATTCCCGCGACGGCAAAGGGCTGGGCAGCACGACAGGGTCCGGCATCTGTCACGCCTATGCACCGGACGGGCGCTGCATATCCCTGCTGAAAATTCTTATGACAAATTTCTGCATTTACGATTGTGCCTATTGCATCAATCGGGTCAGCAGCAACGTCGAACGGGCGCGATTTTCCCCCGATGAGGTCGTTCACCTCACATTGGAATTCTACCGGCGCAACTACATCGAAGGTCTGTTTTTGTCCTCAGGCATCATCCGCTCTCCCGATGACACGATGCAGGATATGGTGCGGATCGCGCAAAGCCTGCGGCAAGAACACCATTTCCGCGGATATATCCATCTGAAAACCATTCCGGACGCGGACCCAAAACTGATCGAGCAAGCGGGCCAGTATGCGGACCGTTTGTCCATCAATGTCGAATTGCCGACGGACAGCGCCGTCAAAGATTACGCTCCGGAAAAATCACCTGATCAGATCCGTCGCGCTATGGCCGATGTCCGCGTGCTGAAAGAAACCGCCAAAGAGCGCAGCCACACTGGTCGCAAAGCCCCGAAATTCGCGCCCGCTGGCCAGTCCACACAGATGATTGTGGGCGCGGATGGCGCATCTGACAGCACGATTCTCCAAAGCTCCACAAGGCTTTACAGCTCGTACAAGCTGAAACGGGTGTATTACTCGGCCTTCTCGCCAATTCCGGACGCCACCGCGAAATTGCCTTTGGTAAAGCCGCCGCTGATCCGCGAACATCGGCTGTATCAGGCCGATTGGTTGATGCGGTTTTACGGGTTTGATGCGCAGGAAATTACCGCCAACAGCGCCAATGGAAACCTTGATCTCGACGTCGACCCAAAGCTCGCCTGGGCCTTGGCAAACCGACATCTCTTTCCTGTCGATGTCAATCGTGCGCCAAAAGAAACGCTTCTACGTATTCCCGGTTTCGGCCTGAAAACCGTTCAAAGGATCATAACCACCCGCCGCCACCGAACCTTGCGGTATGACGACCTGCGCCGCATGGGGGCCAACCTGAAGAATGCCAAACCCTTTATTAACGCCCTTGATTGGACGCCGCGCAAACTGACCGATACCATTGATTTGCGCGCCCGCTTCGCGCCCCCACCGGAACAACTTTCTCTGTTCTGATGTACACGGTTCAACTTCCGACAATCGGGACGTATCAGGCGTGGCGGGACAAGGCGCGCGCGCTCATATCTGCCTCGGTCCCGCCTGAAGAAATTTTGTGGACCCACGGGGCCCAAGCGGATGACCTCTTTGCCGGCAGCAACGACCTGCCCGAAGGCGGCCGCCATATCACCGTGGCCAAATCTTTCATATCGCTGGCCAATTTGGCCGTATGGCACAGCGACCCACAAAGGTTTGCTCGGCTATATGATCTTTTGTGGATCCTTCAAACGGACAAAGCCCGCCTGAACGACAAGGCCGACCCCCGCGTGGAACGCTTGACGAAAATGGCCAAGGAAGTCAGCCGCGACAAACACAAAATGACCGCCTTCGTGCGCTTTCGCGACATCTCGGGTCCGGGCGCAAACCGGCGCCAATTCGCAGCATGGTTCGAACCCTCCCACTTCATCGCGGAACCGACAGCGCCTTTCTTCGCGACGCGGTTCGGCGACATGGACTGGATCATCTATACGCCGGACGTCACTGTGCAGTTCGACGGCCAGATCACCCTAAGCGAGGGCACGGAAAAGCCCCCCTTGCCCGAGGACGCGACAGAAGACCTCTGGCGCACCTATTTCAGATCGATCTTCAATCCGGCCCGCCTGAAACCAAAGGCCATGCAGGCCGAAATGCCCAAGAAATACTGGAAAAACCTGCCCGAGGCACAGCTGATCCCGGACATGATCGCCACAGCGGAAAAGCGCGCGAGAGAGATGGCCGCAAAAGCTCCGACGCTCGCTCCCGCCCGCGCAGCCCCGATTCTTGACCGCCTTCATGCCCAACAAAAGGAACGCATGGCCACGCAGGACCAATTCCTGACCGCGTTAAATGGCTGCCGCCGCTGCCCGCTGTGGGAGAACGCCACTCAACCGGTCCCCGGCGAGGGCCCCCTCGACGCGCGCCTCATGTGTGTCGGGGAACAACCCGGCGACACCGAGGACCTCACCGGCCGCCCCTTCATGGGCCCCGCAGGACAAATCTTCGATGCAGGCCTCGCGCAGGCGGGCATCCAACGACCGCAAATCTACGTCACAAACGCGGTCAAACATTTCAAATTCAAACCACGTGGCAAACAGCGCCTGCACCAGAACCCTGACAGTTCCGAAATCCATCACTGCAAATGGTGGCTCGATCTCGAAATCGAACGGGTCAAACCCGCGCTTTTGCTCGCCCTCGGTGGCACCGCGGTCCAAAGCCTCACCGGCTCCCGCAAAGACCTTTTGAAACGGCGGGGCGGGGTTGAGCCATCCACCTCAGGCATTCCCACCTTCATAACCGTCCACCCCAGCTACATTCTGCGCCTCCCGGACCCAACACAGCGCGCCGAAGAAACCGAACGCTTCCATCAGGATCTGCGACACGCGGCCCAGCTATACTGAGCCGCGCTTTTCCTTGGCGAAATACCTCGGGGGAACCCCCGCAAGGGGGTGGGGGCAGCGCCCCCTATTCCGCTGCCTCATCCATATCCGCCTCCATCGGAGGGCAGGTACAGATCAAATTCCGGTCGCCATAGACGTTGTCGACCCGATTGACCGGCGGCCAGTATTTGTCCACACGGAACGCACCGGGCGGGAAACACCCCTGCTCGCGCGTGTAGGGACGATCCCAGTCGCGCACCAGATCTTCCATCGTATGCGGCGAAAGCTTCAGCGGGTTATTTGCGGCATCCATGGACCCGTCTTCGATGGCCCGGATCTCTTCGCGAATGGCCAGCATGGCATCGCAAAAGCGGTCAAGCTCGGCCTTGGTCTCGGATTCCGTCGGCTCCACCATCAATGTGCCTGCCACAGGCCAGCTCATCGTCGGCGCGTGAAAGCCCGCATCGATCAGACGTTTCGCGATATCCTCGACCGTCACGCCGGCGGACTTCTCAAAGGGGCGGACATCGAGAATACATTCGTGGGCCACCCGGCCTTCGGCGCCGCGATACAAAATATCGTAAGCCCCCTCCAGACGTTGCGCGATATAGTTGGCGTTCAGGATCGCGACGCGCGTGGCCTGCGTCAGCCCGTCGCCCCCCATGGTCAAACAATAGGTCCAGGAAATCGGCAACAGCGAGGGGGAGCCGAACGCCGCCGCAGACACCGCTCCTTTGCCGGTATTGGGGTCACCCGGCAAATGCGGCACCAGATGCGCTTTGACACCGATCGGACCCATGCCGGGCCCCCCCCCGCCATGCGGAATGCAAAAGGTCTTGTGCAGGTTCAGGTGGCTGACATCCCCGCCCAGATCGCCGGGACGCGACAGCCCCACCATGGCGTTCATATTCGCGCCGTCAATATAGACCTGTCCGCCATGGGTGTGGGTGATCTCACAGACCTCTTTGACAGTCTCTTCAAACACGCCATGGGTCGACGGATAGGTGATCATGCAAGCTGCCAGCGTATCGGTGTATTTCTCCGCTTTGGTACGGAAATCATCCAAGTCGATAGAGCCTTGGTCGTCACATTTCACCGCCACGACCTTCCAGCCGACCATCTGCGCCGAGGCCGGGTTGGTTCCGTGCGCGTTCACCGGAATGAGGCAAACGTTGCGCTGCTCTTGGCCCCGTGCCCGCTGCCAGTCGCGGATGGTCAGAAGGCCCGCATATTCGCCCTGCGCGCCTGAGTTCGGCTGCATCGAGATCGCATCATATCCGGTGATCTGGCACAGCTTGTCGGACAGATCGGTGATCAGGGTGTCATAGCCCTTGGCCTGATCTTTCGGCACATAGGGGTGGATCATCGAAAATTCGCGCCACGACACCGGCATCATCTCGACCGCGGCGTTGAGCTTCATCGTGCAAGAGCCCAGCGGGATCATCGCCCGATCCAGCGCCAGATCACGGTCCGCCAAGCGGCGCATATAGCGCATCATCTCGGTCTCGGCGCGGTTCATGTGGAACACATCGTGTTGCAGGTAATCCGACTGGCGCAGCAACGCTTCGGGCAGGCGGTACTCGGACTCCGCGCGATCATCCGTACGCAGCAAACCAAAGGCCCGCCATACTGCTTCGATGGTTTCGGGGCGGGTGCGCTCGTCCAGCGTGATGCCGACACGGGTTTTGCCCACTTTCCGCAGGTTCAACCCCTCGCGCACAGCGGCCTGCAGCACACCCCGCTGAAGCAGCCCCACATCCACGGTGATCGTGTCAAAGAACTGTTTGGGCTCCACGGCAAAGCCTGCCGCCTCCAGCCCCTTGGCCAGACGCGCTGTCTTGCGGTGGATGCGCTGCGCAATCGCGCGCAGCCCCTTCGGCCCGTGGAACACCGCGTAGAACCCCGCCATCACGGCCAACAAGGCCTGCGCCGTACAGACGTTAGAGGTCGCCTTTTCGCGGCGGATATGCTGCTCGCGGGTTTGCAGCGACAGACGGTAGGCCTTGTTGCCGTGGCTATCGATGGACACCCCGACGATGCGCCCCGGCATTGACCGCTTCATTGCATCCTGACAGGCCATATAGGCCGCATGCGGCCCACCATAGCCCAGTGGTACGCCAAACCGCTGCGTCGATCCCACCGCGATGTCGGCACCCATGGCACCCGGTTCCTTCAGCAGGCACAGCGCCATCGGATCGGCGCTGACCACGCCAATCGCCTTGGCCTCGTGCAGCGCGGCAATCTCGGGGGTGAAATCACGCACATGCCCGTAGGTTCCGGGATACTGGAAGATCGCACCAAACACCTGCGCCGCATCCAGATCGTCCACCGGTCCCACGATGACCTCGATGCCCAGCGGCTCGGCGCGGGTTTTGATGACAGCGATGTTCTGCGGATGACAGTTTTCATCCACAAAGAACGCCTTGGCCTTCGATTTGGCCACCCGCTGGGCCATGGTCATCGCCTCGGCGCAGGCCGTGGCCTCATCCAGAAGCGAAGCGTTCGCCACAGGCAGACCGGTCAGATCGCTGACCATGGTCTGATAGTTCAGCAGCGCCTCCAGCCGTCCTTGCGAAATCTCGGGCTGGTAGGGGGTGTAAGCCGTGTACCACGCGGGGTTTTCAAAGATGTTGCGCTGGATCGCGGGCGGCGTCACTGTCCCGTGGTAGCCTTGGCCAATCAGGGAAACCAGAACCTTGTTCTGCTGGGCGACCTGTTCCAGACGGTGCAGGACCTCACGCTCTGACAGGGCCTTGCCGAAATCCAGCTTATCGGTCCACCGGATGCCCTTTGGCACGGTCTGGTCAATCAACTGCTCCAGATCCGACACCCCGAGCCGGGCAAACATATCGGTCATTTCCTCGGGCGAGGGGCCAATGTGCCGCCGGTTGGCAAAGTCATAGGGCAGATAATCAATTGGCTCATAGCTCATCGAGTGATCCTTCCACGATCTCGATCGGGGGCTTTGCCCACCGTAAGGTCTGTCGGTCTGGCCGCGTTCAGCCGCGGGCCTTGACCGCCTCCAACAACATCATCAGCGCCATACGCGCGCCTTTGGGGTGGCCGAATGCGATCTCGGCCCCCGATGCCTCCCACAGCGCCCGTGCATCATCGCCGGACGCCAATTTGCTTTCGATCAACTGCCGCAGCCTAGCCAGATCCGCCGCTGCGAGATCCGCCAAAGCCCCGTCCATCGCCTCCTCGAAACTGTCAAACCGGTCAAAGATATCCTGCGAAAACCCCTGCCCCATGCGCTGCCACAAGGCGCGCTCCGGCTTGGTGAGTTGGACAGTCTTCGACATCCCTCATCCTTTCGATGACGGCTCTCGCACGGGTCGTGCGGGTTTGGCTTTCCCTGACAGATCGTAGGGCGGGGCTGTGCCCCGCCATCACGCTTCCGCGGTCAGGAGATGAATTTCTTGTAGGCCGCTTCGTCCATCAGATCGTCGAGCTCGGACATATCCTCGATCTTCATCTTGAAGAACCAGGCGTCCCCCTCGGGATCTTCGTTGACCTTGCCGGGATCTTCGACGATGGCCTCGTTGACCTCGACGATTTCGCCATCCAGCGGCGCAAGGATATCGGACGCGGCCTTCACCGACTCGATCACCACAACCTCGTCGTCCTTGGACACCTCGGTGCCCGCATCGGGCAGTTCGACGAACACAACATCGCCCAATTGCTCTGCCGCATGGGCGGTGATGCCCACCACGACCAGATCATCCTCAACCAGCAACCATTCGTGCTCTTCGGTAAACTTCATGCCCATCTCCTGTGCGCTCACCGTTTGAATCCCGCCGGAACGAACGGCAGTTTGACCACGTCAACCGCCAACCGTTTGCCCCGAACCTCGCCCCATAGCCGCGTGCCCTCGTCCGAGACGCCCGCCGCCACATATCCCATCGCCACCGGTCCACCGACCGTCGGGCCAAAGCTGCCAGAGGTGATGCTGCCCACTTGGGTGCCCCCTTCGGTCGCGTCAAAGATGGCCACACCCGCCCGCATCGGCGCACGCCCTTCGGGGCGCAAACCGACCCGCTTGCGCGTCGCACCTTGTGCGAGTTGCTGTGCGATGACGTCAGCCCCGGCAAAGCCGCCCTCGGCCTTGCGGCGCCTGCCCATCGCCCATGTCAAACCGGCCTCTACCGGTGTGGTCGTGCTGTCGATGTCATTGCCATACAGGCACAATCCCGCCTCAAGGCGCAAGGAATCCCGCGCGCCAAGCCCGATCGCCTCCACCCGCTCATCCGCAAGCAGGGTGCGACACAGGGTTTCGACCGTATCATTGGGGACAGAAATCTCGAACCCGTCCTCGCCAGTATAGCCGGACCGGGACACCCATGCCTCGGCCCCGCCGAGCGTGATTGTCGCCACACCCATGAACCGCATCTGCGCAACCTCGGGCGCAAGTGCGGCCAGCACATCCTCGGCCATGGGGCCCTGCAACGCGATCAGCGCGCGGTCCACAACCTCGACCGTTACGCCCGACGGTTCCAACACGCCGCGCATCAAGGCCACATCCGCCTCCTTGCACGCCGCGTTGACGACCACAGACAGATGGTCTGCACGGCGGGCGATCATCAGATCGTCTTCGATCCCGCCCGCTGCATTGGTGAAAAACCCGTAGCGCTGGCGACCGACCGCCAAACCTGCCACGTCGACGGGAATGATCTGCTCCAGCGCGGCATCCAGCGCAGCCGCATCGCCATCCGGGCCGCGCAGGATCACCTGACCCATATGAGAGACATCGAACAGGCCCGCTTGGGCGCGCGTGTGCAGGTGCTCCTTCATCACGCCAAGGCCGTATTGCACCGGCATGTCGTAACCTGCAAAGGGCACCATCTTGGCGCCAAGTTCGCGGTGCAGCGCATTCAGCGCCGTTTCCTTTAGATCATCTGTGGCGGTTTCTGCCATGTGCTCCCCCGTAATACACCGGGACACATGCCCGGACAGTCAAGACGCCTTGCGCCCGTTCTGCCCCCTCTGTCCGTCAGCCCGCCATGGACCAGCCTGAGATCGTTATCCCTTCGGCGGGCGCTTGCGCGCCACTCTCCAGAGTCTTTGTTCCCCCGACGGTCCATGGGCCTGAGCGTTTCCGGGGCGGTTGCGCCTTCGGCACCGACACAGGCCAGATGGCCCTGCCGGTTCTCCCGTCAGAAGATGACCCAAGGTCTAGTGCAGGTGCCCCATCTTGGCAAGCGGCGTTTCCAGCCGTGGCTAAACCGGCGCAGGGACGGCCGCACAAACCGCCCGTGGCGCCAGAATATCCAGCAACGGGCCATTGTCACAGACCAGCGAATCCAATGTCACCGGATCCAGCGTTTCATAGAAAGAGCTCGCCGCGCGGTTCAGCAGATCGCGCAGGCGACACGCCTCTGTCAGCGGGCAGGTGTTGTCCACATCGGCAAAACATTCGGCAATCGGGACCGGCTGTTCGAGATGGCGAAAGACCTCGCCAATCTGGATTTCATCCGCGCCGCGCGCCAGCATCAGCCCGCCGTTCCGCCCCCGCTGCGTGTGCAGATAGCCAAGCTGCGCCAGCTGGTGGATCACCTGCGCCAGATGGTTTTCCGAAGCGTTACAAACCTCGGCGATTTCGTGTTTGGTGACCAGCCGTCCGGCGTTTGCCGCGCAGAACATCAAGACGCGAATGGCGATGTTGGTTCGTTTGGTGACGCGCATGATGGGCTCCCTCGGGCGGATCGACGCGCCCTTTCTGGCAGCTTTGACAAACCATGTGTTTGACTTGCATCAATTTCCGGCTCTACATCGCAAAATTATGCAGACACCTTACTTCTTTGGCTACGGATCGCTGGTGAACGCCGGCACACATCGGCACAGCCCGCTGTATCGCGCGCGCGCGCACGGGTGGCGCCGCGCATGGGTCGCGGTGCCCGGTAACGATATTTGCTACCTGACCGCCGTGCGCGATGCGGCAGCCTATATTGACGGGGCGATTGCGCCGGTCCCGGATGCCGACTGGGCCGCGCTGGATTTGCGCGAAGACGCCTATGACCGGCATGAGGACAGCGCCAACATCACCCATGATGCGGACGCGCAAAGCATCGCGATCTATGCCGTTCCGCCGCATAACGCAGGTCAACCCAGCCGCGAACAAGGCGTGCTGCTCAGCTATCTCGACACTGTGGTTGCGGGGTTTGCGCAGCTCTATGGCACAGAAATGGCCAATGATTTTTTCGAGACCACCGGCGGTTGGCAGGCGACGATCATCGATGACCGCACCGACCCGCGCTATCCGCGCACAACACCGCCTACGCCGGAAATCCGCGAGATCGTGGACAACGGGCTGCGCCGCGTCGAAGCACCACGCTAACCACCGCACAAAAACAAAGGGCCGCGCCATCGCGCGACCCCGGTATCATTTACTGCGGACGTTTTTGCAGCAATTGCATCACGCTGGCCATGTCTGGCCCGCGTTCCTGCCCGGTAATGGCCTTGCGCAGCGGCATGAACAGCCCCTTGCCCTTGCGGCCGGTTTTTTCCTTCACCGCGTCGGTAAAGCTTTTCCAGGTTTGCGCGTCGTAGGGCGGCTCCCCCAACAGCGGCATGGCCTCCGCGATAAAGTCGCGGTCTTCGTCGGCCACCAGAGGTGTCGCGCCATCGCGGAACATGTCCCACCAAGGGGCGATGTCCTTACGCGTGGTGATGTTCTCCTGAACCACCGACCAGAAAAGCTCGGCTTTGTCGGCGGGCACGCCCAGCGCGGCGATCTCGTCCTTGACGGTTTCAAACGGCAGCGCGTGCAGCTTTTTCGCCGTCAGCGGGTACAGGTCCTCGACATCGAACTTTGTCGGCGCGGAGCCGAAGTGATTAAGATCAAAGCCATCGGCGATTTCGTCCAGCGACATGCGCAGCTCAACCGGCTGCGACGACCCCAGACGCGCCATCAGCGACAACAGCGCCTCCGGCTCGACCCCGTTTTCGCGCAGATCGCGCAGCGCCAAGGTGCCGAGGCGTTTGGACAGCGCCTCGCCCTGCGGTCCGGTCAACAGCGAATGGTGCGCGAAAGACGGCGGCGTGCCGCCCAGCGCACGGATCATCTGGATCTGCGTAGCCGTGTTGGTCACGTGGTCGTTGCCGCGCACCACATGGGTGATGCCCATTTCGATGTCATCGACAACCGACGCCAGCGTGTACAAAAACTGCCCGTCGGCGCGGATCAGCACCGGATCGGACACAGAAGAGGCGTCAATCGACACATCCCCAAGGATGCCGTCCGCCCATTCGATCCGCTCGTGGTCGAGCTTGAACCGCCACACGCCATCGCCACGTTCCGCGCGCAGGGCGGCTTTCTCGTCGTCCGACAGATCCAGCGCTGCGCGGTCGTAGACCGGCGGTTTGCCCATGTTGAGCTGCTTCTTGCGCTTCAGGTCCAGCTCGGTCGGGGTTTCCCATGCCTCGTAGAAACGGCCCATCTCGCGCAGCTTGTCAGCGGCGGCAACGTAGCGGTCCAGCCGTTCGGATTGGCGTTCAACACGGTCCCACGTCAGACCCAGCCATTCCAGATCCTGCTTGATCGCGTCGACGTACTCCTCCTTGGAGCGTTCGGGATCGGTGTCGTCGATCCGCAGCACAAAGGTGCCGCCGGTCTTGCGGGCGATCAGATGGTTGAACAGCGCGGTGCGCAGGTTGCCCACGTGGATGTACCCTGTGGGCGATGGAGCAAAACGGGTGACGGTCATGATCTGGCCTCCTGACAAGGCGTCCTGTTTCCACGAAAGCGCTGCTTTGTCCAGTTGATCTGGGGCGATCGGCCCCCGTCTGCGCGGGAAAACAGCGCTTTTGCGGTTGCAGCTTTGATAGGGGTTGCCATGTTGGGATCAACAAAAGGTATCGATATGTCCCAGATTCTGACGATCACCCTGAACCCCGCGCTGGACCTTGCCACCTCGACCGAGGTCGTCCGCCCCAACGTGAAACTGCGCTGCGGTCCTGAGACCGCCGAACCGGGCGGCGGCGGTGTGAACGTCGCCCGCGCGGTGACGCAACTGGGCGGGCAGGCGCGTGCGGTCGTGGCCCTTGGCGGGACCACCGGCTCGGCGCTGGGGCAACTTTTGTCGGATTACAATCTGGATGTGCTGGAGGTGGCCGCCCCGGGGGACACACGCCACAGCTTTGCTGTGACCGATCAGACCAGCGGCGATCAGTTTCGCTTTGTCCTCAACGGCCCAACATGGACGCAGGCGCAACTGGGCGCGGTGTTGGACGACATCGTGGCGGAAGCGACAGAGGATGCGCTGATCGTCTTCTCCGGCTCTATGCCGCCGGGGGCGGAGGTTGGCTTTTTGACGCGCGCTTGTGACCGCCTGTCGCCGCGCCGTGTGATCATCGACACCTCTGGCCCGCATCTGGAACATCAGGCAGGCGGCCCAGCGCCCGCGCCATTTGTCTTGCGCATGGACAGCCACGAGGCGCGCGAACTTTCAGGTCAGCCCTTGGTCACGCGCGAGGACAGCGCCGCCTTTGCAGAGGTCCTGCGCCAGAAAGGAGCCGGCGAGATCGTCATCATCGCGCGCGGGGCCGACGGATCGGTCATGGCCACCCCCGAGGGGCGTTGGCACGTCACAGCCGCGAACGAGACCGTGGTGTCCGCCATCGGCGCAGGCGACAGTTTTGTCGGCGGCTTCACCATGTCGATTGCCAAGGGCAGCCCCGCGCCGGAGGCATTGCGATCCGGTGCCGCCGCCGCATCGGCGGCTGTGCTTAGCCCCGGCACGCAGCTTTGTCGACCAGAGGACTTTGAAGCCTTGCTGCCCCTCACCGAGCTCACACAGCTATAAACAGTCTGTTAACTGCCAAAGCGATCACGGGCACTGGCGTCATGCGGTGGCCCATGCCATTTTGCCGCTCATGCGTTTGTTCATCGCCCTCTCTCTTCCGCCGGAAACGCGCGCGGCCCTGGCCCGTTTGCAGGACCGTATGCCGGTCGGTCGCCCCGTGCCCGAGGAAAACCTGCACCTGACACTGGCGTTTCTGGGCGATCAGCCCGAAGATACCGCCCAAGCCCTGCACGAGGGGCTGGAAACGCTGCGCGCCCCGCAGGTTCCGCTGCATCTGTCCGGTGCGGCGCTGCTGGGCGGGCGGGACGCGCAGGCCGTTGGCCTCGAAGCGGATGGCGACGCCCCTTTGATGGAGCTTTACGACCGCGTGCGGGGGCGTCTGCGCGGGGCTGGTCTGACGCTGGAGCGTCGGCGGTTTCGCCCCCATGTGACCTTGGCACGGCTGAAGGGGGGGATGAATGCCTCTGGCGATCTGGCCGCTTTGGCCAGCGCGCATGTCCCGCCCGCGCACTGCACAGAGTTCGGCCTGTACCAATCGCACTTGCACCGCGATGGTGCCGTGCATGAAACGCTGGCCACATACCGGCTGGGTTAGAACCTTTCGCTGGGCGGGCCACGTGCATAAATGGCTGACATGACACGCACCGATCCCGACGCCTTTCGCGACATGGCCGAACACGCGCTGAACAGTTTGCCCGATCCGTTCCGCGCCCATGCGGCGCAGGTTCTGCTGCGCATCGAGGACTGGCCGCCGCAGGATATTCTGCAAGATATGCAAATCGACGATCCGCTGGATCTGACAGGTTTGTATGATGGCGTCCCCATGCCGTTCAAATCCGTGTCCGATCCCGCGCCCTTTCCGGACACTGTCTGGCTGTTCCGGGAACCCATCCTGAATGAATGGCGCGACCGCGGGACAGTGACCCTACAAGAGCTGGTCACGCATGTGGTGGTCCATGAAATCGCGCATCACTTCGGATGGTCGGACGACGACATAGCGGCCATTGATCCGTGGTGGGAATAAGGGCAAGTAAATGCCCGCCTAGCGGGAAAAGTTCCCGCTCCTGTCAAAAATATTATTTGAAAACAAACAGGAACGACTCCGCGATCTGCGCCGTTGTGTGCACAGAAACGAACTGAGGAGATCGTTATGAAAAAGTTTTATGCATCCGCTCTTGCCCTGTCCGTGGCCGCGACCGGCGCTTTCGCACAAACTGCGACCGAAGCCGAAGACGGTATGAACACCGACGGCACCGTGATGGAAGCGCCCGCCGAGGGCATGGACACCACCACCGAGATGGACACCGAAACACCCACTGATGGCGAAGTCACCATGAACGGTGATGCCTCTGCCGATCCGATGCCCGAAGACAACATGAACGGCGACGCAATGGCGTCCGGCGACATGCAGGGCAAGCTGATCCGCACCCGCGACATCACCGGCGGTGACATCTACACCATGAACGAAGCCGACGACGAAGGCTGGGAAATGGGTCAGGCCTACGACTCCGTGGGTGAAAACTGGAACGACATCGGTGAAATCGAAGACATCGTGCTGTCCGAAGACGGCAAGATGATCGGTATCGTGGCCGAGGTTGGCGGCTTTCTCGACATCGGTGACAAGCACGTGATGATCGAAATGCAGGACGTGAACCTCGTGGCCGTGGATGACAAATCCTACGCCTTTGTGACCCGCCTGTCGGAAGAAGAGCTTGAGGCCAAGGAATCGGTCGACGAGGGCTTCTGGGACTAATCCCGAACGCATAAGTGTTTAATCTGTAAGGGGGCCACACGGCCCCCTTTTTTCATCCGTTATCCCGCCAGCGGTTCACAATCGGATAGCGCCGGTCGAGCCAGAACGCCCGTGGCGTCAGACGCGCGCCGGGCGCAGACTGATGACGTTTATATTCGCTGATATACAACAGATGCTGCACGCGCTGCGCATCCTCGCGGCTGTAGCCAGCGGCCACACAATCCGCAACAGAGCCGTCCTGATCCACCAGAATATCCAGTATCGCATCCAGCACCGGATAATCGGGCAGCGAATCGCTGTCCTTTTGATCGGGACGCAGCTCGGCGCTGGGGGGCTTGGTGATGATGCGGTCGGGAATGACCTCGCCCGCAGGGGCCTGCATCCACGGACGGTGGTTGGCATTGCGCCAGCGGCAGGTTTCAAACACGCGGGTTTTGTACAGATCCTTGATCGGATTATACCCGCCCGCCATGTCGCCATAGATCGTGGCATAGCCAACGGCGACTTCGGATTTGTTGCCCGTTGTCAGCAGCATCTCACCAAATTTGTTGGACAGTGCCATCAGCAACAGGCCGCGCAGGCGGCTTTGGATGTTTTCCTCTGTCAGGTCGGGCTTGGTGCCCTCGAACAGGGGCGCAAGCGTGTTGGTGATCGCGTCACGTCCCTCGCTGATCGGCACGAAATCATAGCGCACGCCCAGCGCATTGGCGCAGGCTTTGGCGTCCTCCAGACTGTGCTCTGACGTGTATTCCGACGGCAGCATCACGCAGCGGACGTTATCCGGACCCAGCGCATCCGCCGCAATCGTCGCCACCAGGGCCGAGTCGATGCCCCCCGACATGCCCAGCAGAACCTTGGTAAAGCCGGTCTTGCCGCAATAGTCGCGCAGGCCCTCGACCATGACGCGGTAATCCTGTTCCCACGCATCGGGATGGCGGTCAAAGCGCCCCTTTTCCGCGCTCCACCCGTCATCACCGCGGATGAATTCGACGGTTTCGATCACCTCGTCAAACACCGGAAACTGCACGGCAGGAACACCACCGGGGTTCAGCACGAAGGAGCCTCCGTCGAACACCTGATCGTCCTGGCCGCCAACCATGTTCAGATACACCAGCGGCAGGCGGCTTTCGACGACGCGCGCGACCATCTTGTTCAGGCGGGTCTCGAACTTGTTGCGGAAATAGGGCGACCCGTTGGGCACCACGATGATTTCGGCGCCGGATTCCTCCATCGCCTCGACCACGTCCGGATACCACGCGTCTTCGCAGATCGGGATGCCGACACGGACCCCGTTGATGTTGACCGGCCCTTGCAACTGATCCCGAGAGAACAGGCGCACCTCGTCGAACACATTGAAATTCGGCAGGAAATACTTGTGCGAGACAGCCGCCACCTGACCGCCCTGCAACACATAGCAGGAGTTGTGCAGCTTGGTGCCTTCGGGACAGGGGCCGCCGATGGCCAGCGCCGGTCCCTCCGCACAATCGCGGGCCAGCTGTTCGATGGTGGCCACCGCATCGTTGATGAAGGCGGGCTTCATCACCAGATCCTGCGTTTGATAGCCGGTGATGAACATTTCGGGCAGCATCACCAGATCGGCACCGGCATCGCGCGCGGCGGCCCAAGCAGCGCGGGCCTTGTCGGCATTGCCTTTCAGATCCCCCACGGTGGGGTTGAGCTGGGCCATGGTCAGGCGGAAACGGTCGGTCATCGCGCGTCCTTTGCAACTTCGCCCTTCACATAGCAGACCTGCCGCCAGAGGAAACCCGCCGCAAGGTCGCCCACTTGGCCCCTTGGTCCCAAAAGACATTGCCCCCCGCGCGCCCCTCCTTTACCAATTTATCACCGGACAACACCCGCTGGGAGGGCGGCAGCGCATGAAAACCAAGGCCATTCTTACCCTCGTCGCCGTGCTGTCGACGGCCTCGATCGTCATGGCGCAGGACGGCAATGTCGAGACAAAGGAATATGACGACGGCGGCGTCTACGAGGGCAGCTTTGTCGATGGCTTGCAGCATGGGCAGGGCACCTATCGCCTGCCCAACGGGTATGAATACACCGGCGCATGGGTGAACGGCGAAATCCGCGGACAGGGCGTCGCGCGTTTCCCCAACGGATCGGTCTATGAGGGCAACTTTGCCAAGGGCAAACCCGAAGGCGCGGGCAAGATCACATTCGCGGACGGCGGCACCTATGAAGGGTCGTGGCTGGATGGCAAAATCACCGGACAGGGCATCACCACCTACGCCAATGGCGTCCGCTACGAGGGATCGTTTCGCAACGCCTTGCACCATGGCAAGGGCGTGATGACGGCCCCCACGGGATACGTCTATGACGGACAGTGGGTGAACGGCGTCAAAGAGGGCAATGCCCGCATCGAATACCCCGATGGCTCGGTTTACGAAGGCCGCGTTGCCAATGGTGAACGCGACGGCACCGGCAAGCTGACCATGACCGACGGGCTGATCTACGAAGGCACATGGCGCGACGGTCAGATCGACGGAAGCGGCAAGCTGACCCAGCCCAATGGCGACATCTACGAAGGCGAGCTTGTGGATGGCCGGCGCGAAGGTCAGGGCAAGGTCACCTATGCCAGCGGCGACATCTACGAGGGGGAATTCAACAACGACCAGCGTCATGGCACCGGCACCTTTATCGGGCAGGACGGCTACCGCTATGAGGGCAACTGGGTCAGCGGCCAGATCGAAGGTCAGGGCAAGGTCACCTACCCCGACGGCTCTGTCTACGAGGGCGATGTCAGCGGCGATCTGGCCAATGGCACCGGCAAGATCACCTACCCCAGCGGCGCCACCTACGAGGGTGCATGGGTCGACGGCGTGATCGAGGGGACTGGCCGCGCCACCTACCCCAACGGTCTGGTCTACGAAGGCGAATTCGTGAACGCCCGCAACGAAGGTCAGGGCATCATGACCTTCCCCGACGGCTACCGCTATGAAGGCGCGTGGCAGGATGGGGAACGCCATGGCATGGGGGTTGCGACCTACCCCGATGGCACCACCTACGAGGGCCAATTCCGCGACGGTCTGCGTCATGGCAAGGGTGCGATGGTGATGCCCAGCGGCTTTCGCTACGAAGGCGACTGGGAAAACGGCGAGATCAACGGCCAAGGCGTCGCCACCTACGCCAATGGCGACATCTACGAGGGCAGCTTTGTCGGCGGGAAGCGCGAAGGCGACGGCACCATGCGCTACGCCACCGGCGAAGAGGCAAGCGGCGAATGGATCGGCGGTGCTTTGACGCAGAATTCCACCACCACACCGCCCCCCGCCGCAGAGGAGACGCCCGACGCACCGGACGCCCCCGCAGAGGCTCCGGCGGCCAGCGAATAACCGGCCTAAACCGGCTCGCCCGCGTCCAATCTGGTCAGGAAGCGATCTGCCTGTTTCAGGATGCGGGCGCGCTTGTCTTCGGCCATGCGGTCCCATGTGCGGTACATGTTGCCCATCCGTCCGTTGCCGGAAAACCGCTCCCGATGCCGGTCGAGGAAATGCCAATACAACAGGTTAAAGGGGCAGGCATCGTCCTCCCCATCCTTGGCATTGACGTTGTAGGCGCAATGCCCGCAGTGGTCGGACATCTTCTTGATGTAGTTGCCCGAGGACACATAGGGTTTAGAGGCGATCACCCCGCCATCGGCAAACTGGCTCATCCCGACGGTGTTCGGCGCTTCGACCCATTCAAAGGCGTCGATATAGACGCTGAGGTACCATTCATGCACCTGCCACGGGTCAATCCCCGCCAATAAGGCGAAATTGCCGGTCACCATCAGGCGCTGGATATGGTGGGCATAAGCCTCGGTCCGGGTTTGGGCCACGGCCTGTCCGACACAGCGCATCTGCGTCTCGCCGCCCCAATAGAGCCACGGCAGATCACGGTCGTGATGCAGGTGATTGCGGCGGGTATAGTCCGGCCCCTCGTGGTAGTAGATGCCGCGCACGTATTCGCGCCACCCGATGATCTGGCGAATGAACCCTTCCGCCGCGTTGATCGGCGCATCGCCTGCCTTCCACGCTGCTTCGACCGCCTGACAGACCTCCAGCGGGTCCAAAAGACCGATGTTGATGTAGCCGGACAAATGGGCGTGCCACAGGAAATGCTCCCCCTCCATCATCGCATCCTGATAATCGCCGAACTTGGGCAGCGCGTGGCGCACGAAATGGGCCAAGGCGCGCCGCGCCTGACCCGGCTCTGTGGCGAAATGGAACGGGCGCAGATCGCCGAAATTGTCGCCAAAGCGCGCCTCGACCAGATCCAGAACGTCGTTCACGATGTCATCGGGTGTGAATTGCATGGGGGCGGTGTCGACCTCGCCGCCCGCTGGCTTGCGATTGTCGTGATCGTAATTCCACTGATCGCCTGCAGGCTGCTCCCCTTCCATCATCAGGCCGGTCTTGCGGCGCATATCGCGATAGAAATACTCCATCCGCAGGGCTTTGCGCCCTTTTGCCCAGTCCTGAAAATCACGGTGGCTGGCGATAAAGCGATCATCCTCGAGCTGGCGCACCTTCAACGGGCAGTTGCCCAGCGCATCGATCAGCCGCCATTCTCCCGGCTCGGTGGCGACCACCTCGGAGGCGCCATATTGTTCGGCGCGGCGCAACAGCTCGCCACAGATGCTGCCGGAATTCTGCGTGTCGTCCAGTTCCGTGTAGGACACCTGCCAGCCATCCTCGCGCAGGCGGGCGGCAAACTTGCGCATCGCGGCAAAGATCAGCGCGATCTTCTTGGGGTGGTGGCCGACATAGGATGCCTCGTCCGCGACCTCTGCCATGACGACGATATCGGTCTCCTTATCCCCGGCGCGCAGGGCGGCCACGCTTTCGCTCAGCTGGTCGCCCAGAACAAGGATCAGTTTCACCACGGGATGTCCTTTCCGCTGTAATCGAGAAACCGGCCCGTGTCCTTTGCGTCCAGACCGTCCAGAACCGCGACCATACGGGCCGCGGCTTGCGGTGCTGAAACGGTTGGATGCCGGTCCTGATACCCTTCGGTAAAATCGGTGCGCACGGTGCCGGGATGCAGGCAAACACAGGCGAGGTGTTTGTATTTGCGCGCCATTTCGATGGCCGCGCCGTGGATCAACTGGTTCACCGCAGCCTTTGCCGCGCGATAACTGTACCAGCCGCCCAAGCGGTTGTCGCCGATCGACCCCACCCGCGCGGACAAGACCGCAAAGACCGCAGGCCGGTCGCGGGGCAGCAAGGGGCGGGCGTGTTTCAAAACCAGTGCCGGTCCGATGGCATTCACCGCGAATTGATCCGACAGGGCCTTTGCCGACAGCGACGACAGCGTCTTTTCCGGCTGGGCATCGTCAATGCGCAGGGCACCCGTGGCGACAAAGATCAGATCAAACGGCCCGTCAAGCGCGGCCAGATGGCGCTGAATGCTGTCTTCATCGGTGATATCCAGACCGTCCACGCTGCGCGACAGGCCGGTGACAGTATCGCCACGGGCGCGCAGATGGGCCGCCACCGCGCCGCCAATCCCGCCCGAAGCGCCTATGATCAGTGCATTTGCCATTTACGGCGAATTAGCCGCGACACTTGCCGGATCAACCCTGTCCGATGTCTTCGCGCGCAATTGCCACGGTTTTCACCACCGCATGACAGGGCGCGCCCTCGTGCAGGTCCAGCGCCTCGGCAGAGCGCCGCGTGATCCGTGCCAAGATACGCCCCGCTGGCGTCTTCAATGCCACCAAAGCGCCCGGCCCGTCGCCTGCGCGGATGCTGTCGATCTGGCCCGACAGGATGTTCAGCGCCGACAGCCCCTCAGGGCGGGTACGGGACAGGATGACCTCTTGGGCGGCGATGCGCACCCGGATCATGGCGCCCACGGGCGATGCCACGCGCGGCAGAAAGAGCGGTACGCCGCCAGCATCCAGCTGGGTCAGCCCGTCGTCATGATGCTGCGCCACCCGCGCCTCCAGCACAGCGCCGACCCCGCGAATACCGGCAGGCACCAGTTCGGGATCACCAAGGATGTCGCGCGCGCTGCCCTGCCGCAGGACACGGCCTGCGTCCAAGACGACCACATGGTTGGCCAGCCGCGCGACCTCCGCCGGGGAGTGGGTGACATAAAGAATGGGGCAGGCGCGGTCCCGCAGCCGTTCAAAATAAGGCAGAATGTCCGCTTTGCGCCCCTCATCCAGCGCGGCAAGGGGTTCGTCCGCGAGGATAAGATCCGGCCCCGCCAGCAAGGCCCTCCCGATGGCCACGCGCTGTTGTTCTCCCCCCGACAGACCGGCAGGGCGGCGTTGCAGCAGCGCGCCGATCCCGAGCATATCGACGACCTCTGCCAGATCACCACGGCCTGCGCGATGGCCATACAACAGGTTTTGCCGCACGGTCAGATGCGGGAACAGCCGCCCTTCCTGAAAGATGACGCCCAGCCCGCGTTTATGCGGCGGCAACCACAGGCCCCGCGAGGTGTCGCCCAGAACCTTACCACCCACAACGACGCGCCCCTCATCTGGCCGCAGCAGCCCAGCCACCGATTTGATCACGGTGCTTTTGCCGGACCCCGAGCGCCCGAAGAGCACCGTCAGCCCCGACGGAAGCGCCAGATCCACATCCAGCGTGAAACCGTCAAACCGATGGCGCAGCGACAGTTCCAGCATCACGCCCCCACCCGCCGTGCGACACGGCGCGACAGCCATTCCGACAGCATCAGCGCGGCCATTGCGACAAAAATCGACACCAGCACCAGCCGCAGGGCAGCGGCCTCGCCACCGGGAACCTGCAAGAAGGCGTAGATCGCGGATGGCAATGTCTGGGTCTGGCCGGGAATGTTCGACACAAAGGTGATGGTGGCCCCGAATTCGCCCATCGCTTTGGCAAAGGCCAGGATCGCACCCGTCAGCACGCCCGGAAGGATCAGCGGAAAGGTCACGGTGAAAAACACCCGAAAGCGCGAGGCACCAAGCGTTGCGGCGGCCTCTTCCAATGCGGGGTCGACGGCCTCGATCGACAGGCGGATGGCCCGCACCATCAGCGGGAATCCCATGATCGCCGCGGCGAGGGCAGCCCCCGTCCAGCGAAAGGCCACAGGCGTCCCCAACCATTCCAGAAGCTGCCCCATCGGCGCGCGCGGATTAAAGGCCACCAGCAGCAGATAGCCCGTCACCACCGGTGGCAGGATCAACGGCAAATGCACAAGACCGTTCAGCACCTGCCGCCCCGCAAACCGCCAGCGGGCCAAGGCGTAGGCCACCAGAACACCAAATGGCAAGGAGACCGCCATCGCCCAGAAGGCGACGTTCAGCGACAGCAATACCGCTGCCCATTCCTCGGGTCCCAGTCCGAACATCCGCTACAACACACCAAAGCCGTGGCGGGTAAAGATTTCTGCAGCCTCGGGCGAGCGGAGGAACTGCAGGAAATCCATCGCGGCGGGGTCATGGTCTTTGGTCAGGGCTGCAGGATAGCGGATCGGATCATGGCTGGTGTCGGGGAATGTCGCGCGCACATGCACGCGCGGCTCGGCCATGGCATCGGTGCTGTAGACCACACCAAAAGGCGCGGCCCCCAAAGCGACAAGCGCCAAGGCTGCGCGCACATTGTCCGACTGCACGACCTGCGGTTCAATCTGCGGCCAGATCCCCAGATGCGTCAGCGCCTGACGCCCGTAGATACCTGCCGGCACCGCATCGACGAGCGCCATGGCCAGACGGCCCTCTCCCAATATGTCCGGCAGCTCTGCAGGCTCCACTGCATCCCCCGCCTGATAGGACACCAGCACCAAGCTGTTCGACAACAGATCCACGCGTGAGCCATCCTGCAACAAGCCATCGCTTTGCAAAACGTCCATCCAGTCGCCGTTTGCAGACAGAAAGATATCCGCTGGGGCGCCGCGCTGGATTTGCCGCGCCAAGGCGGACGACCCCGCATAGGACAGGCTCAGGCGGTGCTCGGTGGTGGACTGATAGGCCTCCGCAACGTCGTCCAACGCGGAGCGCAAGGAGGCTGCGGCAAAGACCGTCACCTCGGCCGCCCGCAGCGGAGCCGCGCAGAATACAGCAAGGAACAGCAGGGCAAGTCGTCTCATGCCATTATGTCTGGCACGCCGCGTGACACACCGCCATACGAAAATCACACCGCAGCAGGTCACGTCCCCGACAGCATGCGCGAAATGCGCAAAGCATATCGATCCGTCATGCCGGATGCGAAATCGGCCATGGCATGCAGGGCGCTTTCGGCGTCGGTGACATCGCGCAGGGGCAGGTCCAAGGCGCGGACCAACTGACGCGAATGATCGGACAATGCGGTTTCCCGCCACTGCGCCCTGGCAAGATCCTCGTACACAGGCACGATTCCGGACAGAACATTTGCGATGATACGACGACCCGAAATTTCCAGTTCGGTTTTGCGCGGAGCGGTAAAGATGCGGTCCCGCGCCACGGATTTGATGTGGGAAAACACGGCGCTTTGCCCGCTGGCCCCGATCAGATCGTCTGAAAACCGGCCCGCCATGATATCTGTGTAATGGGTCTGGAACGCCTCCGCACAGGCATCAATGGCCGCGCCGATGGCCCGTGCGCGCAGATAGGCGATGTGTTCGGCTTCGGTCATCGTGTCCCGCATGGGGGCGTCTTTACCGATCACCTGCAAAAGCAGATCCCGAACGACCGCGTAGGGCAGCTCTGCCGTGGTAAAGGCGTCTTCGAGATCGACGATATTATAGGTGATGTCATCCGCAGCCTCGACGATGAAGACAAGGGGGTGCCGTGCATAGGCACCTGCCGTGACTTCGGGCAGGCCAAGGCGCTGAGCCGTGTCCACAAACAGATCACGTTCCGCAGCAAAGATGCCGAATTTCTTGAGCCCGACATAGGTCGGGGCGTCGTCGCGGGCCTGTATTTCGACACGGTCCGCCGCTGTCACCGGGTATTTGGTAAAGGCGCCCAGAACCGCTTTGGACAGGCGCATCCCACCCTGATTGCGGTACATTTCCAGACGCGAGATGATGCGAAAGCCTTGGGCGTTGCCCTCGAACGCGGTGAACTGCGCCTGCAGGGCTTTGGGCAGATCGGCGACCAGACCCTGCCCCCGGGCAAAGCGGTCGGCAAACCACGCGCCCATCGATTCCTCGCCCGAATGGCCAAAGGGCGGGTTGCCAATGTCATGGGCCACGCAGGCGGCCTGTACAATATCCGGCAAGTCCAGCGCTTGCGGCAAGGAAAGATGCCCCTCGGCAGCCAACCAATTGCCCAACCGCATTGCAAGGGATCTGCCGACGCTGCCCACTTCGATGGAATGGATCAGCCGGTGATGGACGTGATCGTTTTCATAGAGCGGCTGCACCTGTGTCTTGTTGGCCAACCGACGAAACGGCGCGGAGAAAACGATCCGGTCATAGTCCTGTAAAAAGATCGACCGGCTGCGATCCGCCTCATACGCGCTGTCGCCCAGACGTTCGGGGCACAGAAGATCATCCCAGTTCATCACAGTCGCCATGTCACGCTCCTTTGCTCGCGCACCCTTCTTCACCAAGTGACTGTCAAAGCGCAACCCGACCCCGGCAAATGACAACGGCCCACGCAAGGTTTGCGCGGGCCGTGTAATCAAAGCGCTGATACAGCACCTAGAAGTCGAGGTTTTCCACCGACAGGGCGTTCTGCTGGATAAACTCGCGACGCGGTTCGACCACATCGCCCATCAGCTTTGTGAACAGATCATCGGCCTCTGCCATGTCGTCGACGGTCACCTGCAGCAATGTGCGGGCGTCCGGGTCCAACGTGGTTTCCCACAACTGGTCGGAGTTCATCTCTCCCAGACCTTTGTAGCGCTGCAGGCTAAGCCCCTTTTCACCCTCTTCGAGGATAGCTTTCAAAAGCTCAAGCGGTCCGTGGATCACCTGGCGACGGTCCTTGCGTTCCAGCGTCGCGGGCAAGCCGTAAACGGACTGCAGGCTTTCGGTGAAAGATCCGGTTTTGCGCGCCTCGCCCGACCGCAGCATCGGGCCATCCAGCGTGCGCACTTCTTCGACGCCCCGCAGGATACGCGCCAGACGCACGCCTTTGTCCTGTGTGATCCGGCCCTGCCAGCCGCGTTCGTATTCCAGTGCGACCAGATCC
This sequence comes from Sagittula sp. SSi028, assembly GCF_048553715.1. NCBI lineage: Bacteria > Pseudomonadati > Pseudomonadota > Alphaproteobacteria > Rhodobacterales > Roseobacteraceae > Sagittula > Sagittula sp. SSi028. Next base: position 34,487 of record NZ_JBLZNC010000008.1, on the reverse strand, counting down.
AGACGTTTGGCCACAGCGTCCGCCACACCTTGCAGATCACGGTCGACCGCACCGGGAACAAAGGCACCGGCGATCGCCGCCTGTTCCAGAATGTGACGCTGATAATGGGTCGGGAAAGCGTCGAGAACACGTTTCAGCTGTCGGGCTTCATCAACCACACGGATCAGGTCCTGACCAATGATGGTCTCGCCATTGCCCTGGATAAGCTGCGCACCCTCAATGCCCTGCTGGATCAGGTAGTCATCCAGAGAGGCCTGATCCTTCAGGTAAACTTCGGATTTGCCACGGGCCACTTTGTACAGCGGCGGCTGGGCAATATACAGGTATCCACCTTCAATCAGCTCCGGCATCTGACGGTAGAAGAAGGTTAATAGAAGCGTACGGATGTGCGCGCCATCGACGTCCGCATCGGTCATGATGATGATCTTGTGATAGCGCAGTTTTTCGATGTTGAACTCGTCACGGCCGATGCCTGTGCCCAGTGCCATCACCAGATTGCCGATCTCTTGCGAGGACAGCATCCGGTCGAATCGCGCGCGCTCGACGTTCAGGATCTTACCACGCAGCGGCAGGATCGCCTGATTGCGGCGGTCGCGCCCCGTCTGCGCCGACCCTCCCGCCGAATCCCCCTCGACCAGGAACAGTTCGGTTTTCGATGCGTCCTTTTCCGAACAGTCCTTCAACTTTGCGGCGTTAAAGCTCACATCCATCGCGGTTTTGCGTCGGGTCAACTCGCGCGCTTTTCGGGCCGCTTCGCGGGCCATGGCGGCCTCGACGATCTTGCCGACGATCTGCTTGGCTTCATTCGGGTTTTCCTCGAACCACTCGCCCAGCTTTTCGTTCATCAAGGATTCAACCGCTGGCCGCACCTCGGAGGAGACAAGCTTGTCCTTGGTCTGGCTGGAAAACTTCGGGTCGGGCACTTTGACGGACAGGACCGCTGTCAGCCCCTCGCGCGCGTCATCGCCGGTAAAGGTGATCTTCTCACGCTTCGCAATACCGCTTTCCTGCGCATATTTCTGCAACTGACGGGTCAGCGCGCCGCGAAAGCCCGCCAAATGGGTGCCGCCGTCGCGCTGGGGGATGTTGTTGGTAAAGGGCAGGACATTCTCGTGGTAGCTGTCGTTCCACCACATGGCGACCTCGACACCGATACCGTCCTTTTCTCCTTCCATATAAACCGGTTGCGCCATCACAGGCTGCTTGGACCGGTCGAGGAATTTGACGAACTCGTTTACCCCACCCTCGAAGAACAGCTCGGACTTCAATGGCACGGCGGGGCGCTCATCCTCCAGAATGATACGCACGCCAGAGTTCAAAAAGGCCAGTTCGCGCAGACGCTTTTCGAGGATCTCAAAGGAGTACTCGAGGTTGGAAAACGTCCCCTCCGGCGCATTTGTCTTGGCCGACGCCAGAAAGCGGACCTCGGTGCCGGTTTCGTCACCCGCATCCCCGATCACCTTGAGGTGCTCGACGGTCTCGCCATGTTCAAACCGCGCACGATGCACCTTGCCCTGACGCCAGATCGTCAGTTCCAGCCACAAAGACAGGGCATTCACAACCGACACGCCAACGCCGTGCAGGCCGCCGGACACCTTGTAGGAGTTGCTGTCAAACTTACCGCCCGCATGCAGCTGGGTCATGATCACTTCGGCAGCGGACACGCCCTCTTCGGCGTGGATGTCCACGGGAATACCGCGCCCGTTGTCACGCACAGAAACGCTCGAATCCGAGTGAATTTTCACATGGACATAGTCCGCATGTTTGGCCAAAGCCTCGTCGATCCCGTTATCGACGACCTCATACACCATATGATGCAGACCCGACCCGTCATCGGTATCCCCGATGTACATGCCGGGGCGTTTACGAACCGCTTCCAAGCCCTTGAGAACCTTGATGGAATCAGCGCCATATTCGGCGTTGTCGCTCGGCTGGTCGGACATGCCCATTTCCCTTGTTATTATCGCGTGATTTATAGCCTTTGGCGCAGGGAATGTCACGCCTCTGACACAAGATTTGGTAGGTATCTCAGGCTTTTGAAACAACGGAGACGAAATCGTCTTCGGTCACCTCCAAGGCCTGCGCCCGATCCCCCAATTCCGCGAACAATTCCGGCCCCGTGCCCGTCATCCAGGCCTGCGCGCCCAGGGCACAAATCTCGTCAAACAGGGCCGCCCTGCGCCCTGCGTCCAGATGCGCGGCGACCTCATCCAGAAGCAGGATCGGCGGCTCACCCACATCCTCCGCCAGCGCCCGTGCGTTCGACAAAATCAGCGAGATCAGCAACGCCTTCTGCTCTCCCGTCGAACATTCCGCCGCTGGCACGCCCTTTGCCGCGAAATGCCCCAACAGATCGCTGCGGTGCGGGCCGATCAGCGTCCGCCCGGCCTGAAGATCCCGCCCGCGCCCCTCTGCCAGCGCAGTCCGCAAATCCTCCGCCGCCTCCGGCATCTCCCCGTCCAACTGAATAAGCTCCAGCGCCGCCACAGGAAACTGCGTCTCCGCCCCCGCTTGGGCCTGCGCGATCCGGGCCACGGTCGCCCTCCGGTTCAAATGGATCGCCGCACCCGCCTCCGCCATCCGGCTTTCCAAGGCTGCATACCAATGCGCGTCGCGCACCGCATCTTTCAACAGGCGATTGCGTTCGCGCATCGCCTTTTCATATTCCAAAGACACCTGCGCATGATCAGGAAAAAACGACAAAGCCAGCCGATCCAGAAACCGCCGCCGCCCGTCTGCGCCTTCAATCCACAGCCGGTCCATCGAAGGGATCAGCCAAACAGCTCGGGCCAACCGCCCGAGGGCGACCTGACTGGCGGGCTTATCATCAATCCGCACCTGACGCGCTGCCCCACCCTCGGACACAAAGCTGACCTCATGCGCGCCGCCGACGCCAACCAGATCGCCACTGATCTTCCAGCCCAGACTTTCCGGCCGGCGTGCCATCTCCAGTGCCGAGGCCCGCCGCAATCCCCGCCCCGGAGAGAACAGCGATACAGCTTCGATCAAATTGGTTTTGCCCGCCCCGTTCGGCCCCCAAATGGCAACAGGGCGATGATCGACCTCGATCACCGCCCGTTTATGCGACCTGAAATGCGACAGAGTAAGCGACGTCAGATACATGCGCCGCACTCTTGGCTTTTTCTTGGCAAAAATACCTCCACGCCGGAACGGCCAGGCGATCGTTTTGCGGTCAGACGCGCATCGGCATGACGACGTAAACCGCTGACGTGTCGGTCCCTTCGCGCATCAGTGTAGGATCACCAGAGGAATTGAACAGAAAGACCGCGTTTTCACGGTCCACCTGGCTGGCGATTTCAAGCAGGTACTTGGCGTTAAACCCGATCTCCAGACGCTCGTCGCCATACGCCACGGCGAGCTCTTCTTCAGCGGCGCCGCTGTCTGGTGCGTTCACAGACAACACAAGGCGATCCTCGTCCAGCGCCAGTTTGACGGCACGGCTGCGCTCCGACGAAACGGTTGCAACGCGGTCGACCGCCTTGGCAAATTCTGTCGCGTCGACCTCGAGCTTGCGGGTGTTGCCCTGCGGAATCACGCGCGTGTAGTCGGGGAAGGTGCCGTCGATGACCTTGGACGTCAGGGTGATGTCCGGCGTCGCAAAGCGGACCTTGGTCTCGGACACCGATACCGCGATGTCCATATCATCCTCGTCGAGCAGCTTGCGCAATTCGCCAACAGTTTTGCGCGGCACGATCACGCCCGGCATGTCCGAGGCGCCCTCCGGCAAATCTGCATCAATCCGGGCAAGGCGGTGACCATCGGTGGCCACGCAGCGCAGCATCTGACCGCCATCGCCATCTGCGACATGCATGTAGACGCCGTTCAGGTAATACCGGGTTTCCTCGGTCGAGATCGCGAACTTCGATTTATCGAACAGACGGCGCAGAACTTCGGCCTTGGCTGTGAAGTTCGAGCTGTATTCACTCGACGCCATGACCGGGAAATCTTCTTTCGGCAGGGTCGCGAGGTTAAAGTTCGACCGCCCCGCAGACACGGTCAACCGGCCAGAGCCCGGCTCCTCGGACAGGTTCACCAAGGCCCCATCAGGCAGTTTACGCACGATTTCGTGCAGGGTGACGGCGCTGACAGTGGTGCCGCCCGCTTTTTCGACCTGTGCGACGGCCTTGTCCAGAACCTCGATATCCAGATCGGTCGCGCGGAAGGTGACAGTCTCACCCTCGGCCTCGATCAACACATTCGCGAGGATCGGAATAGTGTTCCGCCGTTCCACGACGGATTGTGCTTGTGCCACGGCGCGCAGCAGCGTCGCCCGTTCCATGCTGATTTTCATCGCCCTCACCTCTCCGCCAGACCGGGACATGCACGTTAGCGTGCGGCGCACGCCTCTCCAAGCCGGTTTTGCGATTTGTTGAACGGAATTACAGAAGCGTCAAGGCCGTGCGGCGCATATGTCACGCCGCACGGCCTTGATGTGGTTTCAAAGGCTCAGGCTGTTAACCTCAGGCCTCCAGCGCGCGGCGCAGCAGTTCGACATCCTCGTCGATCTGGCCGTCCGCGTGGCGCAGTTCCTCGATGCGTTTCACACCGTGCATGACCGTGGTGTGATCGCGCCCGCCAAACCGGCGGCCAATTTCAGGCAGGCTGCGCGATGTCAGTTGCTTGCACAGATACATGGCAACCTGACGCGGACGTGCAAAGTTGCGCACGCGCTTCGGGCCGATCATGTCCGACAGGCGAATGTTGTAATGCTCCGCCACCTTGCGCTGGATCTCGTCGATCGAGATCTTGCGCTCGGAGGCGCGCAACACATCCGCAAGACTGTCCTGCACAAGGTCCATATTGATCGGCTTGCCCACCAGCGACGCGAAGGCGAACAAGCGGGTCAACGCCCCTTCGAGAACGCGCACATTTGTGGAAATCCGATGCGCAAGGAATTCCAGCACGCCATTCTCGATCTCCAGACCGGGGTGCATGCCGCGATACACATCGACCTTGGTCTGCAAGATGCCCAGACGCAGTTCGTAATCCGTCGGGTGCAGATCGACCACAAGACCCGACTGCAGGCGGCTGCGGATACGGTTTTCCAGATCCTTGATCTCGTCAGGCGCACGATCCGCCGAGATGATGATCTGCTTGTTCTGGTCCACAAGCGCGTTGAACGTGTGAAAGAACTCTTCCTGCGTGCTGTCCTTGCCGGCGATGAACTGCACGTCATCGACCATCAAAACGTCGACGGAGCGGAACATCTCCTTGAAATCCATCATCTTGCGTTCGCGCAAAGCCTGTACAAAGCGATACATGAACTGCTCGGCAGACAGGTAGAGCACCGTCAGATGTGGATTGCGCTGGGACAGTTCCCACGCGATGGCATGCATCAGGTGGGTTTTGCCCAAGCCAACCCCGCCATACAGGAACAACGGGTTGAACGTGACAGGCCCGCCCTCGGCCACGCGTTTTGCGGCGGCATGCGCCAGCTCGTTCGGCTTGCCCACAACGAAAGTGTCAAACGTGAAACGCATGTCCAGCGGCGCACCGGGCAACGCCTGATCTTTGGCAGTGGTCGCAGGTGCGGCAGGCTCTTCCGCTTGCGGCAACACGGCCTCTGTTTTCGGCGCGGGGCGCGGGTCGTCGTTGATACCAACCTGAAAGTTCAGGCGGCGCACGGAACCGTTCACCGTCGACACCTGCGCCAGCAGCATGTCACCAAAATTCTGAGAGACGTAGGTCCCGAAAAAATTCGTCGGGGCCTGCAGGGTCATTACACCGTCATCGTTAATACCACGAAAGCGGAGAGGCTCGATCCATGTTTTAAAATTGTTCTGACCGATCGTCTTGCAGATCTGGTCTTGGAGGGCGCCCCATTGTTCTTTTGTCATCCGCCAAAAATTCCTCGTTTCGTTCCGTAGACCGCATGCGCACGGCCGCGTGTCACAACGTTTCGGCACGAAATAACCAGCCCCACGCCTGAAAAGACGTGCGACAGGGCAAGGGCCCCGGAGCTGATAACCTACCGCCTCGTTGTCCCGACGAAGCGGTGGGCGGACAGCCCAATTCGTGTACTGTGGACAGGCCAGGGTACTCCCTAAAACACCAAGCAGAGCATCTGAATTTACGCTCTGGCAAGTTGAATCCACCACCCTGTTCAGATGATGGAATCGGCAGCCTTGTCCCCCCGATCCGCGATGTGACTCGCCTGGTGAAATTACCAATCATCCACAGGCAGCGGCAACTGAACTTCAAACTTGACTCAGTGATTCCCGGAAAAGAATCTCCGGCCTTTTCGAGAGGCCTTGAATCATTGGTAAAAACGAAAAAGGGCGCCACCCGAGGTGACGCCCTTTCGCAACACTAGACTTTTGGACAGGTCAGGCTGCCATCGCCTTCACGCGTGCCGCGAGACGCGACATTTTGCGGGAAGCGGTGTTCTTGTGGAAGATGCCTTTGGTCACGCCGCGCATCAGTTCGGGCTGAACGGCTTTCAGAGCGTCCTGAGCAGCGGACTGGTCGCCCGATGCGATCGCTTCTTCGACCTTGCGCAGGTAGGTGCGGATACGCGAACGGCGTGCTTTGTTAACGGCGTAACGCTTTTCGGACTGACGTGCGCGTTTTTTGGACTGGGCAGTGTTTGCCATGATAATCGATCCTTGTCTGTGGTGCTGAGCGGCTCAGCAATGTCGGTTCAAAACTTGGTTGCGCGGCAGATGCCGGTGCAGACCCGTTTATCGCCAACGGGACCGATTCTTGCCTAAGCGGGCATCACACGCATGTATGGCGGCTGCCTATACCCGAAGGTTCACTGGTCGGCAAGCCGGAAAAGAAAAACCGGCCAAGGCGCAAGACCACGGCCGGTTCTGGAAATCGTCCCGCAGGTCTCAGCGGTCGCGGAACTGCGCGGTCCGCTTTTCCGAAAAGGCAGACATGCCTTCTTTTTGATCTTCAGTGTTGAACAGCGCATGAAAGGCGCGACGCTCCGACATCAGACCCTGCGCGAGCGTGGTCTCGTAGGCGATGTTCACCTGTTCCTTCGCCGTGACCAGCGAGATCATGGATTTCTCGGAGATCTTCTCGGCTGCGCTGCGCGCCTCTTCCATTAGGGATTTGGCCGGCACGACGCGGCTGACCAGCCCTGCGCGTTCGGCCTCCTCGGCGTCCATGAAACGGCCCGTCAGGACCATATCCATCGCTTTGGATTTGCCGATGAACCGTGTCAGGCGCTGAGTCCCGCCAAGTCCCGGTATCACGCCGAGGTTAATTTCCGGCTGGCCGAATTTGGCGCTGTCGGCTGCAATGATGAAATCACACATCATGGCAAGCTCGCAGCCGCCGCCCAGCGCGTAACCGGCCACAGCGGCGATCACAGGCTTGCGGGTCGCGGTGATGGCATTGCCCTCGCGGCCAAAGAAATCCGACATGAACATGTCGACAAAGCTCTTGTCGGCCATTTCCTTGATGTCGGCTCCGGCGGCAAAGGCCTTTTGCGATCCGGTGATGATGATGGCGCGGACTTTGTCGTTGGCGTCCGCCTCCGCCAGGGCGGCGCTCAGCTCACCCAGCAACTGAGAGTTGAGCGCGTTCAACGCGTCGGGACGATTCAGTTTAATCGTAGCGACGTGATCTTCTACTTCGACGATGATCGTCTCATAGGCCATAGGCTTTGGGCTCCGTCCGGTTCCGTCAGGCGCTAAGCCTTAACATCTGGTTCACCCCGATCAAGCCTATCTTTGGCAACTTGGGCAATAGAAACTTGAACGCCCTGATTGTACAACGCGCTGCACAGTGGCGGTGCAATCGGGGGTGCGACAGGGCTCACCCTCGCGGCCGTAAACATCAAAGCTGTGCTGAAAATATCCAAGTTCTCCATCAGCTTGGCGGAAATCCTTTAGCGAAGATCCCCCAGCGTCAATTGCGTCTTCCAGAACGGTCCGGATGATGGGCACCAAGGTCGCGATGCGTTTGGCCGATATGTTGCGCGCACGCCTCACCGGATGGATTCCAGCACGGAACAACGCCTCGCAAACGTATATGTTGCCCAAACCTGCGACAGTTTTTTGATCCAGCAAGGCGGACTTTATGGGTGTATTGCGCGTCTTCAACGCATCCACGAGATGAGATTCGGTGAATCCGTTGCCCAAAGGCTCCGGTCCGATTTGCGCCAATAGCGGGTGCGCTTCGGCTGTGGATGTCTCCAGCAGGTCCATCGCGCCAAAACGGCGTGGATCGTTGAATGTGATCCGCGCGCCATTCGCCATATCGAACACCACGTGGTCATGCTTCTCCGGCGCGGGATGATCGTGCACGAATTGACCCAGCGGATCGCCCGACACAAGCATCCGCCCCGACATGCCGAGATGGATAAGCAGCGTTTCCCCACGATCCAGATCCGCGAGGATATACTTTGACCGTCGCCGAAGCTGCAGGACCCGCGCGCCAGTCAGTCGCTCTGCCATGCGATCAGGAAAAGGCCAGCGTAGATCCGGGCGATTGACCCGCGCCTGAGCGATCACGGTCCCCTCCATTGCAGGGGCAAGACCGCGACGGACTGTCTCGACTTCGGGCAATTCGGGCATTGGCGGGGTCCTTCGCATTGTCATGGGCCAGCGGCGCTCTATAAGAAGGCGCTAGTAGGCGAAACGACAAGGCCAGATCGAGGCCCCGAAAGGCGCAAATGACCCAAGACTCTGACAAGACGACACATTTCGGTTTCACCGACGTGCCGGAATCGGAAAAGGCGGGACGGGTGCAGGGGGTGTTCACCTCGGTCGCGTCAAAATATGACGTTATGAACGATGCGATGTCCTTCGGAATCCACCGGATCTGGAAGGACGCCATGATGGATTGGCTGGCGCCGCGGGCCGGGCAACGGCTGCTTGATGTCGCAGGCGGGACGGGCGACATTTCGTTCCGGTTTCTTGACCGCGCCGGTCGCGGCCATTCAACCGTGCTCGACCTGACCGAATCCATGCTGGTCGAGGGGCGCAAACGGGCCGAAGCTGCGTCGATGGCCGACAGCCTCGATTGGGTTGTGGGCGATGCGATGAAACTCCCCTTCGCCGACAACACCTTTGACGTTTATACGATTTCTTTCGGTATTCGTAACGTGACGCGGCCCCAAGAAGCCCTGAACGAAGCGTTCCGCGTGCTCAAACCCGGTGGGCGGTTGATGGTTCTGGAGTTTTCGCAAATTCCGAACGATTTGATGCAATGGGCCTACGATCTGTATTCTTTCAACATCATTCCGAAGATGGGCCAGATGATCGCGGGGGATGCAGATTCCTATCAGTACCTGGTCGAAAGCATCCGCAAATTTCCCGATCAAGAGACGTTTTTGTCCATGGTGCGTGACGCCGGTTTCGAGAATGTGAAATATCGCAACCTGACAATGGGCGTGGCCTGCTTGCATTCGGGTTGGAAGCTTTGAGAGGTCCGCACAATATCCTGCGGTTGATCCGCACCGGTGCCACCTTTGAGCGGACTGGCGCCATGGGCGTCGTGCTGGATGCGCTGGATGCACCCGCGCCGCTCCGCATTGCCGCTCGGGTATTGGCATGGCCTTTCCGTTGGCTGGGCGAGAAAGGCGACCCCAGTCTGCCGCCCGCCGTTCGCGCAATTCAGGCGTTGGGGCCTGCGTACATAAAATTCGGCCAAATTTTATCTACACGGCCCGATGTCGTCGGCGCGGAAATGGCAACGCAGTTGCGTGTGCTTCAGGACAAACTACCCCCCTTCTCCATCGAAGACGCCCACCGGCAAATTCGGGAGGAACTCGGCACTCCGGTCGAGGAAGTGTTCTCCGAATTCAGCGCCCCTGTTGCAGCGGCGTCCATCGCTCAGGTGCATCGCGCAAAACTGCGCGAGACCGGTGAAGATGTCGCCGTCAAAGTGCTGCGCCCCGGCATCGAACGCGCCTTTCGCAGGGACATTGACGCGTTCTGGTTCGCGGCCGCTTTGATCGAGACCCTGTCCCCGGCGTCACGCCGCCTGAAGCCCCGTGATGTCATCGCCCATTTCGAAGGCGTCGTTATGGGTGAGCTGGATCTGCGACTAGAGGCCTCGGCTGCGAGCGAATTCCAAGCCAACACCGTGAACGACGCCGGTTTTGAGCTGCCTCGGATCAATTGGATGCTGTCCGGTCGTAAAGTCATGACGATGACTTGGGCCGCGGGTGAACCGTTGGGCGACAATGCAGCCTTAGACGCTGCAGGACATAACCGCCCCGCCCTGTCTGAACGGGTTTTGCAGCTCTTTCTGAACCACGCTTTGCGCGACGGATTTTTTCATGCGGATATGCATCAGGGCAATCTGAAGGTCGCGCCGAATGGCAACATTATCGCCTATGATTTTGGAATCATGGGTCATATCGATGAATACACCCGCCGCGTGTATGCCGAAATCCTGTATGGGTTCATCCGTCGCGACTATAAGCGCGTGGCCGAGGTCCATTTCGAGGCTGGTTATGTCCCGGCCGACCGCGACAAGGACGAATTTGCGCGCGCCCTTCGCGCAGTAGGAGAGCCTATCTTCGGTATGGATGCGACCCGCATTTCCATGGGTAAACTCCTCGCTTATCTGTTCGAGGTGACAGAACGATTTGGCATGGAAACCCGGACCGAATTGATTCTTCTTCAACGGACCATGGTGGTCGTCGAAGGTGTCGCGCGCTCGCTTGATCCGCACATGAACATTTGGAAGACTGCCCAGCCGGTGGTGGAAGACTACATCAAGCAATCGATCGGGCCGAAAGCCGCGGTGTCAGATCTTGTGAAAACCGCACGTGTGATGGCCCGCTTCGGACCACGCCTTCCCGGACTGGTAGAGGCCGCCTTGATAAAACAAGCCTCGCCCCCACCGGCATTCCCAGCACGCCGCTGGGTGTCACGTGCCGTATGGACCAGCGTGGGAGCGGCAATCGGTGTTCTCGTCACTCTCACCGCGCCCCATTTAATGTAAGGTTACACCGCCGGTGATCGCAAACCGCCAATCTCGTCGGACCTGATTTCCGTGCCGTCGGACAGTTGAACCATAATCGTGCCGTTGTCGTTTCGGACTTCATCGATACGGCTGTAAACCTGCGCCATGCTTGTACCGATCAACGTGTCGCCGTCATAACTCTCCACATGGAAGCTATAGATCCCACTCGGCATCTGGCTGCCATCATCCAGGTAGCCACCCCAAACGATGCTTTCCTCGTTCACGGACAAATCGTATCGGATTGCCTCCGTCCCGTCCGAGGTTCGCACAACCAACTCTGCACGATCTGAACCAATCGCATAGTCGGGTCTGACATAAACGGGCTGCCCCGCAAACGCCACAGGCGCGCGAACCAAGCCTTCCATCCCGATCCAGCGGCTTGCTTCGCCCAAAGCATTGCCGCCGAGCGTTGCGCCCAGGTTCCTAAGTAAGTCGTTGGTCAAAACCTGTTGTTCCACTGACGAGAAAGTCGCCAATTGTGTTGCATACTCAGTAGAGTCAACCGGGTTCAAAGGGTCCTGATTCTGGACTTGGACCGTTAGCATCTTTAAAAATGTTTCAAAGTCCGAGCTAAGAACGGTCTCGGCCGCTTGCGTCTGTGCAGCCGCCTGTTGAACAGTCTGAGTTGTTGCAGCAGTGTTAATTCCTGACAACATTTTTGATCCTTACATTCTTAAATCTAAACCAGCATCGGGGGATACTAGGGTTGAATTGTCTATTAGCCCTTCTCCCGCTTCGTCAGAACCAGACGAGATGGCAACGGAGGAATGTTGGCTTTCATCTTCGCGATGGTCCTGACCGAAGGAGAACCCTGCCCCCTCAAACCCGGCATCTGCCAAATGCCGTGCCAGTTCATCGGCATTGCGCCGCAACAATTCGAGTGTTTCTGGTCTATCTGCCAGAATATTCACCGTAAGCCCCGCCTCACCGCTTACCAAAAACATTCGGACACGGCCCAGTTCCTCCGGGTACAATTTTAGCTCCACAGCGCCTTCGGATATCCGCGTTGCTGTCTCGGCGATTTGGTACAAGTTATTGCTCAATATAACGTTACTCTGCACCGTGGTTGGTCGATAAATTAAGGCAGTTTGATTGGTGATATTGCCATCTTTCGAAGATGGTCCACTCGATTCGATCAGTCCGGTATATTCAAAATCTGCGACTAGGATTTCCCCCTGTTCAAACACTCGACCTTCATTTTTAAAAGCCAGTTTGTCCTGAGAACTATTCTTAAATTCCCGGGCGGAACTTTTTTGGATCGAATCACTATCCGTATCCACCTGAAGAGGATGTGTCGCTTTGTCTGGAGTACTATCATCATCAAACTCTAGTGGGAGCTTTCTCTGAAGCGCAACACCACCACCTTCTCCCTTTCGATTACCCAGAACCGGACCCGAAACATCCACCAAAAGGGACCCGATGGCATTTTTATCTTTTAGAAAATTGGCACGCTCTTTGTGGGTGTAACCAATTGCCACACCAAGATTCTCAAAATCCTCGAAAATCGGAATTTTCTTGTTCACGGCAACACTAGAAACTAATGGACAATCACGGTGTAGTTCGCCGTCATCCTTTCGGCTCCCTAAATCAAACACTTCACTTGGAAACGCCCTCTCTTTAGAAAACAACGATTCAGCCGCAGTTTTTCTCTCAACGTCACTACTATCCCATTGTAGAGTTTCCGAAATAGATTCCGGGGAAAGCAGTTTATCACTTAGCAACGCTTTCGCCCGCCCATCTAACCTTGGCGGTATAGGAAGATCTTGCACGGGCAGATATTCACTTTCGTGGTGAGAGAAATATACCTTTCCCGGAGTATCCGCATTATTTTCAGACACATACCTTTTTGTTTTGATGCCGTAGGACACTGCGGAATCTAGCGTGTCTTCGGGAAAGCTAACTTTCTCAGAAATACCCACCCCCATATTTTCAATGGAAAAGACAGACTTAAATTCCCGGCCTGCTGGAATAACATCCTCTACCAAAAAAGTTTTTCCAACATTGCCGCCTTGAGGATAAAGTTTCCGATCACTCACATCATTACTAGGATCCTCCTGACTTAAAGAATGAAAAAATGCGGCACCACCACCAATGTTACCGCTGCCAACGCTTTCAACCGGCCTAGTAGATCGAAAACGTTGATCGGAAAACGCTGATTGAACTGGAAATGACTTTTCGATATTGAGGGCAAGGTCGTCAATACTGCCTACGTTATCTAAAAGTCTCACCACTTCGAACGAGATAATATCGTTTATCGAGACGCTATTTTCTTGGTTCGGAACCTCTACCTCTTCAAAAGACATTTCACCCGACCTGACGGAAGTTGCCAAGCTTATTTTGGGCCGTTCCGTCCTAGACTCCTTGGGCACAGCCCGTTCTACAAGTCTAGAAGTCATATTGACGGAATTTTCACTCTGTTCCGTATTTACAATCGTGTTAACCTGAAAGTCATTGATAAATTCGATAGGGAAACGCACGCCGGAGATATCATATTCCCGCTCCGGTCCCGTATCCATATATTCTGCGTTACTGCTTTGGGGTGTTTCGGAGAGTGCAGGGCCGTTCAACCCCTCTTTCCTTGCGCCCAATGGTTGACTTTCAGAAAGTACATTATAAGTTTTTTGAGATGTACTCTCCTCACACCATGAATTTTTTGTGTACCTGTGATCGTCATTATGATTCTGATTAAGTTCCATGGGGGAAACCACTGACTTTAGTTCTTCGTGTTCACCCTGGTCTCGTTCCACTTCAACTATGAACGTATCCCCAAATACATGATCAATCATACGATTTTCATCGAGTTTAGGCAGGCTGCTCGTGGAAGTTGAGCCTAGAAAAATATTTGGGTAGTTCAACATGTCTACTCCCGGATTTCCTTCCCGGGTCGGAGTAGACAAAAACTATTACTATTTCTTTACTGTCTGTCAGTATTACTACCCCACAGCTACGCTGAAAGGGCGCCAAATGGATGTATACAAATTACCAGAATTTTCTGCTCATCGACCGTCTTCCCCCCTCAGATCAGCAGCAATTAATCTTGAAGCGAGATTTCTTGCCGAAATGTTTACCGCCGCCGGCCTGGGTCAACAACCATCTGTTACGGGCGGGGGCGTAGGAGAGGAACAATTCGCTTCATACTTGGCCTTGGAACAAGCGAAAATGATTGCAGAAAAAGGTGGCATAGGATTAGCCGAGAACATTTTTGAAACTCTTAAACGAAGAGGGTGATCCTATGCCAAAGCTTAAAAAATTGAGACAACTTGTTGAACTTGAGCACCAAGCTCTTATCCGAGGGGAGTTCGAAAAGCTATGCGATATTCATCAGGAAAAACAGAGCTTTTTGAGCGCCCTCTCGCTTACCAATGAAGATGCAGAAGTGATTGAGGAGGTTCGAGAAAAAATGAAAAGAAACCACATATTGTTCAATGAATCTTTAGCTGGGATGCGCGCAGTTATATCCCGGATGCAACTTAAAACTTCCACCGCCAGAACCACAAATACATACGATGCCCGGGGAATGATGGTTTCATTTAATAATGTTCCTAAAACCTCCATAACTCTGAGAGCATAGTGAATTGACGAGGATCAGGACTATTAGCCAGTAGATGACGAGAGCCGCGAGGGCGATGGCTGAGAGAAAGACCCTCGGGCACCGATTGTAATGGGTCGCCACTCACCGCGAATCCTTGAGCCTGCCGAACATTATCTCGATCCGGTTGCGGCGTTTATACCGGCGCTTGCCGTATCTGACCACGCTCTTGCGTTGCTTCCGGCCAGGAATACAAGCGCGTATCCCTTCGGCTTGCAACGCTTCTCGGAACCAATCGGCATCGTATCCGCGATCACCAAGTAGCCAATTGACATCTGGCAGGCTGCTTAACAACGCTCGTGCGCCGATGTAATCGTTGCCCTGTCCTGCGGTCACGAACAGGTTCAACGGGCATCCCTAGCTGTCGCAAACGGCGTGCAGTTTGGTGTTCATGCCACCCTTGCTCCGACCGATCAGGAGCCCACGCCCCTTGTTGGCGCCCGTGCTGTTCGTGATTCGATGGGCCTTGAGGTATGTCGCGTCCACTACCCGGCAGGGCATTGCGCAGCAATGACCTCCAGCTTTCGCGGCTTAATGCCGCTTCCTTGAGAGCATTTACTGCAGCAAAGTAGACGGACTATGGGACTGAAACGGACTGACGAATTCCGACAAGATGCGGTGCGCATAGCGCTGAAAAGCGGGCTGACGTGTAGGCAGGTGGCTGATGATCTGGACGTCGGGGAGGTAATCCCCCCGATCTAGGGGGATGCGGAAGTAGAATTTTCTCGGCAGGACGAACGAGGAGATTCCGATGAAGAAGACAGGTTTTACCGAGGCCCAGATCATGCACTGCCCGGCAGGGCATTCCGAAGGAATGGCCCGAGAGGGGGCGTGCTGCGCCAGATGGAAGGCGGCCTGCCAGCAGCCGAGCTTTGCCGCGAGCACGGGATGGGCAGCGCGACACTGTACAAAAAGCGTGCGAAGTACGGCGGTATGGACGCCAGCCTGATCAGCGCGATGAAGGCCATGGCTGAGGAGAACCTGAGCTGCTCCCCATTTATTGGACAGGTTCTAGCGTAAATTAAGCTACTCTTTGCACCTGCTGATCGGGGGTGGTTGTTTCATTTCGCTGCCAATAGATCACAGCGGGTGGTTTGCCGCCAAGGGCGGAATGTGTGCGTTTGTGATTGTAGAACTCGATCCATTTCCTGACGCCCGCCTTGGCATCTGATCCGGTGTCCCATGCATGCAAGTAGACGCATTCATACTTTAGTGAACGCCACAGCCGCTCGACAAAGATGTTGTCGAGGAACCGACCCTTTTCATCCATGGAGATACGCACACTGGATCGACGCAGTCGGTCGGTCCAGACAAACGACGTGAACTGGCTGCCATGGTCGGTGTTCATAATCTCTGGTGGGCCGAACTTGTGAATGGCCTCATTCAGGGCATCAACGCAAAACCCGGCTTCCAATGTGTTCGAGATACGCCACGCCAGCACCTTGCGCGTGTGCCAGTCCATGATGGCGACCAGATACAGGAAGCCGCGCCGCATCGGCAAATAGGTGATGTCAGCGCACCAAACCTGATTGGGCCGATCCACACGCAGCCCGCGCAGCAGGTAGGGGTAGATCTTATGCCCCTTAGCAGCTTTGCTCGTGTTTGGCTTTTGGTAGATCGGAATAAAGCCCATCAGCCGCATCAGGCGTCTGATCCGCTTCTCGTTGACGAGGTAGTCGCCATTCCGCAGTTGCCATGTCATCTGGCGCATCGGATCAAGATTCATTTGGCTCTCGCCTTTCGGCTCGTAGTAAACCGACGACCGTGAGATCGACAGCAACGCGCATTGCTTGCTAACCGAAAGACCTGGCAGGTTTGGCTCAATCATCTTGCACCTCACTTGCCGGTCTAGGGTTTGAGCTTTCTTGCCAGAAAATCGTTGGCGACGGCCAACTCCCCAATCTCGGCGTGCAGGTCTTTGACCTGCTCTTCATCAACTTCCGCTGCCTGCCGGCCGCCGCGCTCAAATACGCCGGACGCGCCTTCAAGAAGGGCCCCCTTCCATTGATGGATCATGGTGGGATGCACCCCAAACCGACTGGCCAACTCGCTGACCGTCTCCTCGCCCTTCAGCACCTCTAACGCAACCTTGGCCTTAAACTCGGGGTGATGTTGCTTCCGTTTCGACATTCCTGATCTCCTACGTGTTGAAGATCAGCACACAACAAATTGCAACTTACGTCAGTGTCCGAATTCTGGGGGGTAGCTCACGGCTCTGGAAACTGAAGACATGGCCGCGTAACTAACGAAAATCAGCCTCCGGCAAACCCGGGACGTGTGTGGATGCCCCCTGTTTGGCAAGCAATATCTTCGGTTCGTCGGCGGGGTCTTCGATCGGACGTGTGTCAGGCCTCTGAGCGTGGCCTTCCATGACGCCACGGGTGGGTCATGCTGTTCGGAAGGCTGGGTTCACATCGGTTCAGAGAGCTGCAAGCGCTCGAGCCCCGGGACTGAATCTCCCGCCTTGAACTTCGAAGTCCTTGTCGCCTACTCCTCGTCGATCGCTCACCCCGGCCTTGCGGCCATGCCGTGTCCAGACCCTGCTCGGGGTCAGATCACGCCATTCGATAATCCTCTTTCTTCGTTGTCAGGGCCCAGATCATGCGAGCCATTCACTGCCCGGCAGGGCATGCCGAAGGCATGGCCCGAGAGGGTTGTTCGCCAACGGTCGACCGGCGACGGCGCCATCGGTTCGAGCCCGACGGTCGACACCGCGACCATCCTGGGCTTGCGCGCCACCAGCGCGGCCAGCCAGCGGTTCGCACTGCCGCCCTTGCGAACCACCCGGCGGATCACGCTCGTCACGCCGAAGGCGTGCCTACGGCACGACGCGCCAACAATCAGAAGGCGGCGGATGTCGGTCTGGCCCATTTTGGCTCGACCGAACCCAGCTTGATCTTGCCCCCGGTAGACCTCTGCCGGGGGACCAAGCCGAGCCACGGTAAGGAGGGTCAGAAAACTGTCTGGGGGACAGTTTTCCCGACGAACAAGTTTCGCCCGCTATCAAATGTGTCGAGGTCCCGGGCGAACGCCGAGACCGCGCCAGCGGTGACCGGGCCGATCCCGGGTATGGTACACAATCTTCGCAGCTGTGCATCTGTCTTCGATGCCGTCTCGAGTTCGTCCGCTATCCGTTCGATCACCTCGGTGAGCCGCGCGATTTGGCTAAGGTAAATTGTTTCCATCTCCCGAACCGGGTATGGCAGGTCCGTGGCCTCGTCTGTGCTGTGAGCCCTGAAAACGTCCTCGTTTCTGGCTAGAGTTTTCCGCTAGATTTCTCTTGGCTGGGAGAGGAGCGGATTGCGATGAAAGCATCCAAATTCACGGACGCGCAGAAAGCGTTCATCATCAAACAGGGCGACGAAGGAACACCTGTTGCTGAGATTTGTCGGAAGGCTGGGATCAGCCAGGCGACTTACTTCAATTGGAAGAAGAAGTACGCCGGGATGTTGCCGACGGATTTGAAAAAGCTGCGTGAGCTGGAAGACGAGATCAGAGCTGATTGGCGGGTATCGATCCGGAGGGCCTGTGGGCTTATCCGGTTTGATCCGCGGACATATCGGTACAAGTTTCGTCGACGCGACCAGGCCGCATTAGAACAGCGGATCAAGGAAATTTGTGAGACACGTGTGCGGTTTGGCTATCGGCGCGTCCATGTGCTTCTGCTCCGGGAGGGATGGGAGATCAACGCGAAGAAGACGTATCGTGTTTACAAGGAGTTGGGCATGCAGTTGCGCAATAAAACCCCAAAACGCCGTGTGAAGGCAAAGCTTCGCGAAGACCGCAAAGAGGCCGTGAATCCGAATGATGTTTGGGCAATGGACTTCGTGCATGATCAGCTGGCCACAGGTCGCAAGATACGCATCCTGACAGTCGTCGACACATTCTCCCGCTACGTTCCCGTGCTGGACGCCCGGTTCAGCTACAAGGGCGAAGATGTCGTCGCGACTTTGGACCGTGTCTGCCGCAAGACCGGCTATCCCAAGACCATTAGGGTCGATAATGGCAGCGAATTTGTCTCTCGTGACATGGACCTTTGGGCTTACCAACGGAACGTCACGCTCGACTTCTCAAGGCCGGGAAAGCCGACCGATAATGCCTACATCGAAGCGTTCAAAGGCAAGCTCCGGTCCGAATGCCTGAACGCTCATTGGTTCATGGGCCTTGAAGATACGGCCGAAAAGTTGGAGGCTTGGCGTAGAGACTACAACGAAGAAAGACCGCACAGCGCAATCGGGAACAACGTCCCAGCGGCGCTCATGAAATTGCCAGACGCATCCAGCCCGTCTGTGTGATAAAACGGCGGAAAATCTAACCCCAAGCGGGGACACTTCCGGTAGCACAGCACCAACCTGCAGACTCTTGTTATGAATGAGGGACCGGCAGGGGGAAGGTCACCCATAAGGCTTCTTTCCATTCTAACGTCAGGATCACACCATCAAACCCTGGGATAAAACACCTAGGAATTGACTGATGAGAGGAGTGTCAAAGCTACTTGGTGAGATCCCAAAGAGTTATTCGATTGAACTTCATTCTGAAGCAGATATAATCGAATTATTTTGTCTAGGTTGCGTGGGTCTTCAATATCTGAAAATGACACGATTCCGAACTTATCTTCTGATTTTTCCTTTATAATTGTTAGTTGTTTGTCTATGTCTATCTGACTGAACCCTTCCGGCAGGCCAAGGGCAGTTTCGAACACCTCTCTCATCATCGTATCGCCGAGCACACTATACCATTTGGTGTTGTCACTACCTTCCAAAGCGGCCAATGCCGGGGCGCCGCGCTGAAAACTAAGGGCGGTTCCGATTGATGGATCAATATTATATACTTCATTTTCAAATAGTTGCCATCGATAGCTTTCAACTATGTTCGTCGAAAATTCGTCATTTTGATTCTTTCGATCACCGGGTAAATAATACCCAAATTTTTCGGACAGCTTGGCTAGACCGCTATCGCCAATAAGGTTCACCAAAGAATTATCATCGGCAGGGTCTTCGAGAAGGGCTCTTTTGATTATACTTGTGGAATTCAGTCGTTCCTCGACGCCAAAAGCCGCCAAGGCCACTTTCAGCAGGTCTTTATCTTCGAGAAGTTTGTCTGCGGTAATCGCTTCAGATATATTGCTTTGAAAATAGGAAACTTTCTCTTCCATTGCTTCCAAAGCACTCGTTCGCAATGTGGCAGCGGCAACCGGATTGTTAACATATTCATCAGTCGCGAGTAGGTCGGAGAGGTCTGATAAAATGGTGTTTCTGTAACCCTCAATAATTTCATCGGCGAACCCGTCATTTTTAACGGGTGTATCTTCTATATTCTCAAAATTGAATGCATCTGCTAAGGCGATATAACGACTATCACCAAGCCTGTTT
Organism: Sagittula sp. SSi028; assembly: GCF_048553715.1. Lineage (NCBI taxonomy): Bacteria > Pseudomonadati > Pseudomonadota > Alphaproteobacteria > Rhodobacterales > Roseobacteraceae > Sagittula > Sagittula sp. SSi028. Next base: position 14,576 of record NZ_JBLZNC010000008.1, on the reverse strand, counting down.
GCAAGTGAGTTTTCGTCTTGGGTACCCTCTTGCAAAACCGTCTTCAAAAGATATGTATTATTTATTTCATCTCCTAGACCAAACGCAGTCAGAGCAACACGCAGAAGCGCACGATCCTCCACCAATTCTTCGCCTGAAGATATCTCCGAAATTTTATCCTGAAAATACTTTGTATCGCGCGCTATCGTAGTGCTGGAATTGAATGCATTCCGCTGATCAGTAATAGTGTTTTGTAGCAATTTCCAACCGATCAAACCAGTTGCTGGAATCATTGGGGTGATCATAGTATATTTTTCCCCCTTGCTAAAATTCTATCTTCACGCGGAATGAGCGCGCGAAGCGATTTTAGGCATTGATAAAACTGATCATGCAGTAGATATTCTGTTGCCTGCGTTAGTAGTCGACGGCTATCAGGATCAACAAGAATATGGCTTATCTCCTCTATCCGAGGAAGTAGATTAGATTTGGCACTGTCCGGATCCAAATCTCCAGTTAGGATGAGCTGGGCATTGTAACAAAGACGTCGAATTGGCGTCTTAGCTTCGTCCGGATGGATGGCGTCGCGAAGGCGGAGTACGTTCGCATTTGGCGTGACAATAGAAAGCCTACTCCGCTTGTCACCATTTTCAATCACTGCACCGTTGATCAGGACCCTCTCCCGGGGTCCAAGTTTTAGAACCAGTCCACTCATGTTTTAGATCCTTGCCTGCTTAGTCCCTTTAGAATGGCTGAATTCACCTCAAGGAGTGGAGTTATTCTGCCTTTGCGCGTCAGTACTTTAGATGTCTGTTGTTGGACAAATTCTGATAGATAGAATATCTGCGCACGTAAGTTCTGCGGTAGCTGGTTCCGCTCATCAGCAACGTCGATAGCTAACGCAGTCCAAAGCTTCTGATTGTCGGAAAGAGCTTTGACGAGTTTCGGATAGTCCAAAGGTCCACCCTCTGCGGCATGTTTTATCCGATAGGTGACACGGGCAAATAGGTCGTACTCAGTACCCCGAGGTGTCTGCGTGGTTTTGGCATTCTGAGCATAAGCCTTAAGCGCTTGAGATTGAGCGTTCACGGGAAAACCTTCGGTTGGCAATTTGTTAGGGTGGGATAGGGGCCACTTTAGTGGCCCCCTGAAGACTTACCTTATTGGAACAGAGACAGAAGCGACTGTGGGGCCTGATTTGCAATCGAAAGCGCTTGAACACCTAGCTGTTGCTGTACCTGAATAGCCTGCAGACGCGCCGAAGCTTCTTCCATGTCGGCATCGACTAATGTACCAATACCCGACTTCAAAGCGTCGGTAAGCCCTGATACAAAGTCTAGCTGCGTCTCGATCCTCCCTTGACCAGAACCAAACGCAGCGCCAGCGTCGATCGCGACATCAATCAAGCCCTCAACCGCAAGTAAGGCGGAATCGGCACCGTCCTGGGACGTCACGTCAATGTTCGCAAGTTGGGAAAGCCCACCGCCGACGACCGCATCAGTCGATTGATACGCGGCAAATGCAAATGTCACACCATCCGTCGAATCGGTGAAAGAAAATTCAAGCCCTGTGTCACCAGCCGCATTCGCGGAATTCACCGATGCGGTTACCGTATCGGCCTGGCCGTTGTTGATAAGCTTGGCCAACTCAGTTGCTACATCTTGAGCCGTATCACCGTCGCGTGCCACGTATTCATAGACACCGGCGGATGGCGAGAAGTCACCGCCACCATCACCCACACTAGCGTTTCCGACTGGTGTGCTCAGGGTCACCTGATACCCAATACCGGCTTCCACAACACCGCCCATAAACGTCAGTGTGCGAGCGGCGCTTGTGTCAGCGCCGGTTATCGCTGCGGGGGTGCCCGTTACATAATCTGCCAGCGTCGCAACCGCAGTTGTGCCCAAAACTTGTTCCTGGAAAGAAAGGTCTTGTTTTCTAACTGTAATGTCGGACGCGGAAACGCCATCTCCTGACCGGTCTAGAGAGGAGAGGATATTAATTTCCCCGGATCCAATGGTCAAAGACACATTGGAAAGCAGGTTCAGGCCGTTAAACTGTGCGGCGCCTACGACCGCGGAAATCTGGTCACGTAAGGCAGAAATATCTGCCTGAATTTTCTCTCGGTCCACATTCTCTTCTTGGGCCGATACGATTTTGCCTTTGATATCGGTCAAAAGCTCTGAGACGGTTTCGGCTGCTTGCCGAGCAACAGCTACGGTCGACTGGCCAAGGTTCAAGCTATCCGAAATCGCCTGAAAGCCTTTGACGTCTGCCTCCATTACTTTGGAGATAGCCCATACTGCAGAATTATCTTTTGCGGTAGCCACGGACTTCCCGGTAGAGATTTCCTGTTGCGTTTCCGCGAGACGTGAGTTGATCGTTTTCAAGGTCTGCAGCGCCACCATGGCGCCATTATTCGTCAGGATGCTAGACATGTTTTGTCCTTGCTGTTCATAAGGCGTTTTACGCCGGTTGCTTTGGCCGCGAACGGCATCTCTGATGTCTTTCTGACGCGTGCAGACTGGCGTTCAACCGAGCTGCGCCACCTGTGGCAGGTGCGCTGCTACCTAAGCTCCTGAATGCTAACTTAGTGCTAAAGCGAACGAGTTGGCTCGGTAGCATTTAAGCTAAAATTGGACTGGTGAGGCTCGGTGTAAGGTAGCCAGATAAACCTGAACGCAGGACCCGGCTGCGAAAGGTGCGGGGTTGTGCTGAAAATTCAACCAGTTTGCCGCTGTTCGCTCTGAATAGCCCCGCGTCTCTTAGACGCCTTGGTTGTTCAGTTTTTGTTGCCGTTCGAACTCTATCGGCGACAGCATGCCGTTATGCGCGTGCTTGCGTTTCGGATTCTAGAACATTTCGATGGAGTCGAACACATCCTGCCTTGCTTCTGCACGTGTGCGGTATGTCCGCCGCCGGATCCGCTCGCGCTTGAGCAGGTTGAAGAGGCTCTCTGCAACGGCAGTATCATGGCAGTTCCCTCCCCTGCTCATCGAATGTTCCGGTTTGTGGGCGCGTAGAAACGCAGCCCAATCCATACTGGTGAACTGGCTGCCCTGATCGGTGTTCATGATCTCGGGCGGGCCAAACCTGGCGATGGCCTCATTCAGTATTTCTACGCGGAAGTCCGCCTCCAACGTGTTCGAGATGCGCCAGGCCAACACTTTAGGGGTATGCCAGCCCATGATGGCGACCAGATATAGGAACCCCTAACGCATCGGCAAACAGCGATGTCGGCGGCCCATACCAGATTGGGGCGGTCAACCCGCAAACCACGACGCAGATAGGGATAGGGTCTGTGCCCTTTCGCCGCCTTGCTGGTATTGGGTTTTGGTAAATCGGCATCAAACCTATCCGCCGCATCAGTCGACGGATGCGCTTCTCGTTCACCACCCTCTCGGGGAATTTGCTGCGCAATACCCTGCCGGGCAGTAGATGATCTTCATTGAGTAGGTGCCAGGTCATTTGACAAACGCCATAGAACGGTGTCTCGGGAAATTGTACATAATTTTGGCGCATGAGCACCAAGTCCATCGCTGTCTCGCCCTTTGGCGTGCAGCTCTTTCATCTGCTCTTCGTCTCTTTCTAGGGCCTTCTTGCCACCACGCTCAAACACGCCGGATGCCCCTTCAAGCAACGCACGGTTCCATCTGTGGATCATGGTGGGGTGGACGCCAAACTGGCCGGTCCGTTCAGCCACAGTGCGCTCGCCCTTAAAAGTTTCCAAAGCAACTTAGGCCCTGAACTCGAGACTGCGGTTCTTCCGTTTCGACATCTCTGATCACCTCCTCGTCGAAGATCAGCAGACGGCAAATCTTAGCTTACGTCAGTGTCCGAATTTCAGGGGGTCGATCATGCGGTCCTCCATCTCATCCGAAGACTGGCGGCGTGAAAAGACACGATACGACAGATACGCGAGGGTCCTTTTGTCTGCGTACGCTCACCTTCTTGGCATTTGTCATCTGCTGGCCGTGAGACCCGACCTCGACTTTCGTGGCGCCGTGTTATGCGACCGCCGCAAGAGCAGAGCGAGCTTTTGAAATGCCTCTGCGGGACCATTTGGCGATGCATCTGCCAGAAACCCATCCAACTCGCTCCATACCCTGACGGCTTGATCCAGAAGAGGATCTTCGCCTTCTTTGTAAAGACCGGCACGGATCATGGTTTCAGATCGTGCATAGGCCCCCATCAGCATCCGTACACCCGCTATAAGCTCGTTTTCTTCATCCGACGCGGCATCCGGCAGGCTTCGTGAAACCGACCGGAGCAAATCTATCGCGGGAAAGCGACCGCGCTCGGCAATCTGGCGGTCCAAAACCACATGCCCGTCCAGAACCCCGCGCAAGATGTCTGCGATGGGTTCCTCCATATCCGAACCTGCGACCAGAACGCTGAACACGGCGGTAATATCACCCGCACCTTGCATGCCCGGGCCGGCCCGTTCGGCCAGTCGCATGATTTGATGGGCAACCGATGGGGGATGGCCGCGCAAAGCAGGCAATTCGCCAGAAGCTATCGCGACCTCGCGATGCGCTTCGGCAAAGCGTGTGATTGAATCCGCCAAGTACAACACATGTTTGCCCTGATCGCGGAAGTGTTCGGCAATCGTCATCGCCGCCAAAGGGCAGCGCCTGCGTTCCAGAGGTGAGCGATCCGAGGTCGCGGCCACGACCACACTGCGCGCCATGCCTTCGGGGCCGAGCACTTGGGTCACAAAATCAAGAACCTCTCTGCCTCGTTCGCCCACCAGCGCCAGCACAACGATATCCGCCTCCATGCCTCGGGCAAACTGGGCCAACAGCCGTGATTTCCCAACGCCGGACCCTGCAAACAGACCAATCCTCTGACCTTGGACGATCGGCAGAAGCGTGTCGAACACGGCCAGCCCAGTGCCAAGCCGTCCGCCCAATCGACGGCGCGAGGCGGCTGGCGGGGGGCTTGCGCGGAACGGTCGGCCCTTGTCGCCGGGCGCAAGCGGCGCGCCATCCAACGGGCGGCCATAGGCATCTATGACCCGCCCGACCCAGGAATCGCAGGGGGCCAATGTTGGCGCGCCGAGCAAGGCCACACGATCACCGCGGGACACGCCCTCTGCGACTTCATCGGGCAGCATCGCGACAAGATCATCCTTGATGCGCAGCACCTCGCCACCCAAGACGTTATGTCCATGCAAAAGGCGCAGACGGTCCCCGATTGCCGCAGTCTGGGCCAGACCGCGGACCCAGATCGTCGTCCCGTCGACCGCCTGAACACGCCCGACGGCACGGACCGGCTGCATTTGCGAAATCCGTGTCCGCAGCCCTGAGATATCATCTTCCATCGTGCGCTCCGTTCAGCCTCTGCAAACCGTTTCTAAAGGAATCACGGTTAAGCCTTGATTTAGGCAATCGAGGGAGAAGCCCCGATGTTCCAGAATTTGGACGTCTTCAGAACGGCGATGGCGATGGCGCGGCATGCTGGCATGCAGCAGGCGATGAGCGCGCAGAATATCGCAAATGCAGATACACCGGGTTACCGCGCCAAAGCCGTGCCCGAATTTTCTACGACCCTGCGGTCTTCGATGATGGGGCAGCGCGCAACCCGCGCTGGTCACCTGAACGGATCGACCGAAGGTACGGTGGACACCATAGAGCGGCATGCCGCCGTCGATCCCAATGGCAACACCGTTTCTTTGGAGGAGGAGATGGTCTTTGCCGTCGGGGCCAAGCGCCAACATGACCGCGCCTTGGCCATCTATCGCAGCAATCTTGGAATTATCCGCGCCAGTCTTGGCCGCAATTAAAGGAGCATAGCCATGAGCGCATTCTCTGACGCCCTATCCGTGACCTCCAGCGGTTTGAAAAGTCAGGCCGCGCGGCTGCGCGTCGTGTCTGAAAACATCGCGAACGTCGACACGCCGGGCTATCGCCGCAAGACCATGGCCTTTGATTCCGTGTCAGGCAGCAATGGTCTGTCTTCGGTGCAGCCCGGTGACGTCAACCTGTCGCGCGAAGAACTCCCCGACATTCACGATCCGGGCCATCCGCTGGCCAATGCAAACGGCAACTACAAAGGATCCAGCGTCGATCTGATGATCGAAATCGCCGACGCACGCGAAGCGCAGCGGTCCTACGAGGCCAACCTGAAGATGTTTGAACAGACCCGCGAGATGTCGAGCTCGTTGATGGATCTGCTCCGCCGTTAACCCCCCAACCGCAACCAGTGAAAGGTGACCAGAATGGACGTCCGTTCGCTTTATGCCGCGCAGAAATATGCGGCTTCCAAGCCGGCGATGGAGCCGGATCCCGCCAGTGTAACCCCGCTCGAAGAAGAATTCGCGCGCGTCACACAGGATTTTGTCAGCCAACTCGAGGACTCCGAGCAGATTGTCGAGCAAGCAATGGTGGGCGATGCCGACCCGCATGCCCTTGTCGAAGCGCTCGCGCAGTCCGAACTGGCGGTCCAGACAGTGGTCGCCGTGCGTGACCGTGTGGTCGAAGCCTATCAGGAAATCCTGCGGATGCCGGTCTGAGCATGCTGAACGAGGCGGTCTTTTTTGACACGCTGCGCATGGGGCTGTGGGTGGCGGCTGTCACCTCGGTCCCGATCCTGACCGCGGCCCTGATTGCAGGGGTCGCGATCGGGCTACTGCAGGCGCTGACCTCGATTCAGGAGATGACACTGACCTTCGTGCCGAAGCTGCTCGCAATTGTCGCAGTCTTCTGGATGTCCATGAGCTTCATGACAAACACCTTGGTCAGCTTTTTTCAGGACCGGATTATCCCAATAATTACAGGAGGCTGACGTGGAAACCGCTGGCTATACTGCGCTGTCGCGCCAATCGGGCCTGCTGCGTGAAATGCAGGTCATCGCGAATAACATCGCGAACACAAACACCACCGGCTTTCGTCAGGAGGGCGTCATTTTCTCAGAATACATCACCGAAGGCGACGACGTGTCCTCTGTGTCCATGGCGCAGGGGCGTATCCACCGCACGTCCTTCATTCAGGGCGAGCTGGAACCGACTGGCAACATGTACGATATGGCCATCGAAGGGGACGGTTTCTTTTTGGTCGGCACGCCCGATGGCGAACGTCTGACCCGCGCCGGTGCGTTCTCTCCCAGCGCCGAGGGGACATTGGTTACGCCGGACGGCTTCGCCGTTCTGGACGCGGGCGGCGCTCCGATTTTTGTGCCCCCCGGTGGGGTTGAGCTTGCCGTGGCGCAGGACGGCACACTCAGCGCCGAAGGCCGGCCTATCGGCCAGATTGGTGTGGTGCAACCGGTTGATCCACTGCGCATGACCCGTCAAGGGAGCCAGCTGTTCAACGCCGAAGCGGGCTTTGAACCTGTGGAGAATCCGCGGGTCATGCAGGGGTTTACAGAGGCCTCGAACGTGAATCCGGTCTTGCAGCTGTCGCGCATGATCGAGGTCCAGCGCGCCTATGAATTGGGCCAAAGCTTTGCCGAGCGTGAAGATGAACGCATCAGAACCGCCCTTAAGGCATTCGTGAAATAGGAGCAGCAGAATGCGCGCACTTAAAATCGCAGCAACCGGTATGACCGCACAGCAAATGAGGGTCGAGGTCATTTCCAACAACCTCGCCAACATGTCCACCACGGGCTACAACGCCCGCCGGGCCGAGTTTGCGGACCTGCATTATCAACAGCTTGCACGGGCCGGTACAGTCAGCGCCTCCAACGGAACCGTCCTTCCGACCGGTGTACAGCTTGGCCTCGGGGTTCGCCCTGCCTCTGTCACCGTCCAACTGTCGCAAGGGACCCTGTCCGCCACCGGGGGCGATCTGGACGTCGCGATCGAAGGTAACGGCTATCTGGAAGTGACGCTGCCCTCGGGCCAGGCGGCCTATACCCGCGATGGTGGCCTGAAGCGGACCGGCGAGGGTTTGATCGTCACCTCTGACGGCTACCCGGTCGCGCCCGAAATCACGATCCCCGATGACGCCATCCGGATTTCCATCAACCCCGATGGCGAGGTCTACGCCTATTTCTCGGGCGATGCTCAGGCGCAGCTTTTGGGGCAATTCACCTTGTCCGGCTTCAGCAACGCCAAGGGGCTGGAAGCTATCGGATCGAACCTGTTCGTGGAAACAGAGGCCTCCGGCCCCGCGCTTCAGACCACCCCCGGTCTTGATGGTTTGGGCAGTCTGCGGCAAGGCTACCTCGAGGACAGTTCTGTCGACGCGGTGAAAGAAATCACCGATCTGATCGAAGCTCAACGCGGCTATGAACTGAACTCAAAGGTGATCTCTGCCGCCGATCAGATGCTGGGCGCGACAACGCAGGTCCGCTGATGCGTTGGGTGCCCTGCCTGTTGATCGTGCTTGCTGTGCCCGGCTGGGCAGACACCGTTGTGGCCACCCGCACCATTCGGGCGCAGCAAATCATCACGGCAGATGCCGTCCGGCTCGACCCGGCAGTGGTCGAAGGCGCCTACAGTGATCTCGCCCAGGTCATCGGTCTGGAGGCCAAGTTCGCAATTTATCCGGGCCGGGCCATGATGAAAGGCAGCGTTGGCGAACCCGCTCTGATCGACCGAAACCAAGTGATCGAGCTGATTTACGAAAATGCCGGATTGCGGATCGTCACCGAAGGACGCGCGCTTGGCCGCGGCGCTGTGGGTGACCGCATCCGGGTTATGAACATCGCCTCCCGAACGACCCTGTTCGGGACCATCGCCCCGGACGGATCAGTTCTGGTGGCACCGTGAGGATCGAAATGCGCCTGATTAGTCTCGTTGGTCTTATGTGTAGTCTCGCCGCTTGTGAGCGGGTGAACCATATCGGCAAAGAGCCCGACTTCACCCCACCAACGCAAAGCCCGGAACGCGTGGCTATGATTGCCTCGGGCATACCCACAAGCGCGCCGCCGGACCGGCAATCCGACGCCGCCTCGCTGTGGAGCGGTGGGCAAACCTCTTTGCTGGGGGATCGGCGTGCCATGAAACGCGGCGACATCCTGACGGTTGCCATTTCTATCGACGACAGCGCCGAGATATCCAACACCACTGCGCGCTCTCGGGATGGGTCGGAATCGCTTGCGATACCGGATCTGTTCGGATTCCCCGAGCGGATCAACCAAGGGATCACCGATGGTGCGAGCCTCGACAGCGCGGTGGATGTCAGCAGCTCTGCTTCCTCCAGCGGCACTGGGTCTGTGCGGCGCAGTGAAAGCCTGACCCTACGCATTGCCGCTACCGTGGTTGACGTGCTGCCGAACGGTGTTTTGTCGATCGAAGGTAGCCAAGAGGTCCGCGTGAACTTTGAACTGCGCGAATTGCTGGTGTCCGGTTACGTGCGCCCCGAAGACATCTCGCGCCAGAACGAAATCACCTACGACAAGATCGCCTCGGCGCGGATTTCCTACGGTGGTCGTGGTCACATCACCGACGTCCAACAGCCCAGGATCGGCCAGCAGGTGCTGGATGCTGTTTTGCCATTCTAAGAGGGCCTTATGATTAAAAAACTGCTTCCAATTATTTTGGCCTTGCTCGGCACCGGTGCAGGCGTCGGCGCCGGCCTCGCCCTGAAACCAGAACCGGCACCGGAGGAGCATGCCGCCATCGACTGCGTGCCAGTCGAAGGTGACGTGGTTTACGAGACCGTCGAAGAAGAAGAAGTGCCCAGTACGACCGAATACGTGAAACTGAACAACCAGTTTATTGTGCCAATCATGAACGAAGAGCGCGTAGAGGCGCTGGTTGTCACCTCGCTCAGCATCGAAACCGTCGTCGGTGGAAGTGAAGTGATTTACGCCCGTGAACCAAAGCTGCGGGATGTGTTTCTTCAGGCAATGTTTAACCATGCGAGTCTAGGGGGATTTGATGGCACATTTACAGAACGCGATAGGATGCAGACACTCCGCAGATCGCTTCGGGACGCGGCGCGATCTGTCATCGGGGGCGACGTGGTCGACGTTCTGATTACAGAAATTGCGCGGCAGGATACCTGAAGGACGTTTAATCTTTTTGGTCTAGCGCGCGCTTCAACCGTCCTAAGGCTTCGATCGTTTCAGCCTCCGCAAGCTCACGCTTACGGAGGTTCTCTTTTGTGTCTTGCTCAATCAACTGTTCCACCGCCTGCAAACGCGAAAAGGCAAAACTGGCTTTGTCGCGACTTACAAGCTCCAACGCGCGTGCACCCGCAGCCCGACGTAGAACATCAGCCCTTTTGTTGAGAAGCCAACCTTGCCACAGGGTATCTGCGCCAAGAATTTGCCGTGCCGAGATTGCGCCCCCATCAGATTGGGCAGCCGTTCTCATGACGTCTATTTGGGCCAGTTCCCCTTCTATCTGGCGGCTCTGGTTCAAATTTTGACGATGAATATCCAATTCCCGCTCCAGCAAAACACGGGTGATCGACGCCATTTCACTATACTTGGACATGCTACCAACCTTTTTCGCGTGCCTTGGCGCGCATGCTATCCGCAAACCGGATTGCCGCAGCTACAGGCCGATAAAAATCCTGTGAAATTTCATGACCTATATCAACAGTTGCAAATAAGGCTCGAGCTGTTGGAGGATCGGAATGTACCGGAACCCCTGACTCGGCCGCCGCTTCGCGGATCCGCGCTGCGATATGATCTGTTCCCTTGGCAATACAAACAGGCGCTCCACCAGAAAGCCGATCCCATTTCAGAGCAACCGCATAATGTGTCGGGTTGACGATGATAACATTTGCTTTTGGGACTTCGGAAATCATTTGGCTCATCGCGATTTCCTGAGCGCGCGCGCGGCGATGCTGTTTCATATGAGGATCTCCTTCGGAGTCCTTCATTTCATCACGCAGCTCTTTCAGCGTCATACGGTTTTTTCTCAGGTGTTCAGCATACTGAAAGAATGCGTCCAGCACTCCAATAACAAAAGCGACCCCTACTACCACAGCTAAAAAACGAAGTATTAGATTACTGAGTATTGCCGTTATCTGAGCAGGCGTCGAAAAAATCATGCCAACGATATCATCCAATTGCAATGATAGAAAAACGCCGAGCAGAATTGAATATATCACAAGTTTGAGAAAGCTTTTGAAGAAATCAAAAAGACCCTTTCTTCCAAACTTATTTTTTGCATTTGCTATAGGATCAATTCGTGAAATCTTTGGCTTCAACTTCGCAGTCGAAAACGTAAAGCCACGCGTCGCGAAAAGTGTGAGAAGTACAAAGATGCCCGGTGTGATCAATAACGGCAACGCAGGCGTCAGCGCCGCGATAATGACCGAACCACTAATCGCCGCTGCACCGCCCCCAAAGAAGTCCGAAATTAGCCTGTCAGGCCGGGCCAACAGGGGAAGTATGCCCTCTGCTAGGCCGGTAAGGCTCGTTCCACCAGCGGCCACGCCGCATACAAGAAGACCGAAATAGGCCATTGCCGTGTTAATATCGACCGACCTGGGAATTTCCCCCTTCTTTCGCTGCTGCTCCAGTTTTCTTTGCGACGGCTCATGACTTTTTTCAGCGGCTTCATTCTCTTCTGCCATAGCAGCTACCTGAAAGGCGCGGCTAGAAAGCCGTCAAACGCTTGAATCCATGCAGCTAACATGAAAGGTGAAGCCAAAAGGAGGGTTGCAATAGCGCCGAATGTGATAACCGGAGCACCAACGAATGCTACCATAAGCTGGGGCATGGCCTTATTTATGGCTCCCAAAGTAAGATTATAGATAACCGATAAGAATACGAAAGGAGCAGATATTGTAAAAGCCAGAGCGAAACAACGCGAAACCTGCGCGCGCCCTGCCTGAGCTACATCACTTGCATTGGGGAATTTCAGAGCTGGAAGTATGTGATACGAAGAAATGATAAACTCTGTTACCTTGATGTGGTATCCTGTTATCATAAGCAACCCAAGAGCAGCCATTGTGAGGATGTGGCCAATAGCCGGCAGAGGATCCATCCCTGCCTGCCCCAATAACTGAGAAAGCGACGTGGATTGCGCGGCAATAGCGCCCGCGGTTTGCACCGAAAAAATAAACATCCGTAGAACCAAACCCAAAAATATACCGTTAATACTCTCCGCTATGATCAACCAATATATGTTGTACAGAGTAAATTCCCATACTTCTACTAAGTGTGAGACCACTGGACTTACCACAACCGTTAGAAGTATCGCCAATGCCAGTTTTACTCTAACTGAAATAACCTGCTCACCAAATGCCGGAATGACATTCATTGCCGCAGCGATGCGGATAAAGACGGCTATCATTACCCAAGCGAGCTCGGTAAATATGGTGGGGAAAGCACCGCTCATGTTCACGGCTTGACCACGCCAACGAGGGCGGGTTTTGCTTCAAGTCCTATTTCTTCGAAAGACAACACTGAGTTTGTCAGACCCTTAGCAACCATAACTGTTCGCAAAAATCGCCGACGCCTCGCAGTGGTCACTACCGCAGGGACAATGCCTCGACTCCCGGCATCGTTGATAACCGACGCCAAACCCGTAGTTAAACTTTCAAACTGATCCGGGGGTAATGCAACGTCGACAGCACCATGACCAGTTTCCACCTGATAGGCCTGGAAGGTCTCCTCCCACTCTGGGGCCAGTTGAACCAACGGAATAGTACCATCTTCACGGCGCAATCCAGCTATCAGCTGGAAACCAAGCTTTTGGCGAACATACTCACAGATGGCCTCCGGTTGATTTTGTTGACCGCGCATTTCAGCAATAGTCTCTAAAATGAGCGGGAGGTTACGGATTGAAACCTGTTCGTCGAGAAGCATACGCAAAACCTGCAACAGAGTATTAATCTGGACCTTCTCCGGAATGAGCTCATCCAAAAGTCTCCTATTTGCCTCTCCGCGACTGCTATTGCTCAGGGTGACCAATTCATCCAGCAAACGCCGCAGTGTTTTTAGAGAAAGAAGTCGGCCAAAATTGCGCCGGATTACCTCCAACAAGTGCGTGGCTAAAACTTCTGTTGGTGTTACGATAGTCGCCCCAGCCATCGCTGCTTGATCTTGTTGCTCAGGCTTAAGCCATCGTGCCGGAGCCCCGTAAACGGGTTCCGTGACATCCTGGCCACTGGGGAGCGCCACCGCGCTCTCAGGTAACAATGCCAAAACCAGATCGGGGTTGAGCTCTCCTCTCGCCATCTCAACTCCATGAATTCGAACAACATACGTGCCCATGGGCAAAGAGGGATCGTCAGTTAATCTAATCTCCGGTATGATTATGCCGAAGGTGGATGCAATGTGCGTTCTCATGTTGGAAATACGAACATCAAGACCCGTCCCGGGATCCAATACCATATTCACCAAATCCGGGGCGAACTCGACATGAATATCATCTAGGTCGAGAATGTCGCCAATTCGGTTCTCCACCGGAGGTTCCTCTACCGCTATATCGCTCTCCACTTTATCAGAATCCGGAGCGTGATTGGCCTTCCGCCATGATAAGTAAGCCAGAACCGCTGATCCCACGATGAAAGGGCCAAATGGCAACCCGGGAACTAGGGCGAAGACGGCCATTAAAACGGCTACCGTCGCCAAAGCGGCAGGGTGGCGTCCCAATTGGGATACGAGTGCTAGGTCGGTAGCTCCAATTGAGCCTCCCCGTGCCAACAATAGACCTGACGCAATGGAAATGATAACTGCTGGTATCTGGGAAACCAAACCATCTCCAACCGTTAAAATAGCATAGGTTTCGACTGCGTCACCTACAGCCATATCGTGGACCGCGATCCCCATAATCGTGCCCACAACAAGGTTTAATATCGTAATTAATAATCCCGCTACTGCATCGCCTTTGACGAACTTAGAAGCGCCGTCCAAAGATCCAAAAAACGTGGTCTCTTGCTGGTCAGTTTCGCGTCTCTGCTTTGCCTCCGTGTGGTCGATTGCTCCGGCAGACATATCCGCGTCAATTGCTAGTTGTTTTCCCGGCATAGCATCCAAAGCAAATCGTGCGGACACTTCGGCCATACGCGCGGATCCCTTCGTGATTACCGCGAAATTTACAATCATCAGTACACCAAAGACAACTAGTCCGAGAAAAACACTTCCACTCATTACAAAATTTGCAAATCCTTCTATCACTCCGCCCGCCGCGTGGGTGCCGGTATGCCCTTCGCCGATAATTAGTTTTGTGGAGCTCACGTTTAAAGATAGCCTTAGCATCAGTGACGCTAAAAGAATCGTGGGGAAAGCCGAAAAGTCCAAAGGGCGTTCTATAAACAATGTTATCGTAAATATTAAAATGGCTAATCCAAAAGAAGTGGCCAGCCCTATGTCGATAACCCATGTTGGCATAGGCAGTATCATCATCACGATTACGGCCATCAAAACTAGCGCCAAAAGTACAGTTGGCTTGAAAATGTTTCCGCGCAGCATCCAAGTAAATACTTTTTCTAGAGATACAGATATTTTCGACTCGGTCGATCATGACGCCCGGTTCAACGGTAAAATTTGCCGATAAATGTTTAAAAATAGTTTAAACTATTCAACCTAGAGTCAGGACTCATAGCCAATAGATGACAGCGATGGCTGAGAGGAAGACCTTTGGGCAGCGGTCGTAGCGCGTGGCGACACGCCGCCAGTCCTTGGGCCTGCCGAACATGATCTCGATCCTGTTGCGCCTTTTGTACCGGCGCTTATCATATTTCACGGTC
>NZ_JBLZNC010000007.1:0-224517 GCF_048553715.1 Sagittula sp. SSi028 | reverse complement strand
GCGCAGCATCATCAGACAGCCCAGCGGCGTGCAAGGCACCATGGACTTCTGCCCCGTGCCCAGCAGCCCCACATTCGAGATATGGAACCCGTCCACATCCTTGGCCGGATCAATCGCGTTGATCACCAGATCCTCGTTCAGATGCTGTGGCAAGGGCAGCTGCACAAGGATCCCGTGCACCGCCGGATCTGCATTCAGCCGGTCGATCAGCGCCAGCAGATCCGCCTCCGAGGTGTCCGCGTCGAGCTTATGCTCGAAGGAATTCATGCCGACCTCGACGGTCATCTTCCCCTTCGAGCGCACGTAAACCTGGCTGGCGGGATCCTCGCCCACCAGCACCACCGCAAGCCCGGGTGTGATGCCGTGCTCCTCGCGCAGCCGCGCCACATGGCCTGCCACCTTCTGGCGCACCGTGGCCGCAAACGCTTTGCCGTCGATTACTGTTGCTGTCATGTCGACCCCTCGGAATTGCGGATGGCGCGTTCCAACGCATGCCACAGGGCATTGGCAAAGCTGCGCATCCCCAAAACGGTTAGTTCAGTGGCGCTGCGTCGGATCACAAACACTGTCATGTGATCCAGACCTGTGCGAACGACCCGTCCCGGTGCCAGATCCTCGACCGCGACGTTCACCAGTTTTTCCAACAGCTGCGCCAGCCTTTGTGCCGCTGATGCCGACAGGTTCAATGTCACGAAACCATCGGTCTGTTCGGTGACGGCGCAGCCCGGGGCCTGAGGGACGACTTGCGCCACCACATCCGCCTCGGCTTGGCCCGGCAGTTCCAGCATCCACTGGCCGCGCCCCATCCAGAATGCACCAGCGCGGGCATTGGCGGAGACACCGGACACATCGGGCAAGGTCAGGCCGAATGGTGTGGGCGCGGGATAACCTGCGCGCAAAGCGATCGAGGCCAGTCCAAGGGTCGCATCCTCGGCCAGGATGACCGAGCCGATGCGGGCTTCGCGCGGCACCACGGTCCCCAGCGCGGTTTGCGGGATCAAGGGGCTTAGGTCAGTCACGCAGGCGTCCTCCGTCAGGATCGATGAAATGGGGGGACACCACGCGCACGGCGACCTCAGCACCTTCCAGCGGATTGGCGGCGACAATCGTATCCCCCAAGCGGTCTGCGCCGCCTTCCAGATAGGCCAGCGCGATATAGCTTTGCAGATGTGGCGAATAGCACGCGGAGGTTACCCAGCCGAGGTCATGGTCAAGATCGCGTGGCGCGGTCCGGTCGAACAGATGCGCGCCAGAGGGCGCCATCTGCTGTGCATCCACAGGCTGAAGCCCCACCAGAATGCGCCGGTCGGCGGCCAGCCCCTCGCGCCGAGACATCACCGCGCCGATGCTGTCCTTTTTCTGCGACACCATGCGCCCCAATCCCAACATCCGGGCCGTGGTCTGCCCATTCAGCTCGGCACCCGCGGCATGACCCTTTTCGATGCGCAAAACGGCCAAGGCTTCGGTCCCGTAGGGTGTGACCCCAAGGTCCTGCCCCTGTTCCATCAGCCGTTCCATCAGCGCGGCCCCATAGCGGGCCGGCACAGCGATCTCAAAGGCCAGCTCGCCGGAGAAGGAGATACGGAACAGGCGGGCCCGCAACCCGCCGCAGATCGTCAATTCCGCACACGCCATGAAGGGGAAGCTGTCGTTCGACAGGTCAAAACCGTCGACGATACGCGACAAAAGCGTGCGCGCCTTCGGTCCGGCCACGGCAATCTGCGCCCAAGCATCGGTGGTGGATATCAACTGCACATCCAGTTCCGGCCACAGGCATTGATGCGCAAATTCCATGTTGCGATAGACCGCGCCTGCATTGGCCGTGGTGGTCGTGACCACGAAGTGATGCTCACCCATGCGCGCGCAGGTGCCATCGTCGAACAAATGCCCGTCCTCGCGCAGCATCAGCCCGTAACGGACCATGCCCACCTTCAGCGTGCCCATCATGTTGGCGTAAATGCGATTGAGGAATTCGCCCGCATCCGCGCCTTGAACGTCGATCTTGCCCAAGGTTGTGACATCGCAAATCCCGACAGCGGAGCGCACGGCCAGAACCTCTCGGTCGACGGTGGCGCGCCAAGTCGTCTCTGTGGGGCGGGGGAAATACTGGGCGCGCATCCACGGGCCCACCTCGACAAAGGTGGCGTTCTGGCCCGTGGCCCAATGATGGGTCGGGGTCAGGCGTTTGGGGCGGAACTGCAGGCCGGTGTCGCCGCCGCCCAGAACGCCCAGCGATACGCCGGTGTAAGGAGGGCGAAAGATCGTGGTGCCGGTGTCGGCGATGGTCTTGCCGGTCAGCTCTGCCATCACCGCCAGCGCGGTGACATTGGCGGTTTTGCCCTGATCGGTCGCCATGCCCAGCGTGGTCCAACGTTTGAGGTGTTCGACCGGCCGCATGTTTTCCTGATGCGCCAGAGCGATGTCTTTCACCGTGACATCGTTCTGGAAATCGACCCAGGCCCGTCCCTTGCCCGGCACCTGCCAAAAGGCCTCTTGCGCCGCCGGTGTGTCCTGCGCATCGGGAAGGGCAATCGCGGCGCTGGTGATGCCGATGCTGTCCAGCGCGGCCACGGTCACCTCGGTGCCGGAGCGCAAGGCTTGCGCTGTGCCGCCGTGACCTGCCGCAGCACCGGCGGGAAACTGGCCTGTGGGCCCATCGGAGCCAGGCACAAAGCTCAGCAGACCGGCGTCCCACTGCGGACGCCCACGATGATGCGAGGCCAGATGCAGGTTGGGGTTCCACCCCCCCGCCACGCCAAGCGCCCCCGCCGCGTGCCAGTGGCTTTGGCCGTTTTGCGTGATCTCGATGGCCGTTAGCCCATGGCGGCCTTTGGTGTTTGTCACACAGGCACCGTCAAACACTTGGTAGTCGCCAAACGCCCGCGCCCCTTTGCGCGTGTCGATCACGCCCAGAAGCTTGCCACCCTGTTTGAGAATATCCAGCGCGGTGCGGTGGCCATCGTCGCCGTTGGTAAACACGGCAATGGCGTCGGTGTCCTGCCGCACAGGGCTGGCGGCCCAGCGGTTGGCATAGGCGCGCAGGGCGCCTGCCAGCAGGATGCCCGGGCGGTCATTGTTGGCAAAGGGAATGTGCCGCTCTGTTGCGCCAGCGGCCAGAACGCAAGCCCGCGAGGTGATGCGCCACAGGGTCTGGCGGACTGTCTCACCTGACGTGGCAAGGTGATCGGACACCCGTTCGACCGCGCCATAGACGCCGTGGTCATAAGTGCCAAAAACCGTTGTCCGCGTCAGAATACGCACGTTCGGCAAGCTGTCGAGCTCGGCGCGAACCCGCGCCACCCAAGCGCTGGCCGCTGCGCCGTCCAACAGATCGCTTTCCATCAGCAACCTGCCGCCAAGGCGGAAATCCTCATCCGCGAGGATCACCTTGGCCCCCGCACGGCCCGCCGTCAGCGCCGCAGTCAGACCTGCGGCCCCGCCACCGATCACCAACAGATCGCAGTGCAAAAACCCCTTGTCATAGCTGTCGGGGTCCGGCTGCATCGACAGCCGCCCCAGACCGGCAGCATTGCGGATGACCGGCTCGTAGATCTTTTCCCAAAACGCGCGCGGCCACATGAAGGTCTTGTAGTAGAAGCCCGCCGTCAAAAAAGGCGCCATCACGTCGTTTACCGCCAGCAGATCGCGCCCCAGCGGACCAAGGTGGTTTTGCGACCGCGCAACAAGGCCATCGAACAGCTCTGTCACAGTGGCGCGCGTATTCGGCTCTTGTGCGGCACCCTCGCGCAGTTCCACCAGCGCGTTGGGCTCCTCTGACCCTGCGGAAAAGATGCCGCGCGGCCGGTGGTATTTGAAGCTGCGTCCCACCAGTTGCACGCCATTGGCCATCAGCGCAGACGCCAGCGTATCCCCAGAGAACCCGGTGTAGCTGCGACCGTTGAAGGTAAAGGTCATCGGGGTTGTGCGGTCAATCAAACCGCCGGACAAACGGGTCATCGTGCTGCTCGCTTGACGTCGGAGGCCAGTTCAGCGCCAAGGATCTCATGGGTGACGGTGTTGCGCGTGACGACCAGCCACGACCGGTCTCCTTGTTCGTGGAACCACAATTCGCGGTGGACCCCGGCAGGGTTGTCGCGCAGGAAAACGTAGTCACAAAAGGCTTCCTCGGCGGTCTCGCCCGTAGGGTCGGGGCGGTCCATCAGGGCCGCGTCACCCAAGTAGGTGAACTCCTGGGCATCACGCAGCCCGAGCAGGGGATGGGGGATCAACATATCAAAGCGCCTATCAATGCAGGTTGGGTTGGGCGCCGACGCCCTTTTCATCGATGACATAGCCACGGGCGAAACGGTCGAACCGAAAGGCCTTGGCGGTATCGTGCGGGACGTCACGGGCCAGCAGATGGGCAAAAGCGTAGCCGGAGGCAGGCGTCGCCTTGAACCCGCCGTAGTTCCAGCCGCCGTTGAAATACAGGCCCGCAATATCGGTCCGGTCGATGATCGGCGAGCCGTCCATGGACATATCGACAATGCCGCCCCAGTTGCGCAAAAGCCGCGCGCGCCCCAGCATCGGCATCAGCGCCATACCGCCTTCGAGCACATCCTCGACCACGGGCAAGCCACCCCGCTGGGCGTAGGAATTGTAGCCGTCCGGATCGCCGCCAAAGACCAGCCCGCCTTTGTCCGACTGCGAGATATAGAAATGGCCCGCACCAAAGGTGATCACACCGGGGATGACCGGCTTTAACCCTTCGGAGACGAAGGCCTGCAAAACATGGCTCTCGATCGGCAAGCGTCGCCCCGCCATCGCCATCACTCGGCTGGAATTGCCCGCGACGCAGACGCCGACCTTGCCCGCGCCGATATACCCGCGAGAGGTTTCAACGCCTTCGACCTGCCCGTCAGTGATGCGAAAACCGGTGACCTCGCAGTTCTGGATAATGTCGACGCCGCGACTGTCCGCCCCGCGCGCATAGCCCCAGGCCACACCGTCATGGCGCGCCGTACCGGCCCGTTCCTGCATCAATCCGCCCTTGATCGGAAAGCGGGCGTTGTCAAAGTTCAAAAACGGCACCATGTCGCGCAACTGCTCAGTGCTCAGCAGCCGTGCGCCTGCGCCCGACAGCATCATCGCATTGCCACGACGACGGTAGGCATCGCGCTGGCCGTCGCTGTGGATCAGGTTGATGATGCCGCGCTGGCTGACCATGGAGTTGAAATTGGTGTCCTGCTCCAGCCCCTCCCACAGCTTCATCGAGAATTCGTAGAACGGCTGGTTGCCCGGCAGCAGATAGTTCGACCGGATGATCGTGGTGTTGCGGCCCACGTTCCCTGACCCGATCCAGCCCTTTTCCAGAACGGCAATATTGGCCTGCCCGTACACTTTTGACAGGTAATAGGCGGTGGCCAACCCGTGACCGCCCCCGCCGATGATGACGATGTCATACTGCGCCTTCGGCGTGGGGTTGCGCCAAAGCGGCCCCCAGCCCTTGTGGCCGGTCAGCGCCTCTTTGATCACTTTGAAGCCCGAGAAAGTCATGCGTCTGCTCCGTTTCCTTCCCTGTTTATAGGGGCGGGAAATGCAGAGGATCTTCTTGTTACGGGTCGTATTTTGTCGGATACAGGACGTAGTGTCGAAATTCGGACAGGGCCCGCAGAATGCGCAGAATCGCTTTTCTTCTGGTGGACGGTTTTGCGCTGATGTCGACCGCTGCGGCGCTGGAACCCTTGCGCGCGGCGAATATGTTTGCGCCGACCCACGCCTATGACATCACGCTATTGTCGACCTCGGCCGAGGGGGCGCGCTCCTCTGTCGGGGCGGGGTTCGAAGCGCGACATTTCACCAAGGCGCAGCCCCTGTTCGATCTGGTTTTTGTGGTCGCAGGGGGCGATCCCGCGCGCCACAATGATGCGGGCCTGATGGCGTGGCTGCGGCAGGCGGACCGCAATGGCGTGGCGCTTGGCGGGATATCGGGCGGCGCGGTGATTCTGGCCAAGGCAGGGCTGCTGGCAGATCGCCGCTTTACCGTGCATTGGCACCATTACGATGATTTCGACGCCATGGGCGGCACATGGCTGTTGGAGCGGCGCCTGTTTGTCATCGACCGTGACCGCTACACCTGTGCGGGGGGATCGGCGCCGCTGGATATGATGCACGCGCTGATCGCGCGCGACTTTGGCAGCGGGTTCGCCCAACGGATTTCGGATTGGTTCATTCAGACCGATGTGCGCGGGGCCGACGCCCCGCAGCGCAAATCCATCGCCGCCCGTTACGGCCCTTTGCCCCCCATGGTCGAGGATGCAATCACCCTGATGGAAAGCCACATCGCCGACCCGCTGGACCAGACCCAACTGGCCAGCCTGACCGGTCGCTCTGTGCGGCAACTGCAGCGACAGTTTCGCGCGGCCCTTGGCCGCTCCGTGATGGAGGAATACCGCCGGATCCGTCTGGACACCGGCCGAGACCTTGTGCAGCGCAGCCGCCTGCCATTGTCAGAGATTGCCCAGCTGACCGGTTTTTCCACGCAGGCCCATTTCGGCGATGCCTTTCGGCGGCAGTTTGGGCATGCGCCCTCGCATTTGCGCAGGTCTGCGCCCCCTGCCCCGCAAACATGAAACAGGCCCGATCAAGCGACCGGGCCCGCACATCACTCACGCGAAAGCCGCGTCAGATATCAAGGGTGTTCTGCCGCTCCCAATCGGAGAAATGCGTCACAAAGGAATTCCATTCCTGATGTTTCATCTTGATATAGCTGGCTGAGAAATCGGCTCCCAACATCGCTTTCAAACCGTCATCGGCATCAAAGTTGCGGATGGCGTCCAGCATGTTCAGCGGCAGCTTCGGCGCATCGGTGATGGCGTGGCCTTCGGCGTACATATCGATGTCGTAGCGCTTGCCCGGATCGGCTTTGCTGCGGATGCCGGACAGCCCTGCGGCAATAATCACCGCCTGCAGCAGATAGGGGTTCACCGCCCCATCAGGCAGGCGCAGCTCAAAGCGCCCCGGCCCCGGCACGCGCACCATATGGGTGCGGTTGTTGCCGGTCCATGTCACGGTGTTGGGGGCCCATGTGGCGCCGGACATGGTGCGCGGCGCGTTGATCCGCTTGTAGCTGTTGACCGTGGGGTTGGTGATCGCGGCCAATGCCTCGGCGTGTTTCATGATCCCGCCAAGGAAATGTCCCCCCTTTTCCGAAAGGCCCACTTCGCCGATCTGGCCGCCCGCGTTTCCGGCAAAGGCATTGGTCGTACCGTCCAGATCCCAGACCGAAATATGCGCGTGACAGCCGTTGCCGGTCAGCCCTTCGATGGGCTTGGGCATAAAGGTGGCCCGCAGCCCGTGTTTTTCGGCCACGGATTTGACCATGAATTTGAAAAAGCTGTGGCGGTCCGCCGTGACCAGCGCGTCGTCGAATTCCCAGTTCATCTCGAACTGGCCGTTGGCGTCCTCGTGATCGTTCTGGTAGGGACCCCATCCCAGTTCCAGCATGTAATCGCAGACTTCGGCCACCACATCGTAGCGGCGCATCACTGCCTGCTGATCGTAGCAGGGTTTCTCTGCCGTATCGAACGGGTCAGAGATACGGTCCCCCTCCGGGGTCAACAAGAAAAACTCTGCCTCGATGCCGGTTTTGACGCGCAAGCCTGCCTCTGCGGCCTCGGCCACCAGTTTTTTCAACACGTTGCGCGGGGCTTGTTCGACGGGTGCGCCTTCCATGACGCAATCGGCGGGCACCCAAGCCACCTCAGGCTTCCACGGCAGCTGGATCGCGGCGTCAGGATCCGGCACCGCCAGCATGTCGGGATGCGCCGGTGTCAGGTCCAGCCAGGTGGCAAAGCCTGCAAAACCTGCGCCGTCCTCTTCCATATCGGCGATGGCCTGCGCGGGGACCAGCTTGGCCCGCTGCCCTCCGAACAGATCGGTGTAGGAGATCATGAAATATTTGACGCCGGTGTCCTTGGCGAAATCTGCGAGCTTGCTCATCTTGTTTTCCCTGTTGTCGTCCCATTGGTCAGGCCAGTGGTCAAAGAGGCAGGCTGCATTGGCCCGCCCCCGTTATGTCGCAATCAGAAACCGGGCTTTCCCGGATACCAGTTGGTGCCCGCCAAAGGCACCTGCGCCATGGCGGCGGCCTCCATCGTCAGCGCGCAAAGGTCTTCGGGCTCGAGGTTGTGTACATGGTTGTGGCCACAGGCGCGCGCCAGCGTCTGACATTCCAGCGTCAACACGTTGAGGTAATTGCGCAGCCGCCGCCCCGCAGCGATCGGGTCGAGCCGTTTCATCAGCTCGGGGTCCTGCGTGGTGATGCCTGCAGGATCGCGCCCCTCTTGCCAGTCGTCATAGGCACCGGTGGTGGTGCCCAGCTTTTGATACTCGGCCTCCCACTTGGGGTCATTGTCCCCCAGCGCGACCAAGGCCGCCGTGCCGATGGCCACCGCATCCGCGCCCAATGCCAGTGCCTTGGCCACATCCGCGCCGGTCCGGATACCGCCCGACACCACCAGCTGCACCTCGCGGTGCATACCAAGATCCTGCAGCGCCTGCACGGCGGGACGGATACAGGCCAGCGTGGGCTGGCCCACGTGTTCGATGAACACATCCTGCGTGGCGGCGGTGCCGCCCTGCATCCCGTCCAGAACCACCACATCTGCGCCCGCCTTTACCGCCAGGGCCGTGTCGTAATAGGGGCGCGCGCCGCCGATCTTGACGTAGATGGGCTTTTCCCAGCCGGTGATCTCGCGGATCTCTAGGATCTTGATCTCCAGATCGTCGGGGCCTGTCCAGTCAGGATGCCTGCAGGCGGACCGCTGGTCGATGCCCACCGGCAGATCGCGCATGCCCGCCACGCGCTCGGTGATCTTCTGGCCCAGCAACATGCCGCCGCCGCCCGGTTTCGCCCCTTGGCCGACAACGATTTCGATGGCATCGGCGCGTCGCAGATCGTCAGGGTTCATCCCGTAACGCGATGGCAGATATTGATAGACCAGCTTTTCGGAATGGCCGCGTTCTTCTTCGGTCATGCCGCCATCGCCGGTTGTGGTGGAGGTGCCCGCCATGCTGGCCCCGCGTCCCAACGCCTCTTTGGCGTGACCGGACAGGGCGCCGAACGACATGCCCGCAATGGTCACGGGGATCTTCAGCTCGATGGGCTTTTTGGCAAAGCGCGTGCCCAACGTGACCGAGGTGTCGCATTTCTCGCGGTACCCTTCGAGCGGGTAGCGGCTGACCGATGCGCCCAGAAACAGAAGGTCGTCGAAATGCGGCACCCGCCGCTTGGCCCCGCCGCCGCGAATATCATAGATGCCCGTGGCCGCCGCCCGTCGAATTTCGGCGTTCACCTCGTTCGAGAAGGTCCAGCTTTGGCGCGGCATCGTTTGTGGTGTCTTGTCCATCTCGCGCTCCTTAGTAGGCGTCGGCATTGTCGATGTTGAAATTGTACAGCGTGCGGGCAGAGCCATAGCGCTTGAACTCTTCGGGCTTGGCATCCGCACCGGCTTGCGCCAGCAGGGCGCGCAGCGTCTCGAGATGTTCGGGGCGCATCTCCTTTTCGATGCAATCCGCCCCGAGCGATTTCACCTTGCCGCGCACAAACAGCCGCGCCTCGTAGAGACTGTCGCCCAAGGCGTCGCCCGCGTCCCCAAGCACAACAAGATTGCCCTTTTGCGCCATAAAGGCCGACATATGGCCGATGTTGCCGTGCACGACGATGTCGATACCTTTCATCGAGATCCCGCAGCGTGACGAGGCGTTGCCCTTGATATTGAGCAGCCCGCCATGTCCGGTGGCGCCAGCATATTGCGAGGCATCGCCTTCGATGGTGACGACGCCGGACATCATGTTCTCTGCCACCCCCGGTCCGGCAGAGCCTTCGACGGTGACGGTGGCCTCTTTGTTCATGCCGGCGCAATAATAGCCCGTGGGGCCTTTGATGGTGACGCTCAGCGCGCCGTCCAGACCGCAGGCCATCGCATGCGCGCCGCGCGGATTGGTGACAACATAGGCCTCATTGGCCTGCGCGCGGGCGGCGTCCTGAAGCGTGCTGTTGACGGCGCGCAAATCGGTCGAGGTCATATCAAGCGTGGTGGTCATGGCTCAGCGCTCCCAGAAATAGACGGTGGCGGGTTCGGGTTCCCAGATGCGGGCCGCATCAATCCCCGGCAGGTCGGCAAAGGCGCGGTATTCCGAGGCAAAGGCCACGTAGTCGTCGGTTTCCGCCATCACGGCCGGTTTGCAGGCGATCGGGTCACGCACGACGCCAAAGCCGTTCTTTGTGCCGGTGACGAAGGTAAAGAACCCGTCAAGATCCTTGATCGTGCCCTCCAGCGCCTCGCCCAAGGTGGCCCCTTCGGCGATGCGCGACGAGATATAGGCCGCGCCCACTTCGGTGTCGTTTTCCGACCGGGTCACGACCCCCTTGCGGGCAAGCTTGCGGCGCATCTGATTGTGGTTCGACAGCGATCCGTTGTGGACGAGGCACTGGTCATCGGCGGTGGAAAACGGGTGTGCGCCCAGCGTGGTCACAGCGGATTCTGTCGCCATGCGCGTGTGGCCGATGCCGTGGCTGCCACCCATGTCACGCAGGCCGAAACGTGCCGCGACATCCTTGGGCAGGCCGACCTCTTTGTAAATCTCCATCGACGCGCCAGAGCCCATGATGCGCAGGCCGCGCGCCTCCAGCCATGCGATCGCATCGGCGGCTGCCGTGTCCGGCAGGGTCACCACGGCATGGGTGTCGACGACCTTTACCGAGGGCGTAATGCCAAGCGCCTGCGCCATCGCGTCCGCCAGCCCGTCGAAGGCCTCATCAGGGCTGTCCGATTGCAGCGTGATTTTGACCGTGCCGTCCTGCCCCTCGCCATAGATCGCGATGCCCGCACTGTCGGGGCCGCGATCGGTCATGGTGATCAGCATATCGGTCAGCATGTCGCCCAGTTTCGGGCGCAGGTCATCCTTTTTCAAAAACAGGCCCACAATGCCACACATGGCGTCCTCCGTCGTGTCAAACCCGGCGCGATTCTGCGCCGCCTCGGTCATCCCTACGAAGAAATTGTATTTCCTTTCAAGAAAGTTTGTTGAACCTTGGGAAAAATAGCGGTGCGTTTGGGTGTTTGCCTAATTAGCGGGCAAACCCGCCCATCAGGAGACCTGCGGATAGGTGATCACCGACAGATAGCGTAGCGGAAGCTCGACGATCTCTTCGGGGCCGTGGGGGGCGTCGGCGTCAAACAGCAGGGAATCTCCCGGCTCCAGCAGGTACAATTTGTCGCCGTGGCGATAGTTCACGCGCCCGTCGAGGATATACAGCATCTCGATCCCTTCATGCTGGAAGGTCGGGAAGCGATCCGATTTGTCTGTCAGGGTCAGCAGATAGGGTTCGACCACCACGCCAGAGCTGTTCGATCCGATGTGGCCCAGCAGATTGTACTGGTGTCCCGCACGGGTGCCTTCGCGTTCGACCTCTGCCCCCTCGCCCGCTTTGACATGCATACAGCCGCGCGGCTCCTCGTAGCCGGCAAACAGTTGCACCACCGGCACGCCAAGCGCATTGGCCAAGGCCGATATCGTGTTCAGCGATGGCGAGATGGCCGCGTTTTCGATCTTGGACAGCATGCCGACAGACAGACCGGTCTTGCCCGCCAGATCCGCGCCGGTCATGCGCTGACGTTTGCGCAGCTCGCGCACCTGCCGGCCAATCGCGACCTCGAGGTTCTTTTCACGATGCTCGCGCACCGCATGCGGGTTTTGTTTCAGCGCGTCCGTCGCGGACCTTTCCGCCGTTTTGGGTTTGGTCAAAATCCTGTCCTCATTCCTCATTCAAACTCTGGCCTGACGCGGCCTTAGGCCGGGGGCGTTGATGCCACAACTGGCCCACAGCCCCCAGCTCCTCGACCAGTGTATCGCCATGGGCGGTCAACCAATCGAGCACCGACCCAAAAGCCTGTATCCGTGCGCGACCATCACGGATGGCCACCACCGGCCAGTCCCCGACCAGCGCATTGTCGGTGCCATACACCTCCTCGCCCCACCAGCGCCCCATGCCAAAGGTATGGGGCATCACGCGCCCGCGCTTCAGCGCCGCCAGCACCTGTTTTGTCCCGAGGCTGTCCGCAGTTTCGACCGCGTCATGCCAACGGTCCAGAATGGCGGCATATTCCCAACTCACGGCCGTCCATTGGTCAGGAAATTGCGCGGCATAGGTGTCATAAAATGTCTTCGGGTTGCGAAAGAAGAACTCCGCCCCCTCCAGCCCCGGATCGTCGAAATCGGGAAACTGAAAGGTGAAGCGCTCCATAAACGCGGCAGAGGTCTGCGCAATCAGGCTTCGGTAGTTGTCGCAGGTGCAGGCAATGATCTCTCCGTCAAAGCCAGCCGCATAGGCCGCGCGGGTCAGGCCCGCAACAAAAGGCGGCGCAGAAGAGCAAAAGCACAGGATGTCGGGCGTGGTTTCCATCATCGCGGCGATAATCGCCTGCGGGTCGCCGTGGTCGGGATCGTAGCGCACCTCGCGCGTGATTTCGCGGCCTGCGACACGAAACGCCGCACGATAGGTCGCAAGCGACGGCAGGCCCAATTCGTCAGCCTGCGAACACAAAGCCACGCGCCGCGCTTGGGGGCGATGCTCTGCCAACCAATCGACGCCGGTCACGTTAAAGAACGGGTGGACCTCTGCCGGGGCAATCAGCGTCGGGAAATCAGGCGACAGATCCGATGGCAAAAGGGTCGCGGTCAGCATCTGCCGCTCCATCAGGTAGGGCAGCGCCAGACGCACATCCCGCCCGCCGAGCACCATCATCAGGCGCACATTCTGCGTCTCGACCATCTGGCGGGCCGCAGCCAAGGCGCGTTCGGGATCATGGGCGCTGTCTGCTTCGATAAGCTCCACCATGCGGCGACGGCCGGCGATCATCATGCCACCCCGCGCATTGATCCAGTCGATCCAGATGCGGCAGCCGTGCAGGCCCGGACGGCCCCAGTGTTCTTCGGGGCCTGACAAGGGCACCAGTGCCCCCACCCGGATCGGGGCGCGATCTTGCACCCCCAGTCGCGGCAAAGTGCCCGCCACCATCAATCGCTGGGCCAGTGACGGCCCGCTCATATGCGGGGCTCTTGCGTAAATTCTGTGCGTTTCACCAGCCTCTCCATGGCAATGATTATTCCCTTAAAGAAAAATAATTGACCAGAAGAAAATTTTTGGCCCAAACCGGAATCAACCAGATGAACCAATTTGAAACTTTGGTTCATACCAGAAAAACAACCGGGAGACGACGATGACGAAACGAGTTGCCATTATCGGCGCGGGCCCCTCCGGCCTCGCCCAGCTGCGCGCCTTTCAATCCGCGGCTGAAAAAGGAGCCGAGATCCCAGAAATTGTCTGCTTTGAAAAGCAATCCAATTGGGGCGGCCTTTGGAATTACACATGGCGCACCGGCGTCGATGAAAACGGAGAGCCTGTGCATGGTTCGATGTATCGCTACCTGTGGTCGAACGGACCGAAAGAAGGGTTGGAATTTGCCGATTATTCCTTTGAGGAACATTTCGGAAAACAGATTGCGTCTTATCCGCCGCGTGCGGTTTTGTTCGACTACATTCAGGGGCGCGTCGAAAAAGCCGGTGTGCGCAAATGGATCCGGTTCTCTTCGGTTATGCGCTGGGTCGAATACCTGCCTGACAGCGGCGATTTCGAGGTGACCGTGCATGATATGGTCGCGGACCGCGTCTACAAAGAACGCTTTGACCATGTGATCTGTGCGTCAGGGCATTTCTCCTCGCCGAATGTGCCGGAATACCCGGGGTTCGATCAATTCAATGGCCGGATCGTGCATGCCCATGATTTCCGCGACGCCCGCGAATTCGAAGGCAAGGATGTGCTTGTGGTGGGCTCGTCCTATTCCGCTGAAGACGTCGGATCGCAATGCTGGAAATACGGCGCAAAAACGGTCACCAGTTGCTATCGCAGCGCGCCCATGGGCTTTGCCTGGCCGGACAATTGGGAAGAAAAACCCGCGCTGGAACGGGTTGACGGCAAGACCGTGTATTTCTCGGACGGCACCACAAAGGACGTCGATGCCATTATCCTGTGCACCGGATACCGCCATTATTTCCCGTTCCTGCCGGACGATCTGCGCCTGAAAACAGCAAACCGTCTTGCGACCGCGGATTTGTACAAAGGCGTGGCCTACGTCCACAACCCCAAGATGTTCTACCTCGGCATGCAGGACCAGTGGTTCACCTTCAACATGTTCGACGCGCAGGCATGGTATGTGCGCGACATCATCCTTGGGCGGATCGAAATCCCCGCCGACAAACAGGTTCTCATGGCAGATGTCACCGCGCGCGAGGCGCTGGAAGAGGCCTCTGACGACACGAAATACGCCATCGAATATCAGGCCAATTACATCAAGGAACTGATCGCCGAGACGGACTATCCCAGCTTCAATGTGGACGGCGCCACCGAGGCCTTTCTGCAATGGAAGAAACACAAGGCAAAGGACATCATGGCCTTCCGCGACAATTGCTACACTTCGGTGATCACCGGCACCTTGGCCCCTGTCCATCACACGCCTTGGAAAGATGCGCTGGACGACAGCATGGACACCTATCTGGCGAACTAGGCAAGCGACCTTCCCTCCCCTTGGGGGGCTGCGGCCCCCCGTTTTTTCATCTCTTGGAGAGCGATCATGTTTGATCACATTGGCCAGCCGTTTCGTGCGGGGCCGCCGCGCCCGTCTGTTGCGCGCAGGCCGGATGCCTTCACCCTTGGCCCGCGCGAGGAACGTCACCGCGTCGCCGGTGGCGGCGCTGTGCTGCTGGAGGTGCGCGCCGGTGACAGGATCGCTTTCATCAACACCGAAGGCGGGCAGCTTTGCGAATGTCTTGGCGCCGCCACGGACGGGCGGGCGACGGATCAGCTTTTGCCAAATGCCCCGGGCAGCGACGGCGCCGGGCTGCGCGCCACATTGGCCAGTGGAGCCAGTGGTATGGCGCGACTGCGCGCGGGGCTGGCGCGGCGTGGGGTATCACTGGAGCACGCGCGCACGATCGGGCTGTTCGGCGCCGACAGCCCGGCGGGGGACCATGCCGAGTTCACCGCCTGCGCCGATGGCTGGGTGCTGGTCGCAGCACCGGCACCGCAGCCCGATTTCAGCCGCCAGACCACCGCAACACCGATTGATCTGACGATCACCCGCGCCAAACCGCGACAGTCCGGCCAGTTTGCTTTGCCCGACCCTTTGGCCGATCCGGTACAGGATTTACGTGTCGCCTCTGCCACCGCGCGGGCCTACCGGGTGGCCAAAGGGGAATACATCCAGATCATGGATGTGGATGGCCGCCAGTGCACCGATTTTCAGTGTTTTGACGCCCGCAAGGT
The DNA here is from genome assembly GCF_048553715.1 of Sagittula sp. SSi028. Lineage (NCBI taxonomy): Bacteria > Pseudomonadati > Pseudomonadota > Alphaproteobacteria > Rhodobacterales > Roseobacteraceae > Sagittula > Sagittula sp. SSi028. The sequence goes on along the minus strand of NZ_JBLZNC010000007.1, from coordinate 209,189 downwards.
GGATCGCGGCATCTTTCATCCGCTTGATGTCACCACCACGCGGACCATTCAGGGGCACGCCTATCCGATGCCGGGCTTGCACGGGAAGTATTTTGCCCACGACCTGACACCGCTGGTCGAAGTGGTGCAAGACACTTGCGGGCGGCACGATGCCTTCGCGCTGGCGTGTAACGCGAAATACTATGACGATATCGGCTATCCGGGGCATGCGAACTGCTCTGACAACTTCAACGCGGCGCTCGAACCCTATGGGATCACGAAGCGTCCCGGCTGGATGGCGGCGAACTTCTTTTTCAACACCGCCATCGACGCCCATGGGGTGATGGTCGCGGATGAGCCATGGTCGCGCCCCGGCGATTACGTGCTGTTGCGCGCGCTGACCGATCTGGTCTGCGTATCCTCTGCCTGCCCCGATGACACCACTGCCGCGAATGGCTGGCTGCTCACCGACATTCACGTGCGCACCTACGCGGACACCGAACGTTTCAGCCGCGCCACAGCATGGCGCCCCACCCCCGAAGACGAGCCCATCATGACGCGCGAGACTGCTTTTCACGAAAAATTCGCCGCTTTGACGCGCGACTTTGCCGATTACAACGGCTTTTGGCTGCCCAACAGTTTTCCCGAATGTGATGCGGTCGAAAGCTATTGGGCCTGCCGCGAGAATGTCACCGTCACCGACCTGTCAGCGCTGCGCAAGTTCGAGATCACCGGCCCCGATGCCGAGGCCCTGATGAACTGGATCCTGACCCGAAATGTCGAAAAACTTGCCGTGGGGCAGGTGGTCTATTCGGCCATGTGCTACCCCCACGGCGGGATGATCGACGATGGCACCCTGTTTCGGCTGGGCGCGCAGAATTTCCGCTGGATCGGCGGCTCGGACGAGGGCGGCGTCTGGATGCGGGAGGAGGCCGCGCGGCTGGGTCTGAACGTCATGATCCGGTCTTCGACCGATCAGATGCACAACCTTGCGGTTCAGGGCCCAAAGTCGCGCGCGCTGATCACGGATCTGTTCTGGACCGCGCCGCATCAGCCGGATCTGGCTGATATGGGGTGGTTCCGTTTCACCTCGGCACGGCTGGGCGGACCAGAGGGCGTACCGGTTGTCATTTCGCGCACGGGCTACACCGGAGAACTGGGCTATGAGGTGTTCTGCCATCCCGCACAGGGGGCCGAGATATTCGACGCCATCTGGCAGGCCGGACAGCCCTTGGGCCTGCGCCCCATGGGACTGGAAGCGCTGGATCTGGTGCGCATCGAGGCGGGACTGGTCTTTGCAGGCTACGATTTCTCGGATCAAACGGACCCGTTCGAGGCAGGCATCGGCTTTACCGTGCCGCTGAAATCCAAGACGGCGGATTTTGTCGGGCGCGATGCGCTGCTGCGCCGCAAGGAGATGCCCGCGCGCAAATTCGTCGGGGTCGAGATCGACGGCCAGAACCCTGTGGCGCATGGCGATTGCATCCGCATCGGACGCGCACAGGTGGGCGAGATCTGTTCGGCCATGCGCTCGCCCCGCACAGGCCAGTGGATCGCCCTTGCGCGGATCGACGTGGCCCATAGCGCCCCTGACACCGTGGTCGAAATCGGCCAGCTTGACGGGCATATCAAACGCTATCCGGCGCGGATCACGCCTTTCCCCCATTACGATCCGCAAAAGACACGGCCCCGCAGCTAGGCTGCCAAAGAAATCGGCCTGACACAGAAAGGCATGACGCGAGGGCAGAAAAAATTTGACCGAAAGGTTAATTGCTTACATGCTCCCGGCAGCATTCCATTCGGAGAGGTTTTCATGACAAAGCAAATTCTTCTGGCAGGCACTGTGCTTGCAGGTCTGGCCACCGGCGCGCAGGCAGACACGCTGCGGCTTTTGACGTGGGGCGGCTACGCGCCCGAGGACGTTGTCGCCATGTTCGAGGAACAGACCGGCCACACCGTCGAGGTGACGAAATCCAACAACGAAGAGATGATTGCCAAGCTGCGCGCCACCGGCGGCGGCGGCTTTGATCTGGCGCAGCCGTCGCAGGATCGCATCATGGGCCCGCAGATGGAATTCGGCATCTATAAGCCCATCGACGTCTCAAAGCTGGATCAGGACCTGTTCATCCCGTCGATGCTGCAGGCGACCATGGCCAACACCACGGTCAACGGAGACGTCTATGGCGTGCCGCATGTCTGGGGCACCTCCGGTCTGGTCATCAACACTGCCGAGGCGGGCGATGTGGTCAAGGACTACACCGACCTGTGTGCCGAGGACGTCGCAGGCAAGGTGTCCTACCGCCTGAAACGCCCGACGCTGATCGGCTTTGCCTTTGCAATGGGTGAAGACCCCTTTGCCGCCTACGGGGACGAGGCGAAATACGCCGAGATCATGGGCAAGGTCGAAGACAAACTGATCGAATGCAAAGCCAACGTCAAAGCCTACTGGGGCGGTGGTGACGAGCTGATGAACCTTGTCCGCTCGGGCGAGGTCACAGCCTCGATGGCATGGGACACCGGCGGCTGGAAGCTCAACGAGGACAACGCCGACATCACCTTTGTCGCGCCTGAGTCAGGGGCGCTGGGGTGGATCGACACCTTCGTGCTGCCCGCCAAAGGTCAGGCCGATGATGTCGCCTATGAGTGGATCAACTTTGTCATGCAGCCCGAAGTGGCGGCCATGATCACTGCGGCGGCGGGGAACTTCACGGCCTCTGCGGGCGCGGATGAATTCGCCGAGGATGCGCTGAAGGCCAAGTATCAGGCCAGCTTCCCGCAAGAGGCGATCGACAACATCAAATGGTATCCGCCCGTCCCCGCCGGTCTGGAACAGATCGAAGGCGACGTGCTGGACCGTGTTCAGGCCGCGAACTGATCCGACCCTTCATTGATGATATCTGGTGGCATCCGCACGCGGGTGCCACCTTGTATAGGAATACCCATGACCCCCGATCTTGAATGCGTTGATCTGGTAAAACAGTTCGGCGACACCACTGCCGTGGACAATGTGTCCTTCTCTGTGCCTGCGGGCAGCTTCTTTTCCATCCTTGGGCCATCGGGCTGCGGCAAGACGACGATCATGCGCATGATCGCGGGGTTTCTGGACCCCACATCGGGGGATATCCGCATCAAGGGCGGGTCGGTTCTGGACACCCCGCCGAACAAACGCCCCGTGAACATGGTGTTCCAGCATCTTGCGCTGTTTCCCATGATGACCATCGCCGAAAACATCGGCTACGGGCTGCGCCGTCAAAAGATGCCCAAGGACCAGATCGCCCGCAAGGTTGACGAGGCGCTGGACCGGATCGGTCTGCCGGGCATCGGCGGGCGCAAGGTGGACGAGCTGTCGGGCGGGCAGCGCCAGCGCGTGGCCATTGCCCGCTGCATGGTGTTGGAACCGGACGTGCTGCTGCTGGACGAACCCTTGGGCGCGCTGGATCTGAAACTGCGCGAACATATGAAGGTCGAGCTGAAGGCGCTTCAGGCTGCGTTCGACACCACGTTTGTCTATATCACACACGACCAGTCCGAAGCGCTGGTGATGTCGGACCAGATCGCCGTCATGAATGCAGGCCGGTTTGAACAGCTCGGCAGCGGGCAGGATCTGTACTACCGGCCGCAGACACCCTTTGTCGCAGGGTTCATCGGGGACGCAAACCGCTGGTCGGGCCGGATCACGCGGGCGGAGGGCGATACCTGCCTGCTGCACACCGACAGCGGGCTGGAACTGCGGGCCACGGGCGCCGCATTGACCACAGGCGCGCAGGCCGAGGTCTTTGTCCGGCCAGAGGCCATCCGGCTGGCGACAGATGCCGCCGCCCTACAGGGTGCCGACAACCGGATGGCCGGGACGGTCAGCGAAATCCTGTTCAACGGCGCGGCGTCGCGCGTGCTGGTGGACACTGGCGCAAACCGGACCGTCGAGGTCACCCTGCCGCAATCCGGTGAATTCGCCCATCTGACCCGCGGCGCGCCGGTGCATATCGGCTGGGGCGCGGCGCAGACCGCCTGTTTCGGAGCAAGCTGATGCGCGTCGAGGCCCGCATCGGTTTCATCTTGCTGCTGACGCCACTGGTACTGTGGCTGGGGCTGCTGATCGTAATCCCGCATATCGATATGTTCCTGATCTCGATCCGCGAACGCATCAGCTTTGGCGTCTATGAGCCCAGCCTGACACATTACGAAAAGGCGCTGACAGAGCCGCTGTACCTGCGGACCTTCTGGCGCACGGCGGTGATGTCCATTCTGGCCACGGCGATCACCCTGATCATCGCGTTCCCGGTGTCCTACTACATCGCAAAAATGGCCCGAGGCCGTCTGCAGCAAGTGCTGTTTCTGATGTGCCTGATCCCGTTCTATGTCTCGGAACTGGTGCGCACCTTTGGTTGGATGATCCTTCTGCGCGAGACCGGTATCGTGTCGAACCTGCTGCAATGGGCGGGGCTTGCCGATCAGCCGGTCGAGATGCTGTACAACGATGCCGCCATGATGGTCGGGCTGGTCTATACCTCGATGCTGTTCATGGTGGTGCCTTTGGTGACCACCTTACAAAGCCTCGACGACAGTGTGATCGAGGCAGGCTATGATCTGGGCGGATCAGGCCTGTCCGTGCTGCGCGAGATAATCATTCCCCACGCCATGCCCGGCATAGTGTCAGGGTGCATTGTTGTCTTCATGCTGAGCCTTGGAAATTATCTGACGCCCACGATGCTGGGCGGCAAAGACAGCCTGTGGTTCACCGAGATGATCTACAACCAGTTCATCGTCCGCTCCAACTGGGAGCTGGGGGCCACCTTCGGCTTTATGCTGCTGGTGCTGTCATCGGTCATTGTCTGGGGCATGCTGCGTCTGACGGGTCGCACACTTAAAGAAACGATGGGCTGAGCCATGATACCGACGATCCCGCAACCGCGCCGCTTTCGCGTCATCTACGGTCTGTATATCGCGCTGTTCTTTATCTATCTCGCCCTGCCGTTGGGGGTTGTGGCGATCTTTGCCTTCAACGACAGCCAGTTCCCCTCGCTCCCGTGGGAGGGGTTCACATGGAACTGGTTCTTCGGCGACAGCCGCCCGCAAATCGGCGTGTTCCATGAACGCGGGATTTTGCGGGCCATCGGCACCTCGGGGTTTGTCGCACTCTGCGTGGCGGTGCTGTCGGTGACCGTGGGCACGACAAACGCCTTTTTGTTCAATCGCTATGATTTCAGGGGCAAGGGCTTCCTTTATGTGATGATGCTGCTGCCGCTGGTCGTTCCGGGCATTGTCTTGGGCATCTCCATTCTGGTGTTTTCGTCCAACATGGCCAACCGGATCTGGGATGTGGCGCAGATCGACCTGCAGATGCTGCGCCCCGGTCTGCTGTTGGTGATCCTCGGGCAGTTCAGCTTTATCACGACCATCGCAACGCTGGTGATCTCGGCCCGGCTACAGAAATTCGACCGCACGCTGGAAGAGGCGGCGCTAAACCTTGGTGCGACACGGCTGGTGGCGGTGCGCACGGTCACCCTGCCCTACCTTGCCCCTGCATTGATCGGCGCGATTGTGGTGGCGTTTCTTATGAGCTTCGAGAATTTCAACACCACCTTGATGCTGGTGGGGTCGGACGCGCCGCTGACCATCGCCATGTTCGACCGGCTCAAGGAAGGCTCGACCCCGCTGCTCAACGCGGTCTCGCTGCTGTTGATGCTGGCCTCGTCGCTGCTGGCGATGAGTTTGGTTTTGTTCCAACGCCGCAGCTGACGCGTCACTCCGCCAGATGGCAGGCGGTGCGGGTCGCACCGATCTGGCGCATGGGCGGGCGCGTGGTTTTGCAGATGTCCTGCGCAATGGGGCAGCGCGGGTGAAAGGCACAGCCGGACGGCGGGTTGATGGGATCGGGGATCTCGCCTTCGGGCGGGGCTATTTCACGACCAAAGCCATCCATCTGCGGCGCGGCCTCCAGCAGCATCTGCGTATAGGGATGTTTCGGCGCCGCAAACAGATCACCAGGCGCGGCTTCCTCGACCAGACGGCCAAGATACAGAACGCCGATGCGATCCGCCATATGGCGCACCACCGTCAGATCATGGCTGATGAACACATAGGTCAGGCCAAGGTCATCCTTCAGATCGCTCATCAGGTTGAGAACCTGCGCCTGCACCGACACATCCAGCGCAGAGGTGGGTTCGTCGCAGACAATCAGACGCGGGTCCGAGGCCAGCGCCCGTGCAATACAGATGCGCTGCCGCTGCCCGCCGGAAAACTCATGCGGATATTTGCCCACATCCTGTACCGACAGCCCGACCTGCTCCAGCAGTTTCTCCGCCAGTCCGTCCGTCTTGCCACCGCGCGCGGCGACAGGTTCGACAATAATATCGCGCACCCGCCAGCGCGGGTTGAGCGAGGCATAGGGATCCTGAAAGATCATCTGGATATCGCCGCGCACTGCTGCGACCTTGGCCGGATCTTTCTCCTGCGCCAGATCGACGCCATCAATCAGAACCGATCCCTCGGATGGCTGCAACAGCCCCACCAACATCTTGCCGATGGTGGATTTTCCAGACCCGGATTCGCCCACAAGCGCATAGGTGCTGCGTGCGGGGACTTCAAAATCCACATCTGACACGGCGGTCAGATAAGCCTTCGGCCGCCGTTCGATCATGCGGTTCAGCCATGGTTTCGAGACATCGAACACACGGCTGAGATGGGAGATCTTGACCAAGGCCATCACAGCACCTCCTGCGCGGCTGTCAGCGGGTGCCAGCAGGCGGCCTGATCCTGCGTGACGCGCGGCGGGGGCGGCTGACGGCAGAGATCCGTGGCACGCGGGCAGCGCGGGTGAAAGGCGCAGCCGTCGGGCACCGCATCCAGACGCGGCATCGCACCGGGGATCTGGTGCAGCCTGTCCTGCCCCGCAGAGGCCAGAGGCGTCGAGGCCATCAGCCCATGGGTGTAGGGATGGCTCGGGCGCGTCAGCACATCGCGCACGGGCCCGAGCTCTGCCAGCCGACCGGCGTACATCACCGCCACGCGGTCTGTGGCTTCGGCGATCACGCCCATGTCGTGGGTGATCAACATCACCGCCGTGCCACGCTCGCGGCACAAGCGTTTCAGCAGCGCGATGATCTGCGCCTGCACTGACACATCCAACGCGGTGGTCGGCTCATCGGCGATCACCAGCGACGGTTCGGCACATAGCGCCAGCGCGATCACCACCCGCTGCCGCATCCCGCCGGAAAACTCATGCGGGAAGCTGTTCACCCGCTCCGCCGCGCCGGGAATGCCCACCTCTTGCAGGGCGCGAATGGCGCGGTCACGTGCCTCTGCCTGGGTGATGTCGAGATGCGTCAGCATGGTTTCCACCAACTGGTCCCCGATCCGCAGCAAAGGGTTGAGCGAGGTCAACGGGTCCTGAAACACCATGCCGATCTGCTTGCCACGCAAGCGCCGCAGAGCCTCGCCGCGCAGCTGGTCAATGCGCGCGCCACCCAGCCAGATTTCACCGCCGGCAATATGGGCGGGCGGGTTCAGCAGCCCGATCACCGCGTTGCCGGCCATGGATTTTCCCGCACCGGATTCCCCGACAACGCCAAGGATCTCTCCCGGTGCAATGTCATAGCTGACCTGATCCACGGGACGCAGCACACCGCGACGGGTCGGGATCTCCACCGACAGGTTGCGGATCGACAAAACGGGTTGGGTCATCAGCGCAGCCTCGGATTCAATGCGTCGCGCAGCCAGTCGCCCAGCATGTTGACGGCCAGTGCCAGCGCCAGAAGCGTGCAGGCGGGAAAGAACAGGATCCACCATTCGCCAGAAAACAGGAACGCCTGCCCGATGCGGATCAACGTCCCGAGGCTCGGCTGCGTGGCCGGTGCCCCCACCCCCAGAAACGACAGCGTGGCCTCGGCAATGATGGCCAGCGCCAGCGAGATGGTCGCGATCACCAGCACCGGCGACAGCACGTTGGGCAGGATGTGGCGCAGCATGATCGCTGCAGGCTTGCGCCCGATCAGACGCGCTGCGGCGACGTATTCCTTGTTCTTCTCCACCAGTGTCGCACCCCGCACAACGCGGGCAAACTGCACCCAATCCGACAGGCCAATGGCAAGGATCAACACCCAGATGGCCATCTGATCGCGGTATTCCACTGGCGTCACCCCCTTGGCCACGCCAAAGATCAGCATCGCCACAAGGATCGACGGAAAGGTCAATTGCACATCGGCAATGCGCATGATGATAGTTTCGGTCCAGCCGCCCACATAGCCCGCAATCAGGCCCAGTGTGATCCCCAGCACCATGGCAAAGCCCACAGCGGACGCGCCAACAAACAGCGACACCCGCATCCCGTAAAGAATGGTGGAAAACACATCGCGGCCCTGATCGTCAGTCCCCATAAGAAAGGTGTCATTGGTAAAAGCGTTGGGCGTGGCAGGCGGGGTAAAGCCGTTCATCAGGTTCAACTGCGCGGGATCAAACGGGTTGCTGGGCGCAATCCATGGCGCGAAAACGGCCGCAAGCACCAGAACCACGACCACCACGGCGGACACCACCGCCACGGGCGAGCGGCGGAAACTGTAGAAGAAATCACTGTCCAGCGCCCGGCGCAGGCGGGACCGCGTCACGGTCACAGGGCTGTCGGCGGGCAGATCGGTCGGCGCGTCGGACATCAGTGGCCTCCTGAACGGTCCGCACGCAGGCGCGGATCAATGAAGAAATACAGAATATCCACCAGCAGGTTGATCGCCACGAACATCACCGAGATCAGCATTAGATAGGCGGCCATCACGGGGATGTCGACGAACTGGATGGCATTGATGAACAACAGCCCCACACCGGGCCACTGGAACACCGTCTCGGTGATGATGGCAAAGGCGATCACCGCCCCCAGTTGCAACCCGATCACCGTGATCACCGGCACCAGCGTATTTTTAAGCGCGTGGCGAAAATTCACAGCCCTCTCGCGCAGCCCGCGTGCCCGCGCAAACCGGATATAGTCCTGGCGCAGCACCTCCAGCATCTCGGAGCGCACCAGCCGCATGATCAGGGTCATCTGGTACAGGCCAAGGGTGATCGACGGCAAAATCAGCGCGCGCAGGCCGCTTTCCGTCAGGAAACCGGTCTTCCAGCCGCCAAGGTCCACGACCTCGCCACGACCGAAACTCGGCAGCCATCCCAGCTCGACCGAGAACACATAGATCAGCAAGATCCCGATCAGGAAGGTGGGCAGCGACACCCCCACAAGCGAGGCGGACATGATGAAATTGCTCAGCACCCCGTTGCGCCGGATGGCGGTGAACACGCCCAAGGCGATGCCAAGACCGATGGCAAAGATGCTGCTGACAAGTGCCAGTTCCAGCGTGGCGGGCGCCCGTTCCAGCAAAATATCGGCGACCGGACGCGCCTGACGGTAGCTGACGCCGAAATTGCCTTGCACGGCTTCCTGAAGAAAGCGCAGGTATTGCAGGACAAAGGGCTGGTCCAGACCCAGCTGCTCGCGCAGGCGGGCCACGTCTTCGGCAGTGCGTTCCTGACCCAGCATATTGTCGATGGGATCACCGATAAAGGTGAACATTGAAAAGGCCACCAGCCCCACCACCAGCAGAACAAGGATCGATTGCGCCACGCGCCGGATGATAAAAGCAAGCATGCGGTCTCTCCTCGGGTGTGAAAGGCGCGCAGCGTCCCCGCGCGCGCCTTTCGTGATCTTCGCCTGTCAGATCAGTTCACTGTCACCCAGCGCAGCAAAAAGAAATCGTCGGGGCGCTGCGCCACTTCGATATTTGCACGGGTGCCCCAGACCAGCGGCTGGACATACAGCGGCACATAGGCCTGCTCGTCCGTCATGATCTGGGCGGTCTCGTCCAGCATGGCCTGACGTGCTTCGGGGTCCAGTTCCGACTGGATCATCGGCAACAGCGTGTCGATCCGGTCGTTGGAGTAGCCGCCAAAGTTCCAGCTGCCCAGCTTCTTTTCCTCGTTCGGGGTCGCCACAAGGAACCGCAGCGGGTGCTCGGCATCCAAAGTGCCCGGCGACCAGCCCAGCAGGTACATGTCAAAGTTGTCAGCGCGCAGTTCCGGCCAGTAGTTGTTGACCGGCATGGCATCAAGCGTCGCCTTGATCCCGACCTGCGCCAGCATGCCGGTGATCGCCTGACAGACGGCCTCGTCATTGAGGTAACGGTTGTTGGGGCATTTCAAACCAAAGGAGAACCCCTCTGGGTAGCCTGCCTCGGCCAGCAGCGCCTTGGCCTGCTCGGGGTCGTAGGCGGGCGCATCGGGCAGCGCCTCGGAATAGCCGCTCATCGCAGAGCTGACCAGCTGGTTCACCTGTTCCGCGTTGCCGCGCATGATGGTTTGCAAAATCGCGGGCACGTTGATGGCATGGGCCACGGCCTTGCGCACGCGAACATCGCTGAACGGGTTGGCGTCGCTGACGTCCGACGAATATTTCAACGCATCGGCCTCATGCGGGAAGCCCAGCATGATCACCCGCGCCTCGATGCCCTGAATAACGGACACGTCGGGGTTGCTTTGCAGACGCGCCACATCCTGAATCGGGACGGGGTTGATGAAATCCACATCCCCCGACAAAAGCGCCGCCAAGGCCGTGGCGGGGTTCTGGATCGGCGTCAGTTCGGCGCGCGTCACGTTGTGTTCGGCCGTATCCCACCAGCCGTCAAAGGGTTCCAGAACCGTGCGCAGGCCCGGCTCGCGCGTGGTGACGCGGAACGGTCCGGTGCCGTTTGTGTTCAAGGTGGCGTAATTACCGGATTCCTTGTCAGGACGCGCAGTGCCGTTTGCCTCTGCCCAATCGCTGTCAAGGATCATCCAGTTCGCGATAGAGGACGGGAACAACGGGTTCGGCGCGGTGGTCATGAAATCGATGGTGTAGTCGTCGACCACAACCACGTCGGACACGGGCGCGAACCAGCTTGCGGTGTCCGATTGCTCGGAGGATGCGCGTTCATACGAAAACAGCACATCCTGCGCCGTGAAATCGCTGCCGTCGTGAAAGGTCACGCCTTCGCGCAGCGTGAAACGCCAGCCTTCGCCCTCGCCAATCGGCTCCCACGCGGTGGCCAGTGACGGCTCGACCGTCATGTCCTTGCCGCGCCGGACAAGACCTTCGTAGACGTTGTTCAGAAAGCCCAGAACAGGGGTCGAGTTCACCGCATGCGGGTCCATCGTTTGCGGATCCGTGGTGACCGCCCATTTGAACTCTTCCGCATGGGCCACCGACGCGCAGCACGCTGCAAGGGCCGCGGAAATAAGTGTTCGTCTCATCTGGTATCCTTCCTGTTGTCCCTCGGGCAGACCACGGTCTATGCCCCAGCGGAGAAGACAAAGAAACCCGCCCCGCGACAAGGGATCAGTGCCAAAATCAGCTTTTCGTGATCTGCCGGTTTGCCGGCTTTGGCGGCGTTTCCATGCGGGCTCAGAGCGGGTTTGAGAAGCGCAAGACCATTGGTAAGTCACTTATTTTCAATAGCTTGCGCCGAGAATTGGCATATGGCGGCGGGCGCATGCCCCCTCCAAAGCGATCAGCAGCTTTTTTCCGACCAATCCGATGAGCTGCCTCGTTTTGCAACGCCAAGGTTGCACATCGCGTCAGTCGTCCTGAAACAAGGCAGCCGCCTTGATTTGCAGCTCCGGCAGGTCTTTGAGCACGCCGCGCAAATGGATGCGCAGCGCCTCTTCGGCGCGGGCGGGGTCCTGCGCGGCGATGGCGTCTACAATATCGGCATGCTGGGCAATCAGGTGATCGGGGGGCTGCTCCGCTGTCAGATAGCGCACGCGGTCCATATGCATCTTGATCGGCTCCAGATGGTGCCAGACCGCGCCCTGCCCCGCCGCCAAACACAGCAGGCGGTGGAACTGTTCATCCAGCTGCATGAACACCGCGCCCCCCATGGCGCGGCTGGCGTGCTGTTCGGCCACGGCCGCCTGCAACTCCGAGACGTGATCCGCGCTGGCGTTTTGGGCCGCGGCGGTCACGATATCGGCCTCCACCGCTTCGCGCACAAAACGCGACACCATGACATCCTTCATGCTGATCTTGCACACAAACGTGCCACGTTGCGGGCGGATCTCCACCAGCTTTTCGCCCGACAGCTTGATAAAGGCCTCGCGCACAGGCTGGCGGGACATTCCCGTGGCCTTGGCGATTTCCTGTTCGGACAGCCGCACGCCCGGCGCCATCTTTCCGGTGACGATCTGGTCACGCAGCCAGCCGGTTAGCTGCATTCCGATGGGCAGCTCATGATTCAGGCGAAAAGGGTCTGTCATGTGCAAGATTTAGCCTGTTGTGAAAAAAATCACAATCCATGCAGACTACCATACTTGTATTACGTGCCAGAATCACGTTAATGATCCGAGCAACGTGGAGGAGACGATGCAGCAGTGTTGGAGATGGTTCGGCCCCGCAGATTTCGTGGGCGTCGATGATATGTTGCAGGCCGGTGTGCAAGGCGTGGTATCCGCGCTGCATCACGTGCCGACAGGGGCGTTGTGGACGCCGCAAGAGATTGCCAAGCGACAGGTCGAGATTGCGACGCGCCGCGATGGCAGCGCCTCGGGGATCGCATGGGATGTGGTCGAAAGCCTGCCCGTGTCCGAGGACATCAAGAAGCAATCCGGTGATTGGCGCGCCCATATCGACACATGGCGCGACAGCATGCGCAATCTGGCCGATGCCGGGATCTCGACGATCTGCTACAATTTCATGCCGGTGCTTGACTGGACGCGCACCGATCTGGCGTGGCGCGTGGGGCATGGCGGCACGGCCATGCGCTTTGATATCGTCGATTTTGCCGCCTTCGACATCTACATTCTGGAACGTGACGGCGCTGCCGACAGCTTTCCGGCTCAGATCACGGAACAGGCGAAGACCCGGTTCGATGGGATGGACGCGGACCGCCGCGCGGCGCTTGCCCATAACACCGTCTGCGGCTTGCCCGGCGCGGCCGAGAATTTCTCGCTCGCCGATGTGCGCCGCCATTTGGCCGAATACAATGACATCTCTGCCGATCAACTGCGCCGCCATATGATCGACTTTTTGTCCGAGGTCATCCCCGAGGCAGAGCGCCTTGGCATGCGGCTGTGCTGCCACCCGGACGACCCACCCTTTCCGCTGCTGGGCCTGCCCCGCATCGTCTCGACCGAGGCGGACTATCAGGCGATCCTCGACGGCGTCGACAGCATCGCCAATGGCGTGACGCTGTGTTCGGGATCGCTGGGCGCACGCGACGACAATGACCTGCCCGGCATGATGGAACGCCTTGGCCCGCGCGTGCATTTCCTGCATCTGCGCAATGTCACCCGCGAGACCGAAGGCACGCCCTGTTCGTTCCACGAGGCAGAGCACCTAGGAGGGGGCACCGATATGGTTGCGCTGCTCAAGGCCGTACATGCCGAGGAAACCCGCCGCCGCGCCGAGGGCCGCGCCGACTGGTCGATCCCGCTGCGCCCCGATCACGGGCAAGACATCGTTGACGATCTGGGACGCACCGGCCAGCCGGGCTACCCGCTGATCGGTCGCCTGAAGGGGCTGGCCGAACTGCGCGGCATCATGGCCGCCATCACCCACGGGGAGGCCCGCCCATGACCGTCTCAGGCGCACAGGCTGCGGCGCGTTTCGTGCCGGATTTCATGCCCGCGTGGCTTGCCATCGCCATCAGCGACGGCACCGAGCCCGCGCCGGTGATCGAAAAGCTGGGCGATCCGCGCGAAGAGATCACCACATGGGCGCAGGCGCGCACGGTGTTCACCCTCGCCCATCTTGGCCTTGCCGCACAGGACCAGACGCTGATCGCGCAATCCGCCCGCATCAAAGCCTATATGATGGATCATCTGATCCGCCCCGAAGGCGGCTGCCGCATGGCGATCCGCGGCGATGGACGCGCCTATGGATCGGCGGACAAGGACCTGTGCCGCACCTATGATTTCGCTTTTGTCCTGCTTGGGCTGGTGACCTTGCAAAAAGCCGACGCCAGCGCGGTGACAGATGCCGAGATCGCCGCCTGCCGCGATTTTATCGATGCGGCGCTGACCGACCCCTCGACCGGCGCTTTGTGGGAAAACGATGCCATGGGCCGCGACGGGCCGAAAGACGGCGACACCCGTGCGCAAAACCCGCATATGCATATGGCGGAAACCTATCTGCAGTGCTTCGAGATGACCGGCGCGCAGGATTGGGCGGACCGCGCCAAACGCCTGCTGGAGATCGGTGCCGATTACTTTATCGAGCCGCTGAACGGCGGGATGCGCGAATTTCTGGCCCCTGATCTGACCCCGATGGCCAGCGCGCTTGGCCAGCGCTGCGAGCCGGGCCACCAGTACGAATGGGCGTGGCTTTACCTGCGCTACGGTCAATTGACGGGCGATCAAAGTCTGGACCGTCACGCGGAAAAACTGGCCGCGTTTGCCGCCCGTTGCGGGTTGCGCAGCGATGGCCCGCTCAAAGATGCGCCCTTTGACGCCTTTGCCACCTCTGGTGCCGTGATCGAGGACACGCACCTGCTGTGGCCGCTGACCGAAGCGGGCAAGTTTCATGCGATGATGTATCGCCTTACCGACGACGACGCCCATATGGCAGCGCTGACCCGTATCGCGGACATTATTTTTGGCCACTACTTCGCCGCTGATGCGCGTGCGGAATGGGTCAACCAGTTGGACGCAAACGGCGCCGTGGTCTGGGCCGACGGTCTGACCCGCGTTTTGTATCACATGGCCATTTTCATCACCGAAGGGGCGCTGTCCGGCGCCTGGACGCTGAAGGAGCCCATGGCTCGGATTTAAAGACTGACCTGTTCATGGAGGAGAGAACATGAAGACCCTTTTGACATCCGCATTGATCGCAGCCGCTGCCCTGACCGGCGGACAGGCACTGGCGCAGGATTTCCGTCTCGCGCTGTCCACATCCCAGCCCGCCTCGGACCCGATGGCCGAAGCGATGGCAGCCGCCAAAGAGCGGATCGAGGAACGCTCGGACGGCCGGATCGAGATTTCCGTCTATCCCAGCTCGCAGCTGGGCAGTGACAACGACGTGCTGGAACAGATCCGCAATGGCGCGCCGATCGCGGTTCTGGTCGACGCCGGACGTCTGGCCCCTTTCCGCAAAGAGCTGGGCATTCTGGCCGCGCCCTATCTGGTGGATGACTACACCGGTTATGCCAAAATCACCGCGTCCGAGCCCTATCAGGGCTGGGTCGATACGCTGGCCGCAGACACCAATCTGCGTCTGTTGAACTACAACTGGTTCCAAGGCACCCGTCAGGCCTTTACCCGCAAAAAGATCGAGACGCCGGAAGATCTGGCAGGCATCCGCATGCGCACCATCGACGCGCCCGGTTGGGTCGCCACAATCAAGGCGATGGGTGCGACCCCTGCCCCCATGCCGTGGTCCGAGGTCTACTCCGGTCTGCAGCTTGACGCGATTGACGCAGCCGAAGCCCAGCTGACCGGCGCCTATGGCATCAAACTGCACGAAGTCACCACCAACGTGGCCTTTACCAACCACATCCAGCTGTTCACCGGTCTTGTGACCTCCGACAGCTGGTACCAGTCCCTGCCCGATGACCTGCGCACCATCCTCGACGAAGAGCTGTTCGCAGCCGGAGAGGAAGCGACGCAAGGCACCGTGGGCAAGCTGGCCGAAGTGCAGGCCCTGATGGAAGAGGCCGGTGTGGAATTCAACGAGGTTGACATCGCCCCCTTCCGCGAGGCCGTCGAACCCGTCTACGCGGAAATCGGTCTGACAGAGGCGCGCGCGGCGCTCGAACCCTATCTGTCGGCGGAATAAGCGTAATACCACATTCGGACCGCCCCCTCAGCTTGACGGGGCGGTCCTTTCGTAAGGGGAGGCAAGGCCATGGCGTTTTGGAGAGTTTACGACCAGCTCGAGCGGGCAATCGCGCTGCTGGCGCTGGCCGGTGTCGTGCTGGCGGTTCTGGCATCGGGGATTGGTCGCAGCATCGGGCAGCCGCTGATGGCCGCGCCGCAATACGCACAGCTTTGCCTGATCTGGGCCGTGATGCTGGGCGCGGATATCGCGACACGGTCCGGTGAACATATTCGGGTGACGGTTCTGGTCGACCTGCTGCCCGCGCGCGCGCGCGCCGCACTGGCGGTGTTTTCCATGCTGCTGATGCTGCCGTTTCTGGGGTTCATCGTCTGGCACGGCTGGCACCTTGCGATGAATAACTGGCAGCGCGAGTTGGGCGCATCGGGGCTGAGCTACGGTCTGGTCACACTGGCCCTGCCTGTGGGGTCGGCGCTGCTGATCGTGTCCTTTGCGCGGCGCATCTGGTCTTCGGGACTGGTGCGCCTGTTTGAACCCGATGCCGACGAAACCGGTCACACCCACGCGGAGGAGCTGCTGTGATTTCCACACTTATTCTGGTTGCAGCCCTGTTGCTGATCGTGATCGGCATGCCCGTGGGCTTTGCCATCGGTATCGCGGGCACGTCATTCTTTTTGCTGCCGGGGACCTTCCTGCCGGATTCAACCGCCGTGCAACGTATCGTCGCCGTCAGCCAGTCCTTCCCGCTGTTGGCCGTGCCGTTGTTTATCCTGCTTGGCAACCTGATGAATGGCGCGGGCATCACGCACCGGCTGATCGCGCTGGCGACGACGCTGGCGGGCTGGATGCGCGGTGGTTTCGCGCAGTCATCGCTGCTGCTCAGCGCCATGATGGGCGGTGTATCGGGCTCGGCCGTGGCGGATGCCGCCATGCAGGCGCGCGTGATCGGTCTGCCCATGGTGGCCAAAGGGTATTCGCCGGGCTTCACCGGTGCGATCCTTGCCATCGGCGGGCTTGTGACAGCCACCATTCCGCCCAGTCTTGGGCTGATCCTGTATGGCTATCTGGGCGAGGTTTCCATCGGCAAGCTGTTCATTGCCGGTATCGTGCCGGGCGTGCTGCTGACTGTGGCGCTGATGCTGGCCACCCGTTTTGTGGCCGTGCGCCGCGACTATAAGCCCGAACGCGACAGCGCCCCCACCTTGCGCGAAGTGGGCAGCGCGCTGCGCACGGGATTTTGGGCCGTGCTTTTCCCGATCTGGCTGCTTTTGGGCATTCGTTTCGGCATCTTCACCCCGTCCGAGGCAGGCGCATTCGCGGTGGCCTACACGCTGATCGTGGGCATGTTCATCTACCGCGAGCTGACGCTGAAGGGCGTGATCGATGCCTGTATCCGCACGCTCAACGACATTGGCATGATCATGGTGATCATCATGTTCTCGGGCACTTTTGGCTATGTCATCACCTTTGAACGGGTGCCCCAAGAGATCGCCGAATTCGCGCTGACCGCGTTTTCCAACCCGACGGTTTTGCTGTTTGTCGTCTCGGGCTTTCTGCTGGCCATGGGCATGCTGATCGAGGCCACGGTTCTGGTGATGTTGCTGACGCCGATCCTTGTGCCGGTGATCACCGCTGCGGGCATCGATCCTGTGCATTTCGGCCTGATCATGATGACGCTGGTGACCTTCGGGGGTATGACGCCGCCGGTGGGAGTGTCCATGTTCACCGTTTGCGGCATTCTGCGCTGCTCGTACAAGGACTACACCGTGGAATCGATCCCCTTTGTGGCGGCGGTTCTGCTCACGGTGGTGCTGATGATCCTGTTCCCAGGCGTGGTCATGTATCTGCCCAACCTTGTTATGTAATCGCCCGCTGTGGCGGTTCACCCATTCCGGAGGATGACCATGAACATCACCCAATTGCCCAGCACGCTGGATCACGCCGCGCTTAAACCGCGCATTCTGCATATCGGGTTTGGCGCCTTTGCCCGCGCGCATCAATTCGTCTACCTTCAAGAGGTGCTGGACGCACAGGGTGGCGATTGGGGTGTGGTCGCGGTGCGCCTGAATTCCGGCGCAGAGGCCTTGAGCGAGTTGGACGCAGCCAACCACCGCTTCACCGTGATCGAGGCGGACGACACCCAGATGACGGCCCGCGAAATCGGTGTCATCTGCGGCACGTGCCATCCCTTGCGCGACGGGCGCGATGCCTTGCTGGACCTGTTCGCTGGCGAGCATATGTCGATTGTCGCGCTGACCATCACGGAAAAGGGCTATTGCCTGTCGGGCGGCGCATTGGACCGCGCCCACCCCGGCATTCAGGCGGATCTGGACGCACCAAAAGCCCCGAAAACCGCCATTGGCATCATCGTCGAGGGGCTCGCGCGGCGGCAGGCTGCAGGGCTTGGCGGACTGTCGGTGCTGTCTTGTGACAACCTGCCGGAAAACGGGGTATTGGCGCGCGCAGCCGTGCTGGAGTTTGCCCGCCTGCGGGATGCGGCGCTGGCCGATTGGATCGCGGCAAACGTCACCTTTCCCGCCACCATGGTCGACCGGATCGTCCCCGCACTGGACAGCGCAGGGGCCAGCCTGCTGGCCGAGGTGACAGGGCATGACGACCCCAATGGCATCATCTGCGAGCCCTTCCGCCAATGGGTGATCGAGGACAATTTTGCCGCCGGCCGCCCCGCGTGGGACAGCGTTGGCGCACAGCTTGTCAGCGATGTCCGCCCGTTCGAGGAGATGAAGCTGCGCATGCTCAACGGGGCGCATACGTTTCTGGCAACGCTGGGGTCACTTGCGGGTCATCGCACGGTCGCGGACTGCATGAATGATCCGCTGTTTGTGCAGGCCACCCGCGCGCTGATGATGAACGAACAGGCAGTCACCCTTGCGCCGCTCGAAGGGGTGGATCTGGCCGCCTATGCCGATGCCTTGCTCGCCCGCTTTGCCAACAGCCGTCTGCACCACAAGACCGCGCAGATTGCCACGGACACTTCAGTCAAGCTGCCGCAACGGATCCTCGCGGCGATGGCGGCGAATATCGACGCTGGACGCGATTGCCCGCTGCAGGCACTCGCCGTGGCAGGCTGGATGGCCCATGTGAAAACCACGGTGGATGCGGGGAATACCTTGGCGGACCCTATGGCGGCGACCCTGACCGGGATCGCGCAAAAAGCAGGCGATGCTTATGTCGACAAGCTGCTGGCCCTGCGCGAGATTTTCCCGCAAGAGCTTGCGGCCAAGCCCGGCTTTGCAGACGCAATCCGCGCCGCCTACCAATCTGTTACGACCCACGGCGCGCGCAACGCGATCACAGCGGTTCTGTCGTAAAAGCACGCCCTGCGCGCGTCTCTTCGGCGCGCGCAGACACTTCTGCGTCAGCTTAACCCGTCTTCAAGCACACAGCTTTCGCGCAAGATCCCCTCGAACACGTCGACCAGCCCAAGATCGCTCAGGCGCGGGCCCGCGTTGCAGACCAGCGACGCGCCAAAAAGCGCCTTGAACACCAGCAGCGGCGGCTCCCAATCGACCAGCCTGTCGAGCGTTGCGCGCAGCGCGGCAAAATCATGCGCGAGATCGGACAGGGGGGCCGTGCTCATCAGCCCCGCGATGGGCAAGGGCAGCACCGCTTGCACCGCGCCACCCGACGCCACCGCAAGCCCGCCACCGGCCTTGCGCACCGCGTCAGCAGCGGCGGCCATATCCGCAGGGTCGCGGCCGAACACTGTCAGGTTGTGGCTGTCATGGGAAACGCTGCTGGCAAAGGCCCCGCGCCATGTCCCCCAGTCTTCGAGAAACGCCACCCGCATGGGCAGCCCCGCACCATGGCGGTTCTGAATGGCCATGCGGATCATGTCGTCTGGCAGGTCTACCCGACCGTCGCGCACGGGTAGAATGCGTTCGCCCCACTGCGGGAAGCGCGGTTTGCACAGGGTCGCGATGCGCGCGTTGGGACCGCGCGCCCAAACCTCGAAAGCCTCCGGCGTCACAGGTGCGATTTTCATGCTGTGGCGCAATGGCTCTGGCACGGGGGCGCGTGGCGGTGCCTGACACAGCTGCCCGTCCTGCGCCACGATCTGGCCGTCGATGATCGTGGTCTCGACGCGAACCTGATCGAGATCGCCCAGCAGCGCCAGATCGGCCCGCCGTCCCGGCGCAACCAGCCCCAGATCCATCCGCCCGATGCGCGTGGCCGCGTTCAGCGTGGCGGCGCGGTAGGCCCAGACCGTCGGCAAGCCGCAGGCGATCAGCACGCGAATGACCGCGTCCAGTCCGCCCTTGGTCAGCAGGTCATCGGGGAACACATCGTCGGTGCACAGGGTCACCGTTTGCGGCAGTTCGCCCAAATCAACCAATGCCTGCGCCAGCTCTGGCAGCAAATGCGGATGCGAGCCGCGCAGCTCGATGGTGAACCCGGCGGACAGTTTGGCCAGTAGGTCCGCAGCCCCCGTCAGCTCGTGGTCGGTCTCAATACCGGCGGCAGCAAAGCCGTTGAGATCCGCGCCAACCAGCCCGCGGGCATGGCCGCAGACCGGCTTGCCACTGTCCAGCCCAGCCTGAACGATCCCGCGCACGCGGCTGTCGCCTTCCAGCAGCGGCTGCATGGTCATCAGCTCGGCTGCGCCGTGGATGTCATCGCGCGATAGCCACTGCGCGACGATGGCAGGGGTAAAATCGCCGCCGCTTTGTTCATATCCGGGGGCCGAGGGCACGCAGGTCGGCATGAGGGGCAACAGGCGCAGCGGCACATTTTGCGCCTCGGCCACGGCATAGTCCAGCCCAGCGGTGCCCGCGACATTGGCCAGCTCGTGCGGGTCCCAGCGGGCGGTTGTCACACCACGCGGCACAACAGCTTCCGCATAGTCGGCCACTGTCACCATGGAGCTTTCCACATGCATATGGGTGTCGATGAAGCCCGGCGCGATCACCTGCCCCGTGGCATCCAGCGTCTGGGTGGCGGCAAAATCATCTGCGGGTTCATGCACGCTGGCGATCAGCGGCCCGACAACCCCCACATCGGCGCGCCGGAACTGGCTTGTCACCATGTCCAGCACAATCCCGCCGGTGATCAACAGATCAAAGGGCGTCTGGCCTCGCGCGGCCTGCACAGCCCGCCCCCGCAATTGAGGGTCGTTCAGGTCGTCAGGAAAGCCCATTGTCAGCCCCTTTTGAAAACACCGCGAGGCAGTCAGCAGCCAAATTGCCGCGCGCTCGCATCGCAAGACGCAAGCGCGATGACGGGTCCGGCGTGAACCGGGTCGCGCCATAGGTGGCATCGGCTGTGATGGACACCTCCACCGCCATCGGCGCGAACTCGAATGCCTCGGGGCGGACAACGGCCATGGCGGCCGTAGGATCATAGATCGCCATATCTTTGCGGCCACGGGTCAGGGCGATATCCAGATAGCCCCCCAGAAGATCCGCAGACAACGGGTCGCAGTCCGGCAGATCCTGCGGATCAAACCGGATCTGGCGGCACATTTCCAGATCGACAACGTCCATCGCAATGCCAGAGGCGGCGACGCGGTGCAGCGCCTCCGGATCGGCCAGCGCGTTGAATTCCGCAAGCGGGGAATGGTTGCCCGCCCCCGCGCTGCCGCCCATCCATACCAGCCGCGTGATACGCCGCGCCGCTTGGGGGTGCTGAGCGATCAGCTCTGCAATGTTGGTCAAAGGTCCCAGCGCAAGCACCACCTTGGGGTCATCGCCCTGCCGCAGCCATGCGCCAAGCGCGCTGACCCCGTCATCGGGCGGGGCAAATCCCGCAACCTCTGGCAGACAGCGCCCGCGCGTCGGCATGCCGGTGGGGCCCAGAATACGTTCCGCCGTCTCGGGCGTGCGCACCAGAGGCCGGTCAGCGCCTGCATGGACAGGCATGTCCAGCCCATAGGCCTGCGCGGCACCGCCTGCGTTGGCGATCACTTGCGGCAAGGGCACATTGCCCGCCACCAGCGACAGCCCCGCAGGTCTGATCCCGTAATGACGCAGCAGCAAAAGCGCCCAAAGGTCGTCAAACCCGTAATCCGTGTCGACCCAGAGGTTCATCGCATCAGCTCGCGCGCGGTCTCTTGCGGCAGATCAAAGGCAATACGTTCCCCGAGCGCCACCTGTGGCACGGCAATCGGCGCATCGGCCTTGATCTGGCCCAAGGGGCTGTCGATCACATATTCGCGGTGGCCCCCGGCAAAGCTGCAGGCCGCGACGCGCCCGTCATGCGGCCCCGCGCCCACCGTGATCGCATCGGGACGCCATGCCAGATAGGGGGCCTCTGATCCGTAGCCCACGGCCAGACGCCCGTGATCGGAGACCAGCGTGTCCCCCTCCAGCGCGAAGATGTTCTCGAACCCCATGAAATCCGCCGCAAAGGCGCTGTCGGGACGGGCATAGAGATCCGCAGGTGTGCCAAGCTGCTCGATACGGCCGTCTTTCATCAACACGATACGATCGGCGAGGGCCAGCGCCTCTGCCTGATCGTGGGTGACAAAGACCATGGTGATGCCGGTTTCCTTCTGCACGCGCTGCAATTCGGTCCGCATCTCCAACCGCAGGCGCGCGTCGAGGTTGGACAGGGGTTCGTCCAGCAGCAACACTTTGGGGCGCATCACCAGGGAGCGCGCCAGCGCCACGCGCTGTTGCTGGCCGCCCGACATCTCGGCAGGTTTGCGGCGTTCAAATCCGGTCAGCCCAACGGTGGCCAGCCCTTCGGCGGTGCGGGCGGCAATCTCGGCGGCGGGCAGCTTTTGCAGGCGTAGGCCAAAGGCCACGTTCTCGAAAGCGCTGAGGTGCGGGAACAGCGCGTAGCTTTGGAACACCAGACCAATACCGCGTTTGTTGGCCGGCACGCGGGTCACGTCGCGCCCGTCAATGGCGATGCTGCCGCCGCTGGGCTGCAGCAATCCGGCGATGGCGCGCATGGTGGTGGTCTTGCCGCAGCCCGACGGGCCAAGCAGGGCGATCAGCTCCCCCTCGCGGATCGACAGATCAAGGTTCGGCACCGCGACGGTGGAGCCATAGCTGAGGGTCAGATCGGAAAGTTGGACAAAGGTGTCAGACATAGCGAGAGAACCCCAGCAGACGTTCGGCAGTGAAAACGATGGCCAGCGACATGAAGGCCAGCAAGGCAGACAGCGCCGCCACGGACGGATCGAAGGTGATTTCCATATAGGCGAGCATGTCGATCGGCAGCGTGCGCACCCCCGGACCCGACAAAAACAGCGAGACCGGCACCTGATTGAACGAGGTCACAAACCCGAGGATAAAGGCCGCAAGCACCCCGCCGCGAATATTTGGCAGCACAACTTTGACAAAGGCCTGTAGCCGGGTGCAGCCCAACAGGACGGCGGCCTCTTCCATATCGGCGCGCAGGTTGTGCATGGATGACGACACCACCCGCACCGCATAGGGCAAAACCAGCGCCGTATGCGCCATGAACAGCGCCAGCGTCACAGTCACCCCCGTGGGCACCACCACATAGCGCAACAACGCCAGCCCCACGATGATCCCCGGCACGATGATTGGCGCGGCCACGATGGTGCGCAGGGTTTCGGCCCCCGGCAGGTCGTAGCGGTTCAGCGCATAGGCCGCCGGCACCCCCATCAGCAGCGCGGCCAACGTGCCAAACACCGCCAAGGCCATCGACAGCGCAAACGACGCGCGAAAGCTGTCGATGGTGAACACCTTAAGATACCAATCCAGCGTAAAGCCCTGCGGCGGGAAGGCCAGATAGCTCGTATCAGACGCACCGGCGAGCACGATGATCACGAAGGGGCCGATCAGAAAGGTCAGCGTCAGACCCAGAATGGTCCAGTTTGCGAAATGGCGCATGGGTCAGCTCCGCGCTGTGGCGAGACGCTTCAGCAGAAGGTTCGCGGAAAAGGACATGACGATCAGGATCATCGCGATCACGCTGGCGGAGACGAAATCATTGGAGACGTTAACCCGCTGATACAGCAGCGTTTCCAGCATCAGCACTTTGGATCCGCCAAGGATCGCGGGCGTGATATAAGCGGTCAGCGCCCCGGTGAAGACAAGCGTGCCGCCGATCACCAGACCCTCCTTGGTCAGGGGCAGGATCACCTTGAAAAAAACCGCAATCCAGCTTGCGCCCAGTACACGGGCGGCGGGGATCACATCGCGGGGGATGTTTTCCATGGCCGAGACCAACGAGATGATCATCAGCGGCAAGAACAGTTGCAGAAGGCCAAGAAACACCGCCGTTTCGGTGAAAAGCAGCCGCAAGGGCGTGTCCGACAGGCCCAGCCCCGTGATGGTCTGGTTGACGATGCCCGTGCGGCCAAGGATCACGATCCACGCATAGGTGCGCGCCACCGGCGAGATCATCAGCGGCAAAACCACCATGCCAAAGACCTTGCCGCGTGATTTCGCATCAAGGTTCACGATACAGAACGCCGCCGCATAGCCGATTACCGCTGCAACACCTGCCACCAAGACGCCCAGCTTCAACGTGCGCAAGAACACCGTGCGGTTCAGCGGTTCGGCGAAAAAGTCCACGTAGCCCCGGATCGAGAACCCCGTGCCTTCGCCGCGAAAGGCCTCGGACAGCAGAATGCCCACGGGCAGCAAGAACAGCAGCGCGGAAAAGATCGCAGCAGGCAAGGCAAGCGCCAGCCCTTCGCGGGTGTTGCGAAACATGTCACATCCTTTGTGCGTGGGGGAGAGGCCGCAGGCAGGCGGGGCCGTTTGGCCCCGCCGTGTCGAATTAGCGGATCACCTCGGCGTTCCACTGGTCGACCCATGCCTCGCGCTGCTCAAGCACGGCCTCGGGCGCCATGATATTGAGCGCTTCGATCAGCTCGGCCCCGTAGGTCATGTTGGCGGCGGCTTCGTCTGTCAGCACGGCCTCGCGGTTGGCGGGGCTGTCGATCATCAGGTTGCCGATCTTGGCCTGAACCTCGGCCGACAGCCAGTAGTCCATGAATTGATAGGCCAGCTCTTCGTTGCCGTTGTCCTTGGTCAGGATCATGACGTTCATGCCACCGGCCTGACCTTCGGCAGGTTCCGCCCAGGCAAAGGGCAGGCCCGCATTGGCAAAGCTGCCCCATGCAAAACGACCCACCGGCGCTGCGATCACCTCTTGCTGGTTCATCAGCTGCACCAGTTCGGAAGACCGCGAATAGAAAGTCACGATGTCATCCGCGTGCGCCCCGATTTCGCTGATCACAGGGGCATAGTCGTCGCTCATGCCCATGGCTTTGCCCATCATCATAACGGTCAGCGGCCCTTGGGTGCCGGTGATGTTGGGCAGCGCCACCTGACCGGCCAGATCGTCGGACAGCAGATCCGCCCAGCTTGTGACCTCGACCAGATCGGACCGGTAAACAATGGAGCTTGCGTAATAGGTGTAGCCCACCGCCATGTTGTCCCCGATGGGGTCTTTGGCGCTGTCATACAGGCTGTCGAAACTGTCGAGCTTGGCCGCATCGATGGGCTGGATCAGCCCCTTGCGCGACAGGCTCAGCGCGTCCTGCGTCGACATGACGGCCATATCGACCACCGGATCGGCGGCGTTTGCCTCGATCTTGGCCATACGTTCGACGCTGTTGCCGGTTTCCACCACCAGATCGCAGCCGCAGATCTCCTCGAACGGGTCGTACAGCGCCTCTTTGTAGGCGTCTTGGGCAAAGGAATAGACCGAGATGGTCAGCGTCTTGTCCGCCGCCTGCGCGGCAGAGCCCAGCACGCCTGCAAGGCCAAGTACGGTGATTGGAAGGGCTTTCATGTCAGTCTCTCCTGTTGGGGTGTTGGGGTTTGTGGGGTTGGTGTGGTCAGGCATTTCGCCGTGGTCGATGAGCCGCGCGGCACCAGCCGCATGGGCACCAGTTTTCCGGTCTCGGGCCGTGGCTGGCCACTGATCTGCCCGGTCAGGGCTGCAAGCGCGCATTCCGCGATCTGCGTCATGTCCTGCGCCGTGCTGGTCAACGGCGGATTGGTGAACGAGGCAAAGGGCAGATCGTCAAACCCTGTCAGGCTGATGTCCTCGGGGACCGAAAATCCCGAACGGTGCAATTGCGACAGCGCCGCGAGCGCCAAAAGATCAGAGGTCGCAAGCACCGCGCTGGCACCTTCTTGGGCAAGGCCGCGCAGCCGCACCAGCCCATGTTCGCCCCAGACCACATCGTACCGGACCCCTGCCCCCAGACCTGCAATCATGCCGGAGACGCGGTCGCGCTGCACATCGGACACCGGATCGCCGCCAAGGATCACAACCTGACGGTGGCCCAATTCGCGGATATGGGCCCCGACCAGCGCGCCGCCGCCCGCGTGATCCGCCGACACGGTGTTGCGCGGGTCCGACCCTGTGTTGATGGTAACAGATGGCAAGGTGGGCACGACCGGAGAGGTCCCCTTTTGCGGGACAACAACCAGCCCGTCGACACCGCGCCCGATCAGCGCCTTGATCGCCTCGGTCTGGCGCGCCTCGCTGCCACGGGAATCGCCGATCAGAATGCCAAGGCCCCGCGCCTCGGCGGCAATCGACAACTGTTGGGCGATACGCGGAAACAGCGGGTTTGTCATATCCGGCATCACAAGCCCGAGTATTCCGCTATGGCCGGTTTTCAGCGCGCGTGCGGCGGTGCTGGGCTGATAGCCAAGCTCGGCGGCCCGCGCCTTGATCCGGTCGGCCAGGGCCACAGACACGCGGCCCTTGCCTGACAAGGCGTTGGATACCGTAGCGGTTGAGACGCCCATATCCTGTGCAATGCTTTTGATACTGGTCATTCAGCTTCCCCTTGGTAAATCGATTAATCGGGGTGCTGACCGTGGGTCAACGCTTAATTAAACGATTAATCACTGCATAAGCATGAAGACGATGAGCGCTGCACAATCCTTGGGCAGAACGAAGGTGATGCGCGCGCACCATCCGGCTGATTGAAACGCGCGCAGAATCGGCGTCAGGCTTCGCCTGCCACCAGATGCCCCTGTCCGATGTCGCGCAGTGTCACCCGCCGGGGCTTTTGGCCAAGCGGCAGAATCGGGGACGGGATATCCCCCGAAGACCGCGCAACCTCGCGTCCGCGCTGCGCAGGATCCGGCACTGGCACGGCCTCCAGCAGACGCCGGGTGTAGCTGTGCTGCGGATTGCCAAAGACCTGATCGCGGGTGCCTGCCTCGACGATCTGGCCCAGATACATCACCGCCAGCCGGTCGACCACGTTTTCCACCACCGCCATGTCGTGGCTGATGAACAGGTAGGACAGACCGGTTTCGCGCTGAAGCTCATCCAGCAAGCCCAGCACCTGCGCCTGCACCGATACATCCAGCGCAGACACGCTTTCGTCGCAGATGATCAGTTTGGGCCGCAGCGCCAAGGCGCGCGCCACGCAAATACGCTGGCGTTGGCCTCCGGAAAACTCATGCGGATAGCGGGTCATCTGCGCCTTTGTCAGACCGACGCGCTGGAACAGCTCTGCCGCGCGGGCATGGCGATCTTCGGCACTGCCGATGCCGTGGATCAACAGCGGCTCTGCCACCGCGTCCCCGACGGTCATGCGCGGGTCCAGCGCGGCCATCGGATCTTGGAACACCATCTGGATATCGCGGCAGATGTCGCGCCTGCCTTGCTCTGTCAGCCCGTTCAGCGCCTGACCGGCGACCTCTATATGACCTTTGTGCGGCACCAGTCCGGTCAGCGCCTTTGCGACCGTGGATTTGCCACAGCCGCTTTCCCCCACAAGGCCAAAGGTCTCGCCGGGGCGGATGTCAAAACTGATATTTTCCACAGCGTGAACTCGGTGGGTCGGGCGACCAAAGAAATTGGCCCCGATGTCGAAACCGACCTCGGCGCTGACAAGACGCGCCACGGGAACGGGCGCGGCCGGTGGCTGCGGTTTGCCACGCCTGCCGCCATCGCCCAAGCGCGGCACAGCGGCCAGCAGATCGCGGGTATAGGGGTGTTCGGGCGCGGTAAAGATCTCTGCCACGGTGCCGGATTCGACCATGCGCCCCTGACGCATGATCACCGCGCGGTCCGCATATTCCGCGACCACACCCATATCATGGGTGATCAGGATGATCGCCGTGCCGATCTCCGCCTGCAGGTCGCGCAGCAGTTCCAGCACCTCGCGCTGCACGGTGACATCCAGCGCAGTTGTCGGCTCGTCCGCGATCAACAATTCGGGGCGCAGCGCGAGCGCCATGGCGATCATAACGCGCTGCCGCATCCCGCCGGACAACTCGTGCGGGTATTGCGACATGCGCCGCTCGGGCTCTGATATGCGCACCCGCGTCAGCGCATCGATTGCTGCCTGACGCGCGGCGGGACGCGACAGGCTGTCATGGGCCTGCAAGGCCTCGATCATCTGCGTGCCGATGCGGTGCACCGGGTTAAGCGATGTCATCGGCTCTTGAAAGATCATCGCCACACGTGAGCCGCGCCAGCGTCGCATCTCTGCCTCTGGCAGCTGTGGCAGATCGACACCGCCCAGCTTTGCCGTGCCGGAACTGACCGTCACGTTGTTGGGCAACAGCCCCATCAGCGCGAGCGAGGTGATCGACTTGCCCGACCCGCTTTCGCCCGCGATGGCCAGAGTCTCGCCCGCCTGCACGTCAAAGGACAGACCCGCCACCAGCGGGCGCACCACGCCGCGATCCCTGACCGACACGGTCAGATCACGCACCGACAAAAGCGGCGCAAGCGCCCCCGTGGGGGCGGTCGCATTACGGGCCTGCGTCATTCCAGAACCATCCGTGGAAAGTAGAAGGACACCACCCAGTTGGGCATGTCGACGATTTCGGAAATGCGCAGATCCCCGCAGGTGGACACCAGCATATAGGCGTCCACCGCCGACATGCCGTAGCGCGCCGACAACAGATCCACCATGCCCGCCACGGCATCGCGCGCGCCGCTCATCAGATCGGGGCCGATGCCGGTAGTGACCTCATACCCCTTGGCATCAAGATGACGGGTCACCGGACCGGGCGTGGTAAAGCGCGGCATCTTCAGGTCTGCCCCCTTGACCAGATCCAGCGTCAGCGTCACGTCCATCGGGCTTTCGATGGCGGTGCCGCAGACTTCGCCGTCGCCTTGGGCGGCATGGGTGTCGCCCACGGAAAACAGCGCGCCTGCGACCTCGACCGGCAGGTAGATTTCCGTACCGGTGGACAGATCGCGGATGTCCAGATTGCCACCCGTGCGCCGCGGCGGCACGATGGAATGCAGCCCCGGCTCCGCCTGTGCCACACCGATGGTCCCGGTGAAGGGTTTCAAAGGCACGCGGCCCATATCGCCCCAAAGCGCAGGTTCCATCGTGGCGGCGTCATACTTCCAGATCGTCAGCGCGGCATCGGTGAACTGATCCGCCAACAGACCAAAGCCGGGAATATTCGCCGTCCAGCCCCAGGCAGAGCCCTCTTGTTCGCGCGGCGCGAACCCGTCGAGCGTGATCTTTAGTGCGTCGCCCGGCTCGGCCCCGTCGATGTAGATCGGACCGTTGACGGGGTTGATCTTGCCGAAATCCAGCGCGGCAACATCGGCGACGGTGCTCGACGGGCCAAGCTGGCCCGCCGATGAATCCATACAGTTGAAGCAGATCGTGCTTCCCGGCGCGACCGTCGCGACCGGGGCAACGGAGTTGTCCCAGCCGAAATGGTGCTGTGCGCCGTGGATCGTGTAATCACAGGCCTTGCACATGGGATCACTCTGTCACGAACACGTAGTCGTAGTTCACCGGGATCGAGACCGGATCGACATAGAGCGCATCATCGCCGCCCATCCGCGCGGATTTCATGGTGTAGCGCTGCTCGTTGAACACCGGCACCCACGGGGCCTGCTCCATCACCTTCATGTAGACATCGGACCACATCTCCAACCGTTCAGGGGCGGAGGGATCGGTCATGCTGTCGGCCGCTGTCGCCATGGCATCGATGCTTTCATCGCAGAACTTGGACCAGTTCCATCCACCCTCGCCCACGCCGGCACAGCCAAGGATCGGGCCGTAAAAGTTCGACGGATCGGGAAAGTCTGCAATCCACGCCATGCCACCGGACCAGATCATCGGTGCCTCGCCCGCGCCGCCGGCCTCGATCACATTGGCCTGTGCGAGGCTGCGGATGTCCACGTCCACACCGATCGCCTTGAGATCCTGCTGGATGGCCTGCGCAATGCGCGGGTTGGGGTCGGTGTTCATCACGTAAAGCTCGGTCGAGAAACCGTTGCCCACACCTGCCTCTTCAAGCTTGCCCTTTGCGGCCTCCACATCAAAGGCAAAGCCGTCATAGCCGTCGGTGTAGCCGGGCATGGTGGGGGGCAGCGGTTGGGTTGCAGGCACCGCGCGCCCGTTGATGATCTGGGTGATGCGGTCCTTGTTGATGGCCATGTTGATGGCTTCGCGCACGGGCAGCTTGTCGAGCGGCGCGATGCCCACGTTCAGCGTGATGTAGCCCGTGTGCAGCTGGCCGCCTTCGACGACGCGCGCGGCCTGTTCGGGATCACCCATCACCTCTTGGAACTTTGCGGGGGGGATGCCGTCACCGGGCACATCGACCTCGCCCTGTTGCAGACGCAGCAGCGCGACAATGGGCTCTTGACCGACCTCGAAGGTCACACCGTCCAGATACGGCACACCGTCGCGCCAGTAATCTTCGTTCTTGGCAAAGACCAGACGCTGGCCAATGGACCATTCATCCAGCTTGAAAGCGCCGGTGCCGACAGGATGCTTGCCGAAATCGGTGCCATGTTCGTCCACTGCTTCCTTGGGCACGATCGAGGCAAAGTTCAGCGCCATCACATGCAGGAAGGTGGCATCTGGCCGCGACAGGGTGATCTTGACCGTCATGGGATCGACGACCTCGACACCGGACAGGCTGTCAGCCTCGCCGCTGGAGATTTCGTCAAAGCCCGCGATTGAGGCAAAGAAGCCCGCGCCCGGCGATTGCGTTTCCGGCGTGGTGACGCGGTCAAGCGAGTATTTCACATCCTCGGCGGTCATCTCGCGCCCGTTGTGAAAGGTCACCCCCTCGCGCAGGGTAAAGGTAAAGACCGTCCCGTCCTCGGAGATCTCGTAGGCAGAGGCCAGACCGGGGCGCAGTTCGGTGGTGCCGGGGACATAATCCATCAAGCCGTCGAACAGCGATTTGATCATCGACCAGTTCTGCCAGTCATAGCCGATGGCCGGGTCCAGCGTGGCCACATCGTCCTTGTAGGTTACGGTGATCATCCCGCCCGGCGTCGCGTCGGGATCGGGGGTGTAGTCCTGCGCCTGTGCGGCAAATGCACCGGCCGCCAGCAATGCTGTGGAAAGAAGTAACTTTTTCATATCATTATTCCCTGTCGGTTTGGTGTGTTATGAGGCAGCGCGGCCCGTGATGCCGCGACACCGGTTGGTATCTCGGGGTCAGCGCAGCTTGATGCGCGGATCGATCAGCGGGGTCGCAAGGTCGGCCAGTAGATTGCCCAGCACGATGGCCGTGGCCGAGACCATGGTGACGCCCATGATGATGGGGATGTCGACGCGCTGGATCGCCTGCCATGCGAGCTGTCCGATGCCCGGCCAGCCAAAGACGCTTTCGACGACGACGATCCCGCCCATGAAAATGCCGATATCGATGCCGATCATGGCGATAATGGGCAGGATGGCGTTGGGCAGCGCGTGGCGCATCAGGATGCGGGCGCGGGTGAGCCCCTTGGCGCGGGCGGTGCGGATGTAATCCTGCCGCAGCACATCGACCATGCTTGACCGCATCATGCGCGAGTACCACCCCGACCCCATAATGCCCAAGGTCACCGCAGGCAGCACCAGATGCGCCGCTGTCCCGTATCCACCGATAGGGAACCAGCCCAGTTGCACTGCAAAGACATAAAGCAGCAACAGCCCCACCACGAATTGCGGCGCGCTGACCGCAACGAAGGACGTTACCATCAGCCCCTGATCCAACGGTCTGCCGCGAAAGACCGCAGCCACCACGCCGAGGGTCAGACCAATTACCAGCTCGCAGGCGATCCCGCCCGCCATCAGCAGCAGCGACGCAGGCAGTCGCGCCGCGATCAGGGTCGAGACTTCGGTCTTTTGCAGATAGCTGCGGCCCATGTCGCCTTGGACCAGACCGGTCAGATAGCGCCAGTATTGCACCAGCATGGGTTGATCCAATCCCAGCTGCGTGCGGATGTTTTCCACGGTTTGCGCGGTGGCCGACCGGCCTGCAATCTGGCGCACCGGATCGGCGGGCAGGACAAACAGCAACACAAAGGTGATAAAGCTCACCCCCAGCAGGATCAGTGCGGATTGGATCAGCCGTCTGGTCAGATACCCCGCCATCAGTCGTTCCCCCTTTGGGTCGGGTCCAGAACGTCGCGCAGCGCGTCGCCGACCAGATTAAATGCCAGCGCCAGCAACAAGATCGCAGCCCCCGGGATAAAGACCAGCCAAGGCGCGGCCTGAAAGTAGGTCTGGTTCTCGAAGATGATGTTGCCCCAGCTTGGCGTTGGCGGCTGAACCCCCACACCAAGGAAAGACAGCGTTGCCTCTAGCAGCACGGTCACCGAAATCCCCAGCGTGCCCCAGACGATCAGCGTCGGCACCAGATGCGGCAGGATATGCCGAAACAGGATGCGCCCGCGCGAGGCACCCAGCGTCCGCTCGGCGGCGATGAATTCCCGCTCCGCCAGAGATGTGGTTTCGGTGTAGACCACGCGCGCGGTCTGGACCCAGTTCACCAGCGCAATCACCATGGCGACGATCCAAAGCGACGGCTGAAAGATCGCCGCGAGACAGATCGCCAGCAACAGCGCCGGAAAGGCCATCATCAGATCGGTGAACCGCATCAGCACGGCCCCGAACCAGCCGCGCAGGAACCCCGCCAGCACGCCCACAAGCGTGCCGATGACCAGCGCGACCCCATTGGCCACCACGCCAATGATCAGCGAGGTCCGCGCGCCATAGAGCATGCGGGAAAACAGATCGCGGCCCAGCAGATCGGTGCCCATCCAGAAGGTCGCATTGGGGGCCAGCGGCTCGCCGAACAGGGTCAGCCCCTCGAACAGTTGCTCATCAGGGGCAAAGGGCGCGATCCATGGCGCAAAGACGGCCCCGCCCACCACTATCGCAATGATGGCCAAGCCGAACAGCGCGAGCTTGCGACGCAGCAGGCGGCGCAGCACGCCCGAGGGGGCCGAGACTGGCTGTGGCCCGTGGCTGACATCAACCATTGTCGCGCTCCTTTGTGGCAGAGGCATCCGGTTTGGCAACGATGCGGGCGGCGGCTTCCTCGAAGCTGATGCGCCAGGCCATCGCCATGGCGCGCAGCTGTTCATAGGCCTCGTCTTCGGTCTTGCCGCGTGCAGCCAGCAGCGTGACCGCCTGCACAACGGTCTGGCGCTGCCCAAGGCGGCGGCGCAGGCTGTCGATCTCGCCCGCCTGCCCGATCCGCGCGTCAAAGGTCGCACGCGCGATCAGCAGCGCCGAATAGACGCCATTGTCCCCCACAGGTTTCAGGATCTGCGCATCGGCGCCGAAGTTCATCAGCCATTCGATACGGCCCGGTGCCTCGGACCCGATCAGGGCGATGGTGGGCAGCGGGGCCTCTCCGGCAGTCCACGGGAACTGGTCGTCATAGGCCGTGTCGACATCGAGAAACAGAAAATCCGCCCCATGCACCGATGCCGGAAGATCCGGCCAGCAGCAGTCGACCTGCAGACCAACCGCATGCAACTGGCGTGTGAGCGCGGCAACCGTGGCATGGGGACGGTGCAGGATCACCGCGCGCGCCCCGCCCAGTTCGGGAATGGACAGCCTGCGTCTCATGTCACCACCCGCAAGACCGGCTGGCCGGATTGACGCGCTGCCGTCAGATAGGGGTCGCCCTCAATCGGGCCTGTGACCCGCAGGGGACGGAACGCGCCCCCTTCGACCCGCGCAATGGAGACGGGCAACGACACATGGTGGGTGCGCGGGCTGATGCCCACCGCCTCGGCCCCCGGCAGGGCGAGCAGATCGGGCAAGGACAGATCATCCGCCCCGGGGGCAAGTGACAAAAGCCGCGCCAACATCATCACCGACGCATGGGCCGCCGCCTCGAAGGAGGACCCGAAATCCTCGCGCCCCTCATTGCCGGGCAGTGCGGGGGACTGGTCCTTGAACCACGGGCCCGCGGCAATCACACCCTCGGCCGACGCACCCAACATCGGCAGCTCTGCCTCTGTCATGTTGCACGACAAAACGGGGCAGCGGCCCTCTGTGAAATGGGCATCATTGGCCCGCAGCGCGGCGATGGCATCCAGCATCGCATATTGCGACGGGCCGATCAGTTGGTTGAGGACAAAATCGGGCTTCAGCACGGTGATCTCGTCCACGATGCGGGCGATATCGGTAGAGCCGATGGGCAAATAGCGTTCGCCCAACACCTCTGCCCCGTTGCGCCCGCTGATCTCGCGCGCGATGCGGTTCATCTCCCAGCCCCAGATGTAATTCGATCCGGTGAGGTAGAGCCGCTTGCCGAATGTGGAAAAACAGTAGTCCAGCAGCGGGAGCAGATGCTGGTTGGGGCAGGAATGGGCATAGACCACGCGATCTGATGCCTCGAACCCCTCGTAAGGGGTGGGATACCACAGCACGCCGCCCATGCGTTCGAGGCTGGGAATGACTTCCTTGCGGCTCCATGAGGTGGTGCATCCGATCACGTGGCGCGCGGTGCTGGAGCGCAGGATATCCTCGCACATGGGGGCATAGGCATCGACATCGCCACCCGGATCACGGGCCACCGGATTGAACCGGATCGCCAGACTGTTGTCGGCGTTCACCTGCGAGATCGCCTTCATCGCACCGGCAAGGCTGGCCTGCCCCATCAGCTGGTAGGGTCCGGTGGTGGAAAACAGCAGGCCGAGGTCGATAAGGCGGGTCACGCAATGCTCCAGAAACGAAAACGCCCCGCGTCCGGGCCCGTCCGCTAAGGACAGGTCGAGACACGGGGCGTGAATGCCGAATATGTTGGGTTGATCGTGTACGGCCTCGCGCGATCTGTCAAAGATTTATGACAATGAATGCGGGCGGCACGTAAAATTTGTTCAGATTTTAGGCAGGACTTGCTGTTAAATCGCCAGATCCGGAACGTATCATGGCAGTGATCGCGTGATATGCCCCTTGCACATTAGGTATTTGAACCAAGAAAAAGCAAAAGCTGTGGCTTGATGTGGGCGTCAGGTGCGGGCGCGCAGATCGTTGATCAAAGCGATTGCGCGCGCCACGGCGTCCGCGATAGACATATCCGTCGTGTCAAGCATGACAGCGTCCTCCGCCGGGCGTAGCGGCGCGTCGGGCCGGTTCATATCGCGTTCATCGCGGATGCGCAGATCTTCGAGCACCTGCTCTTCGTCTACGTCGAACCCTTTGCTGCGCAGCTCGGCGCAGCGGCGGCGGGCCCGTACTTCTGGCGCCGCGATGACAAATAGCTTCGCCTCTGCATCGGGGCAAATCACCGTGCCAATGTCGCGCCCGTCCAGAACCGCGCCGCCATCACGGCGGGCGAAGGCGCGCTGGAAATCAACCAAGGCCGCCCGCACGTCGGGAATTGCAGCGGCTTTGGACGCCGCCTGCGCTACGTCGGCCGTGCGCAAAGCGGGATCATCCAGCCACTCCGGGCGCAGGGACCTTGCCGCGTCAATTGCCGGCGTACCGTCGAGCATCTGGCGACCGACCGCGCGGTAGAGCAGGCCCGTGTCCAGATGCAGAAAGTCGAAATGTTCCGCGACCGCGCGTGAAATTGTCCCTTTGCCGCTGGCGGCGGGTCCATCGATCGCAACTGCAAAGCTCATGGCGGTTCTCCGTGCTCGGGGCTGATGCTTATCAACGCTTTGCGCGCAGGAAAAGTGTCAGCCTGTCCTTCGGCGAAAATCCCGCGCAAGCAGCCACAGGGTCACGGCAGAAAACAGAAGCGTTTTGGCGCGCGTGAAGGGCACGGCGGTGTCGCGATCAAACAATGGCGCATAGGCTGTCCAGTCGGTCGGGACGCTGCGCCCCAAGGCCCAAGCGAGTTGCTGTTCCAGAATGATGTTCTCGGCCAGATCACAGCCCAGCGGCAAGGCGGCAATCGCAAGGCCCAGCCTTGGTCTGTCACCAAAGGCCCGCATGACCCAAACGGCCCAAAGCGCCATGAACACCAGATCCAGACGCAGCACATTGCGGTAAAACGCGCCTTGCCCGCTGTCGTGCAAGGCAGAGGCAAAGCGCGCAAGATCGGCCGTCGTGTAGTGCCAGCTGGCCTGTGGCAGAAACCCGGCCAGCGGTTCGATCCGCCACAACATAAGCCCCGCCATCACCGCAAACACGCACGCCGCACCTAAACCGGCAATCCACCGGACAGGATCGCGGCGCGGGTTCACGTCCGTTCGATCCGCGCGCCCAACGCGCCCATGAGCGATTCGAATATCGGGAAGGACGTGGCAATCGGTTGGCCATCATCCACGGACATCGGCTTGGTCGAGGCCATGCCAAGGATCAGGAAGGACATGGCAATGCGGTGATCCAGAAACGTCTGTGCGGTGAAGCCGCCGGGCACATTGCCATGACCCAAGCCGTGCACTGTCCACCAGTCCTCGCCCTCGTCAACCAGCAAACCTGCACCACGCAGGCCCCGCGCCATGGCGTCGATCCGGTCCGATTCCTTGACGCGCAATTCCTTGACGCCCGGCATATGGGTCTTGCCCTCGCCAAAGGCCGCAACAACCGACAGGATGGGGTATTCGTCAATCATCGAGGCGGCACGCTCTGCGGGCACTTCGATCCCTTTGAGGTCGGGCGAGAACCGCGCGCGCAGATCGGCCACAGGCTCGCCGCCTTCTTCGCGCATGTTTTCGAAAACCAGATCGGCCCCCATGTCCTGCAGCGTGAAGAACAGCCCCGCGCGGGTCGGGTTTAGTCCGATATTGGGGACCAGAACATCCGATCCTTCGGTGATCAAAGCCGCGCAGACCGGGAAAGCCGCTGATGACGGATCACGCGGCACGACAATGGTTTGCGGTTTGAACTCGGGGCGGCCCTGCAGCGTGATAACACGTCCTTCGGGGCTGTCCTCTGTCCGGATATTGGCACCGAAGCCCGCGAGCATCCGTTCGGAATGGTCGCGGGTTGCCTCGCGCTCAATCACGACGGTCTCGCCCGGCGCGTTCAGCCCCGCCAGCAGTACGGCGGATTTCACCTGTGCCGACGGCACAGGGGTGGTGTAGCGCACCGGCATCGGGTCACGTGCCCCCACGATGGTCATCGGCAAACGCCCCCCAGTGCGGCCATAGGCCTTTGCCCCAAACAGCGCCAAAGGATCTGTGACCCGCGCCATGGGACGTTTGTTCAGTGACGCATCGCCCGTAAATGTCGCAGTGATCGCAGAGGTCGCCATGGCCCCCATGATCAGGCGCACACCCGTGCCGGAGTTCCCGCAGTCGATGACATTTTCCGGCTCCAGAAAGCCGCCAACCCCCACGCCATGCACATGCCATGTGTCGTCACGCTTTTCGATCTGCGCGCCAAAGGCCTGCATCGCCTTGGCTGTGTCCAGAACATCCTGACCCTCCAACAGGCCGGTCACTTTGGTCTCGCCCACAGTCATCGCGCCAAGGATCAAGGACCGGTGCGAAATCGACTTATCGCCGGGCACGTGCGCCTCACCAGTCAGCGGACCGGAGCGGTGGGCAGTCATCGGAATCGGGTCACCATGGGCGGACATCGGGGCACTCCTGTCAAAACGTCGCTGCCTGATAGCGCGCACATCACCGCGCGTCCACCGCAACTGCACGGCGCGGGCGCGATGGGCTACGGAATACCTGACTTGAGCCGTTCGTACAGCGGTGGCAAACCAAGGGGCATTACAGATCGCGCGCCCTCGGCAATTTTTCCGCCGTTCATCGGGTCAAACCATTTCAAAGCTCGGAGATCGTCATGTTCGACATCCCGTTTCCAACCGATGTGCTCGCCGGCATCGGTGTCTTGGGTGCATGCGCCTATATAACGAATTACACCATGCTCGCGCTCCAGATTCATACCTCGGAAACCGCGCGATTTTACGCCCTGAACACACTCGCAGCCGCTTGCGTACTGACGTCCCTCGCAGCGCAGTTCAATCTGGCCACGGCTGTGTTGCAGACCTTCTACTTGTCGATCAGCGGCGCGGCGCTGGCCCTGCGCATGCATTCACGCCGCAGGCCACGGCACAAAGCACACCGGGACAATATCATCCCCTTGCCACGCCCACGAAGCCGACCCGAGCGCCGGTCTTACGTCCGTCGGAACGTCAGATAGTGCGGCACCCGCCCTTCGCGCAAGGCTTTTTGCTCATAGCGTGTGCTGGTCCAGTCCTCCCAAGGGATGCGCCAATCATCCGGCCCTTCGGCAAGCCATTCAAAGCCCGCCTTCGGCACCTCAAGCAATGTCTGCCGCACATAGTCGGGGATGTCCGTCGCGACGCGGAATTCGGCGCCAGACTTCAACGCCCGCGCCAAAGGAAGCAAATGTTCCTGTGTCACAAACCGCCGACGGTGATGCCGTTTTTTCGGCCAAGGGTCTGGGTACAGCAAAAATGCCTTGTCCAGACTTTGCGCCGGCAGCACATCGAAAAGGTTACGCACATCCCCCGGATGCACCCGGAGGTTTGTTACACCCGCCTTGCGGATCTTGCCTAGCAACATGGCCACGCCATTCATGAATGGCTCACATCCGATGATGCCCACGTCCGGGTAGCACGATGCCTGATGCACCAAATGCTCGCCCCCGCCGAAACCGATTTCCAGCCAGACCGGCTTGCCGCCGAACAATTCATCCAGATCCAGATCGACCCGCTCGGGGTTTACATCCCAATCCACCGCGCCGGGCGACAGCGCATCCAGATCTTCCTGCAGATATGTCTCTTGCGAGGCCTTCAGGGTCTTCCCCTTCACGCGGCCATAGAAATTGCGCCATGGCGCATCGGGGTGTTTGTTCGACGTGGTCATGCCCGCGCTTTACCGCGATGCGCGGCGCGGCTCAACATATCTCGCAGCACACAGGCAAAAAACGAAAGGCGCGCCATGATGCGGCGCGCCCTGGTTTTTCCTTGGATCAAATACCTAAAGGCTCAGACCGCGCCTTTCAGCGCCTCGGCCAGATCGGTGCGCTCCCAGCTAAAGCCGCCATCCGCCTCCGGCGCGCGACCAAAGTGGCCGTAGGCGGCGGTGCGGGCGTAGATCGGCTTGTTCAGATCCAGATGGGTCCGAATGCCGCGCGGCGTCAGATCGATCACCTTGGGGATCGCGCGCTCGATTGCGGCGGCGTCGACCTCGCCTGTGCCATGCGTGTCAACGTAGATCGACAGCGGCTTCGCCACGCCGATCGCGTAGGACAACTGGACCGTGGCGCGTTCTGCCATGCCGGCTGCGACAATGTTCTTGGCCAGATAGCGCGACACATAGGCCGCCGAGCGGTCCACCTTGGTCGGGTCTTTGCCGGAGAACGCACCGCCGCCATGCGGCGCAGCACCACCATAGGTGTCGACGATGATCTTGCGACCCGTCAGGCCCGCGTCGCCATCGGGGCCGCCGATGACAAAGACGCCCGTGGGGTTCACCCACCACTCTGTCTCGTCGGTGATCCAGCCCTCGGGCAGCACTTCGCGGATGTAGGGCTCCACAATGTCACGAATATCGGCAGAGCTCTGGCTCTCGCTTTCGTGCTGGGTCGACAAAACGATGGAGGTGACGCCAACGGGTTTGCCGCCCTCATAGCGCACCGACAGCTGCGATTTCGCATCGGGACGCAGCGTGGGTTCGGTGCCGTCTTTGCGCACCTCGGCCAAACGCTTCAGGATGGCGTGGGAGAACTGGATCGGCGCGGGCATCATCGCGTCGGTTTCATTGGTGGCATAGCCGAACATGATACCCTGATCGCCTGCGCCCTCATCGCCGCGTGCGCCGGTCACACCCTGCGCGATATGCGCGGACTGCTCGTGCAGCAGGTTTGTGACTTCGCAGGTCGCGTGGTGGAACTTGTCCTGCTCGTAGCCGATGTCCTTGATGCAGTCGCGGGCAATCTGGTCGATCTTGCCCATGTATTCGGACAATTTGGCCTGATCGGTCAGGCCCACTTCGCCGCCGATAACCACGCGGTTTGTCGTCGCAAAGGTTTCGCAGGCGACGCGCGCCAGCGGGTCCTCTGCCAGCAAGGCATCCAGCACCGCATCGGAAATGCGGTCGCAAACCTTGTCGGGGTGACCTTCTGAAACGGATTCAGAGGTAAAAACGTAGTTCTGTCGGGACATGGGGGTGCTCCATTGGGGTTTGCCGTCACGCCAGGAAGCCGTTGTGACGGAGGTGTCGCCCGTTTTCGGGCATTGAATGGCGTTACGCCAAGCGGCCTTGGCGGTCAATCTTCTTTTGCGAAACGCTCTATGCGCACTTGGCGCAACAATAGCCCCCCGAGGAAGAAAAGCAGCACAAGAACAGGCAGATCGCCGGTGCGGCTGTAAAGCGTCACCCGCAGTGGCGGGGGCAGCCGCGCATCGACAAAGCCCGCCTCGTTCAGCGGGATCTGAGCCAGAACGCGCCCTGCCCCGTCAATCATCGCAGAGACGCCGGTGTTGGCGGCGCGCAGCATCGGCAGCCCCTGTTCGATCGCCCGAATACGCGCCTGTGACAGATGCTGGTAGGGGCCGGAATAGTCGCCAAACCACGCATCATTTGTGATCTGCAGCAGCATGTCGGGACGCGCAGGCGCCGCGTGCACATCCTGTGGAAAGACCGCCTCGTAGCAGATCAGCGGCAGCGCCTTGCCCAAGGCCCCCAGATCCAGCAGCTCCGGCCCTGTGCCGGGGGTGTAGCCCCCTTCGGCGCGTGCGGCCAAACCTGCAATGTTGAACCGCGTGAACAGGGCCCGCGCAGGCATGTATTCGCCAAACGGCACAAGATGGTGCTTGTCGTAGATCTGCTGCAGCCGCCCGCCCGGCCCCATGACGGCCAGAGTGTTGTACCAATCGCCCATGTCCTCGCGCTGCAGCCCGACGACGACCTGCGCATCGCCTGCCCGTTGGCTCAACTCGCCCAAGGCGTCGC
Source organism: Sagittula sp. SSi028 (assembly GCF_048553715.1). NCBI lineage: Bacteria > Pseudomonadati > Pseudomonadota > Alphaproteobacteria > Rhodobacterales > Roseobacteraceae > Sagittula > Sagittula sp. SSi028. The sequence continues at coordinate 168,403 of NZ_JBLZNC010000007.1, read as the reverse complement.
CCGCCTGATGCAACAGCATCGGCAGCGCCGTTTCCGGCCAGACCACCAGATCGGGCGCGGGGGCGCCCTCGGACCGCGCGGAGGTATAGTCCATCTGGCGGCGGTAGTAGACCGGCACCATGTCGCGCTGCCACTTCAGATGCTGCGGCGCATTGGGCTGGACCAGCCGCACCACCGGTCGCCCGGATGTGTCCTGCAGCGCAGGCACCAGTGCCTGCCCGCCCCCCAGCAAGACCAGAACGACCGTGGCCCCCAACACGGCGGGCAGGCCAAAGGCACCTCCCCCCCGCCGGGCGGGCAGGCTCATGGCCAGAAAGGCCGCCGCCGCAAGTGTCAGGAACGTCAGCCCGTAAGGCCCCACCACGGACACCCATTGGATCGCGGACACGGGCGCCCAAAGATACCCGATCAGCCCCCATGGAAAGCCGGTCAGGATGTAGCCACGTGCAAGTTCTGCCGCGGTCCATGTAAGGACCAAGGCACCAACCCGTCGGCGCGGCATCTGCGCAGCCCCCCAAAAGGCAAGCGCCCAGAACAACGCCAGCCCACCGGCCAGCCCCAGCAAACCAAAGGGGGCCATCCAGCCGGTTGCGGCGGCATCTACGAAAAACGGCTCGACGATCCAGCCCATGGACAGGCCGAAATAGCCAAGCCCCACCATCCAGCCGGTGCCGACGCTGCGCAGACCCGAAGGTGAGATGCGAAACAGCCAGACGCTGGCCACCAGACCGGCAAAGCCCAGATACCAGACCTCCCACGGGGCCGCAGCGGCACCCATGGCCAGACCGGCCAGCAAAGCCAGCGGCAAACGCGCCCAAGACGACAGGGCGAAGACGCCCGACTGTGTCATGGGCTCAGCTTGCGTCGCTGGCTGTGTCACGGGCGGGCTCCGTCGACGACGCCGCCTGCACACGTGCGGCGGCCAAAGCCGTGCCCGGCACGCGAACGCGCAGCCGCTTGATCCGCCGGGGATCGGCATCCACCACCTCTAGGTCGATGCCCGCAGGATGGCGCACCACTTCGCCGCGCGCAGGCACGCGGCCGGCCAGCATAAAGACCAGCCCGCCCAATGTGTCGATCTCTTCCTCGTCGATCTCGTCGTGCTGGGTCAGATCAATGCCAAGCTCGCCTTCGAATTCGTCCAGCTGCGTCTTGGCCAAGGCCAGCCAGCATCCGGCACGTTCCTTGACCCAGGTGTCCGCGTCTTCGGTGTCGTGCTCGTCCTCGATCTCGCCGATGACCTGTTCAATCAGATCTTCGATGGTGACCAGCCCGTCGGTGCCGCCGTATTCGTCGATCACCAGCGCCATATGCCGCCGCTCTGTCTGCATCTTGGTCAACAAGATCCCGATCGGCATGGAGGGCGGCACATACAACAAAGGCCGCAGCATGCTGCGCAGATCAAAGACGTCATTGTCGCAATTGAACCCGTAGGCCAGTGCGAAATCCTTCAGGTGGGCCATGCCGACCGGTGTGTCGAGCGTGTTTTCATACACCGGCAGACGGGTCAGACCGCTGCGGCGGAACACCTGTACAAGATCATCCTTGGAAATCGTGTCGGGCACGGCGATGATATCCGCCTTGGGGGTCGACACGTCCTCGACCCGCATGCGCCGCAGGTTCAACAGCCCCAAAGAAGGCGTCGTTGTCCGCGTTTCCCACGTGGGTGGCATATCCACTTCGACGTCCTCGGTGGCCGTGGCCCGCCCGAACAGACGCCGCAGGAATCCCCCCTGCCCGTTTACAAGACCATCATCGTGGCCGTTAACCTCTGTCAGCGCGCTCTGCGCCGCATTAGACGAATCGTCGTTGTCGCCCATCAATCCATACCAGTCACGAGCCATTTGGCCCTTCAATCTCCCTATATGGGTCACTTAGACCGAGATTGCCAAGTATCTCGACCTCTAACCCCTCCATAAGCGTGGCATCCGCATCACGGATATGGTCATAGCCCAGAAGATGTAACACCCCGTGAACGATCAAATGGGTGATATGATCGGCCATGGGCTTGCCTTGTTCGGCGGCTTCCCGCTCAAAGGTCTCGAAGGCCAGCGCCAGATCGCCCAGATGATGCGGTTCCCCCTCGAAATCGGGTTCAGGGGCAAAAGGTTGGCCGCCGGCATCCTCGGCGGCAAGATCCTCTGACGGCCATGACAGCACGTTCGTCGGTTGGGGTTTGCCCCGGAAATCCGCATTCAGCGTGGCGATGCGGTTGTCGTCGCAGCCCATCACCGCGATTTCAAAGGGGTCCGTCAGCCCCAGATGGGACAGGGTGGCCGTCGCGGCACGTTCTGCAAGCGCCGCAAGGCCCACGGCCTCCCAGCGGTCATCTTCGATGATGGTATCGGTTAACACGTCTGCTCCCATAGGCGGTGGTTCCGGCCTGATCCGCCCCCTGGCGATCAGGCCGGAACCTCAGGCCTCGGCGTCCTTTTCGTAGGCTTCGATGATCGCGGCGACCAACGGGTGCCGCACCACATCCTTGCCGGTGAAATAGTTGAACGAAATGCCCGGCACGTGATCGAGCAGCCGTTCCGCATCCGCAAGCCCCGAGGGCACGCCCCGCGGCAGGTCAATCTGCGTGCGGTCGCCGGTGATCACCATACGAGACCCCTCGCCCAGACGGGTCAGGAACATCTTCATCTGCATGGTGGTCGCGTTCTGCGCCTCGTCCAGAACGACAAAGGCATTGGACAGCGTGCGCCCGCGCATAAAGGCCAGCGGCGCGATCTCGATGGTCTTTTCCTCGCGCATTTTCGCCTGCTGTTTGCCCGGCAGGAAGTCATTCAGCGCATCCAGCAAGGGCTGCATGTAGGGGTCGACCTTTTCCTCCTGCGTACCGGGCAAAAAGCCCAGCCGTTCGCCCGCCTCCACGGCGGGACGACACAGGATGATCTTGTCCACGGCACCGGTGATCAGCATGTTCACACCCACGGCCACCGCGAGATAGGTCTTACCCGTCCCCGCAGGACCGATGCCAAAGGCCATCTCGTTCTCGAACAAGGAGCGGACATAGGCCTTTTGCGCGTCGGTGCGCGGCTCGATCAGCTTTTTGCGGGTCTTGATCTCGACCTTGCCGCCGGTGAACATTTCAAGCTGTTCGTCAGGCTCTTCGTGGTCCTGCAGGCGGAATTCACGGTCGATGTCGGCGCGATTCACCTCGCGCCCGTTTTCCAATCGCTCATAAAGCGCCTGAAGCACCTCGCGCGCATGGGCGACAGTGTCTTCGGGACCATGCACGGCAAGCTGGTTGCCACGGCGCAGAATCTGCACCCCTGTGCGGGCCTCTATGTCTGTCAGGTTGCGGTCGAACTCGCCACAGAGGTCGATCAGCAAACGGTTGTCGGGAAATTCCAAGATGGCTTCGGTCAAAAGGCCAGTGGTCAATACGCTCTCCTGCGCCGTGCTGCAAAGACCGGTGGGGCCTTCGCTCCCTACTCAGATAGGGTGACGGTTTGGCAGATGCAACGCAAGGGTGATGCTGCATTTGTCATCGGATCGACACGCATTTGCGCATAAAAAAGACGGCGACCCGATAGGGGCAGCCGTCCTTGAACCTTGTGGCCCATTCAGATCAGAGCGGATCGCCGATGATGCTGGTGGAGCCTTGTTTGAAATCGCCCACAGCGACTGTCGGCGGTGCGACACCGGAACACACCGGCTTGCCGAATTTATCAAGCCGCTGGGACAGGTATCCCTCGACACCGTCGTCGATGATCCAGTGATCGCAGCCGTTCGGGTCAACCCAGATCCCGGCGCGCAGACCGGACAGATCGTCGGCGTCAATGCCGCGGTCCACCGATTTGTCGGGGCCGTATTCGCGGAGCCCTTCGCCGAATTCACAGCCCGCAACCATCACGCCCGCAGACAGCGCAAGGACAAGTTTCGCAAGTTTCATGATCCTGTCCCCTTACTGAAAGCAGATGATTTCGACGCGACGGTTTTTCGCCATGCCGGTTGTGGTCGCATTGGAGGCCACGGGCATGCGTTCACCAAAACCGCGAATGTCGGTGATGTTTGCGCCGACCGAGCGCGCCACTTTGGCCACGGCCAAAGCACGGTTGTAGGACAGCTTCATGTTGTATTCGTCGCTGGCGCGGCTGTCGGTGTGACCTGCGATCACATAGCCAACCGCCGTTGCCGACTGAAAGAATTCAGCGATACGGGCGCGACCGGCCTTGGAAATCCGGTAGCTGTCGGTGGCAAAGAACTGGTCGGTGTTCATCACGCCGCAGGTGTTGGCGCGGTGACATTTCGGAATGCCTTTGCGGTCGACGTGGGGGCTCATATAGCCCTCGACACCATCGTCCATGACCCAGTGTTCACAACCGTCGGGATCAACCCAAATGCCGGGAATATACTGTTCACCCGTAACAGTGCGGGTGTTCTGTGTAGAAATGAATGCGTTATTATACTCGGCCCCTGCCGCAGCTGCCGGTGTGGCAACTGTCAAACATGCGAGAGCTGTCAGCGCAACCGCGCCGAGGGCCTTGGTGATGCGTGTCGCCACAGCCTCTGTCCCTTAAACTGGTGTTTCCCCCATGCAGCGGCCCAATGGCAGCGGACCGTGCAAACTTACTATAAACAACAGTTTAAGGATTCCATTCGTTAAGGGAAGGAGAAATCCACAGTCTTTGTACCGTTTTCGGAAACAGTTCCCACTAGATGTAGTGTTTATTCCCGTTGAACGCGATTTTCTTTGGCAACAAAGGCTTCTCTGCCACTGTTAAGACGGCAGAAGAACACCTTTGAGGCTGTTCGGACCACTGGATTCGATTCGCACGGCGCGCAGATCGCCCGCGCTGATGCCCTCCGCCTGTACGTGGACCGCGTGCAGGTATTCGGATTTCCCGACCATCTGGCCCGGAAGCCTGCCGCTTTTCTCGAACAACACATGCACGTCACGCCCGACCATCGCGTCCTGCAAGGCGCGCTGTTGCTTGACCAACAAGGCCTGCAAGCGCTGCAAACGGTCGTCTTTCTCATCCTCGGGAACCTGCGGGCGCTCTGCTGCCGGTGTGCCGGGGCGCTCGGAATACTTGAACGAAAACGCCGAGCCGTATTCCACCGCTGTCACCAGATCCATCGTGGCCTGAAAATCCTCTTCGGTCTCTTCGGGGAAGCCCACGATAAAGTCGCCAGACATATGCAGGTCGGGGCGCGCCGCGCGCAGACGTTCGATCAGCTTCAGGTATTCTTCGGCGGTGTGCTGGCGGTTCATGCGCTTGAGGATCTTGTCAGACCCCGCCTGCACCGGCAGATGCAGATAGGGCATCAGCTTTTCGCATTCGCCATGCGCGGCGATCAGATCGTCATCCATGTCGTTGGGATGCGACGTGGTAAAACGGATGCGCTTGAGCTCGTCGATCTTGGACAATTCGCGGATCAACCCAGCGAGGCCGCGATCATGCCCGTGGTAGGCGTTGACGTTCTGACCCAGCAGGGTGATTTCGCGCACGCCGCGCTCCACCAGATCCTGCGCTTCGCGCACAACACGCTCGGCAGGGCGGGACACTTCGGCACCGCGCGTGTAGGGGACAACGCAAAAGGCGCAGAACTTGTCGCAGCCTTCCTGCACCGTCAGGAATGCAGTCGGACCACGCTTTGCCTTGGGACGCCCCTTGAGGTGTTCGAACTTGTCCTCTTCGGGGAAATCCGTGTCCAGCGCCTTGGCCCCGTTGTGGGTACGGGCGGTCAGCTGCGGCAGCTTGTGATAGCTCTGCGGCCCGACGACCAGATCGACCATCGGCTGACGGCGCATGATCTCTGCCCCCTCGGCCTGGGCCACACAGCCCGCGACGCCGATTTTCAGTTCGGGCTTATCCGCCTTCAATCCCTTGTAGCGGCCAAGTTCCGAATACACTTTCTCTGCCGCTTTCTCGCGGATGTGGCAGGTGTTCAACAGGATCATGTCCGCATCATTGGGGCTGTCGGTGGTGACATAGCCCTCGCCGCCCATGGCTTCGGCCATGCGCTCGCTGTCATAGACGTTCATCTGGCAGCCATAGGTCTTGATGTAGAGCTTCTTGGCGGTCATCACACGACTCCGATCGGGGGAACAAGGGCGGGCAATAGCGCAAAACCTACCCCGCTTGCAATGGGCGGCGTTTTGATCGATTCTTTACCAAAGCCGCAGAAGAAACGGGCCGATGCAGTACAACAGCTTACAAGACTTCCTCAAGACCGGCCGCGACGCCTTGGCCAAAGGGCCCATCGCCCTGATCTTTGCCGAGGACGAGATCGAACTGGCCACCACCCTGCGGCATCATCGCCACTGCGGGTTCAAGCAGGTTTTGTGCTTTGTGAACGACCGCTACGATATGCCCGGCGATCTGGTGGGCAAGGTTATCCGCATCACATATGACCCCACCGCCGACGGCGCGGTGCCGCGGGCTGTCGATGCGATCAGCGCCGCCGCCGTCGGGCAGTGGATGTTCTACTGCTACAACGCCGAATATCTGTTCTATCCGTTCTGCGAGACGCGCTCTATCGGGGAGATGCTCAGCTACCACACCGAAGAGCGGCGAGATGCGATGCTGACCTATGTCGTGGACCTGTATGCCAGCAATCTGGACACCACACCCACGGCGGTTGATCTGGACGACGCGCATCTTGACCGGTCGGGCTACTATGCGCTGGCGCGCACGGACCCCGAAAACGACAACCATCCCAAAGACCGCCAGCTTGATTTCTACGGCGGCCTGCGCTGGCGGTACGAGGAACACATCCCCCCCGAACGGCGCAAGATCGACCGTATCTCGCTGTTCCGCGCCAAAGCGGGCCTGCAGCTGCGCGACGATCACACGTTCTCGGACGAGGAATACAACACCTTCGCCTGTCCGTGGCACAACAACCTGACGGCGGCTGTGGCGTCGTTCCGCACGGCGAAGGCGCTAAAGCGCAATCCGGGCTCCACCTTTGATATTCGCACCTTTCACTGGCACAATTCCGTGCCGTTTGAATGGCACTCGCGCCAGTTGCTGGATCTTGGTCTGATGGAACCCGGCCAGTGGTTCTAGGCGGTCGCGCGCGGGATCAGTCCAGATCTTCAGTTACGATCCGGTCGGCGGCAACATCGAGCTTCGCAAGCTCTTGCGGGATGGCATCGACCATCGCGTCCGGTCCGCAGACGTAAATCATGCCGCTTGTCACATCGACGTGAGATTTCAGGAACTCGGCATCAATTCGGCCGCGCGCCAGATCGCTGTCGTCTTGATCCGTGACCGTATACACCACCTTGAGGCCCGGCATCGCGTCGAAATCCTCGCGCAGGATGATGTCCTTTTCAGTCTGGTTGGAGAACACCAAGGTGTTGCCGGACAGCGAACCGGTCTGCTGCAGTTTCTGGCGCAGGACCGCGATAAAGGGCGTCACCCCCGCCCCACCGGCGACAAAGACACCGTCGCCCTTATCCTCGATCGCGCCCCAAGGGTCATCCACCAGCACCTGATCGCCCGGCTTCAACCCGGCAATCTGCTCGGTGACGCCGTCATGATCCGGATAGGATTTGATAACAAATTGCAGCGTGTCCTCGGAGGGCAGGCTGGTGAAGGTAAAGGGGCGCTTTTCATCGCGCCAGCCATCGCGGTCCAGCGCCATGTCCGTGGCTTGGCCCGGCGTGAAATCGAAACCGTCCGGCTTGTCGAACACCAGATGATAGGTGTCATGGGTCACGGGTGAAATCGATTGCAGCGTCAGCGTATGGGTCATCAAAGCTCTCCTTTGATCACTCAACGCAGCCTGCGCGCAGGCGTTCCGCCTAGATCAACAGCCCGTAGGTGCAGATGGCGCCGTGGCCGTCCGACCGCGCCACCAAAGCATCACCGCGAAACCGCGCGTGCACGTAGCGCGGGCCGGCCGCCCCGTCCCCGTAAGCGTTGCTGACGCAGGATTCGTCGTAGTTTTGCGGGTTGCGTTCAAATCCCGCCTCGGTGCCGAAGGCCAGATCTGCCTCTGCCCGCGATGCGCCAAGCGCCAGCCGTTGCGCCACACCATCGTCACGCGGCGCTTGCACCGACGGCGTCGTGGCCATGCAGCCGGACAGACAGAACGCCCCGATCATCATTGAATGTGCCCGCATGCTGTGTCCCTTTGCCCGCTTACGGGTCATCGGTAACACGCGACCCCTTGCAGGGCCAAGGGTTTAGCCGTCTTGCCCCAACCTGCGCACGGTGACGCGGCTTTCCGGCATGGCGCTGACTTTGGGGCGGGTGTCTGCAGCGCCGGTGTCTGTCTTGATCCATGTGGGCCCCGACGGCGCGGGTTCGGGATCACCACCGGCATCTGGTGCAGCGGCCACGGCCTGTTGCGGGCGGCGCGCCTCAAGCTCGGTTTTGATCACGTCCAGAATGGCGGTCTGAAACTCGGCCCGCGCTGCGCGCCCCTGTTCGGTAAAGATCATCGCCGCAGAGGCAGACAGGCTGACCAGCATGATCCCCAAGCGCAGTTTCCAGCCGAAACGGGCTGCGCGATTGCGCCGCTCGGTGCGTTTGGCATCGCGCGGATTGGGCACATTGGACGGCTTCGTTGCGGCGCTGCCGTCTGACATGATCGAGCGTTGCAGTTGTTGATCCGGCGTCATCATCCTGTCCCCTGAAGGTGCCCGTCGGTGTGCGGGCGTTAACGCTTCATCAACACTCGACGCAAAAAAGGCCCGAAGCATGGCATGCCTCGGGCCTTTTTCTGACAACTTTTACAAAACTTCAGATCACAGGTTATCGTATTGCGGCATGCCCAAGACGTGATACCCGCCGTCCACGCGAATGATTTCACCCGTCGTGCAGGCCCCCGCGTCGGAGATCAGATAGACAGCAGTGCCGCCCACGGCCTCCAACGTTGCGTTGGAGCCAAGCGGCGCGTTCTGGTCGGTGTGCTTGTAGGTCTTGCGCGCCCCACCAATGGCCGCGCCCGCCAGCGTTTTCATCGGTCCGGGGCTGATCGCATTCACGCGAATGCCATCGGGGCCCAGATCATTGGCCAGATAGCGCGTGGTCGATTCCAACGCAGCTTTGGCCACACCCATCACGTTGTAATTCGGCGTAACGCGGGTCGACCCCATGTAGGTCAGCGTCAGCAAGGTGCCACCCTCGGCCATCATCGGATGCGCGCGCTTGGCCACATCGATGAAAGAGTAGACCGAGATATCCATCGAGTTTTTGAAGTTCTCGCGCGAGGTGTTGAGGATACGGCCCGTTAGTTCGGATTTGTCCGAATAGGCAATCGCATGAACCACAAAATCCAGCTTGTCCCAGCGGGACTGCAACGCGGTGAACGCCGCATCCAGCGATGCCTCGTCCGTCACATCCACATCGACCATGAAATCGGACCCGACCGAGGCGGCCAGCGGCTCAAGCCGCTTGCCGAATGCCTCGCCCTGATAGGTGAACGCCAGTTCGGCCCCGGCGTCGGCGCATGCCTTTGCAATGCCCCAAGCGATCGAACGTTCGTTCGCCACACCCATGACAAGCCCACGCTTGCCTTTCAAGGAAATCGTCATCTGCGCAGTTCCGCCTTACTCGACAAATTTGGACAAGACCATGGAGCCGTTGGTGCCCCCAAAGCCGAAGGAGTTGGTCATCACGGAATCAAGACCTGCGTTTTCCACCAAGGATGTGGCAATCTCGGCAGGTTTCAGCGCCGGATCCAGCGTTTCCACGTTGATCGACGGGATGATGAAATCATGCTCCAGCGCCAGCAGGCAATAGATCGCCTCTTGCGCGCCTGTGGCCCCTTGGCTGTGGCCCGTCATCGATTTGGTCGAGGACACAGGCGGCGTGCTGCCGTCACCAAAGACGCGGCGGACCGCCTCGATCTCTCCCACGTCACCGACTGGCGTCGATGTCCCGTGCGCGTTGATATAGCTGACCTTGCGGCCTTCCGGCAGGGTCGACAGCGCCAGACGCATCGCCCGTTCGCCACCCTCACCCGAGGGGGCCACCATGTCGGCACCATCCGAGGTCGCGCCAAGGCCGGTGACCTCGGCGTAGATCTTGGCCCCACGCGCCTTGGCGTGCTCCAGATCTTCGAGCACGACAATGCCGCCCCCGCCAGAGATCACGAACCCGTCGCGGCCCGCATCAAAGGCACGCGAGGCCTTTTCCGGTGTGTCATTGTACTTGGACGACATCGCGCCCATCGCGTCGAACAGGCACGACAGGGTCCAGTCGAGCTCTTCACCGCCACCAGCAAACATCACGTCCTGCTTGCCCATCATGATCTGCTCTGCCGCGTTGCCGATGCAATGCAGCGAAGTCGAGCACGCCGAGGTGATGGAATAGTTGATGCCCTTGATCTGGAAGGCGGTCGACAGGTTCGCGGACACGGTCGAGCACATGGCCTTTGGCACAGCAAAGGGGCCAACACGTTTCGTCGCGCCGGTTTTCAGAACCGTCTGATGCGCGGTCAAAAGCGCGCTGGTGGACGGCCCGCCCGAGCCTGCGACCAGACCTGTGCGCGGATTGACGATATCGCTTTGCTCCAGTCCGGAATCGGCAATCGCCTGCTGCATCGCGATATGGGCATAGGCCGCACCCGGCCCCATAAAGCGCAGCGTGCGCTTGTCGATGTGTTCGCTGACATCGATATCCAACTGGCCCGCGATCTGGCTGCGGAACCCGTGTTCTTTCATCTGCTCGGATGCGGAGATCCCGGATTTCCCGGCCTTCAATGAGGCGAGGACTTCCTCGGCATTGTTCCCGATGCTGGAGACGACCCCCAGCCCTGTAACGACGACGCGGCGCATACGGCCTCCCTTGCGTTTGGTTGGTCGCTATGTAGGCGACGACAGGGGGGACGTGCAAGGCGCAGCACCAACATCACCCCAATATCGGGCGTTTTCACGGATTTTCCCCATACGAAAAAGCCCCGCCAGCGCGGGCGGGGCTTTCGTTAGGTCACTTATATTGGCGATCAACCGATGGTGGCGCCGTCTTCGCGCCAGACCGCAACCACGGACGACCGCGGCTTGCCCGCATTGTCGGGCCACTGGCCACCGGGGTGCTGCACACCGACAAAGGCCACAGTCTTGTCCAGCGACCAGCACAGGCCGGTGACTTCGGCACCATTGGGCACGGTCATAAAGCGCGCAATCTCGCCGGTCTCAGGGTTGCCCACCAGCATCTGGTTGTTCCCCATGCCCGCGAATTCGCCTTCGTTGTCGTCGTCGCCATCGGTCTGGATCCACAACATCCCGTCCGAGGAAAACACCATCCCGTCGGGCGAGTTGAACATGTTGCCCTCGTTGATGTTGTCGGACCCGCCATAGGCGTTGTCATACACCGTCGGGTTGCCCGCCATGACATACAGATCCCACGCAAAGCCATCGGCGGCGTGGTTGTCGCCTTCGGGACGCCAGCGCGCGATCTGGCCAAAGTTGTTGGTCTCGCGCGGGTTGGGCCCGTTGACCGGGGTTTCATCCCCGCCCGCGTTGGGCTTGACCCCACGATTGCGGTTGTTGGTCAGCGCCACATAGGCCTCGGCCTTCAGCGGGTTGACGGCAACCCATTCGGGGCGGTCCATGGTGGTCGCGCCCACGGCAGAAGCCGCCATGCGGGTGAAGACAAGGATCTCTGCCGCGTCCATGCCGGTGGTCTCTGGCGTCAGCGCCAGCCATTCGCCCGTCATGTCGTCATTGAATTTTGCCGCATACAGCGTGCCGTCATTGAGCAGATCGCCACCGTCCTGCCCTTCGGCCCATGTGCCGTTGGAGACGTATTTGTACAGGAATTCGCCACGCTCATCATCGCCCATGTAGACCACGACACGACCGTCCGACGCATGCACCATTGCGGCATTTTCATGCTTGATCCGGCCCAGAGCCGTGCGTTTGACCGGCGTGCTGTCGGGGTTTGCCGGATCGATTTCCGTGACATAGCCATGGCGGTGCGGCTCGTTGGGCTCCTTGGACAGATCGAAGCGCGCGTCGAATTTCTCGTAGGCGTAGCGCCCCTCGCCGCCGATCCCGTAACGGCTGTAGCCTTCGCCCTCGGGCTCGGCTCCGGTGGTGCCGAAGTAGCCGTTAAAGTTCTCTTCGCAGGTGAGATACGTGCCCCACAGCGTGCGGCCCGAGCCACAGTTGTTCATGGTGCCTTTGACGGTGCGCCCCTCGGGGTCGGCGTTGGTTTTGACCAGATCATGACCCGCCAGCGGCCCTTCGAGAACCATTTCCGTCTCATGGGTGATACGGCGATTCAGCGGGCTGTCCTTGACCACCTGATATCCGTCTTCGGATTTGGCGATCTCCATGATCGTCACACCCTGCAGGTTCTTCAGCAGGGCAACCTCTTCGGCGGATTGCGGCACGCCTTCGGAGGCCTCGGGCAGGTTGATCTTGGGGTTCACATATTCAGAGTTGACGGCGATCACTTCGCGGCCATCCACATCGAACAGCTCCATCCCGTCGGTGTTCTCGCCGAACACCTTGTCGGACATCTCGACCGAGACACCGTTGTCATAGGCGCCATCCGCCTCCGACCACAGGGCGTCGCCCCAACGCACCAGAACCTTGTGCTGATAGCCCTCCGGGACGTGGATCTCGTGGTCGGTGGCAATATCGATCGGTGTGAAGGCAAAACCGCCGTGGGCCGCCGCGCGCGACGCGGTGGTCGAGGACAGCAATCCGGTGCCGAACACGGCCGCCCCCGAACCAAAGGCCAGCGCACCACCCAGAAAGCCGCGACGCGATACGGCCCGTTCGACGACCGCGTCAAATTCATTGCTGTCAGGGCGCGGATCGCGGTGTTCGTCGAAATCGTCCCAGGACAAATCGATCAATGTTTTATCGGTCATGCTGTCATTCCCTCGCTGGCAACCATGCTTGCGGAGCGGCGCTCCAAGTGGTCGAGGGTCTAGGGACAGGCTGCAAAAACTTGGTAAAGGAATTGTAAACTTTACATGACGCGTGGGGCAGCCCGCACAACGCAAAAGCCCGAACCAAACGGCCCGGGCTTCTTAATTCTCGATCTTGCAAAGATCAGCTTTCGCTCAGCGCGACCTTCATGCCGGTGACCTGATAGATCACTTCGCCGTCAGCCTCGACGATGCCATCGGCCACGCCCATGGTCAGACGACGGGTCTGCACAGCCTTGGTGAAATCCACCTTATAGGTCAGCATCTTGCGGTCGGGGCGCACCATGCCGGTCAGCTTGACCTCACCCACGCCCAATGCGTATCCGCGCCCTTTCCAGCCGCGCCAGCCAAGGTTGAAGCCGGTCAGCTGCCACAGACCGTCCAGCCCCAAGCAGCCCGGCATGATCGGGTTACCCGGGAAATGGCAGTCAAAGAACCACAGGTCCGGCGTGATATCGAACTCAGCCGTGATGTGCCCCTTGCCGTGGGCGCCCCCGTCTGCGGACACATCGGTGATACGGTCCATCATCAGCATCGGCGGCGCGGGCAGCTGGGCATTGCCCTCGCCAAACAGCTCGCCCCGGGCGCATTTCAACAGGTCTTCCTTGTCAAAGCTGGTGGGATAGTCGGACATCGCTCGGCCCCCTCGTAAATTCCATTGGCTCGTTTGCGGATCGTCTACCACCCTTGCTGCGACGACACAATCGGCAGGGGTACGCCATTATCGTAGTGAAACCGTTTGAAATCCCCGCGCATCCGACCCTATATTGCACATGATGATGAAACACGACGCCCCCATTCCGCCCAAAGAGGCGATCGACCGCGGCAAGACTTGGCTGGCGGGCAGCGACCTGCGGCCAACCAGGCAGCGCGTTGCGCTGGCGGCGTTGTTGGTCGGTGATGGCCAGAACCGCCATGTCACCGCAGAAAGCTTGTTTGCAGCCGCCAAGGATCAGGGCGAGAGCGTGTCGCTTGCCACGGTCTACAACACGCTCAAGGCCTTCTGCGACGCGGGTCTGATGCAAGAGGTGACCGTGGATGGCTCGCGCAGCTATTTCGACACCAATATACACGAGCATCCGCATTTCTTCTGGGAAGACGAAACCCATCTGACCGACGCACCTGCCGATCAGCTGGTGATTTCGCGCCTGCCCGATCTCCCCGAAGGGGCAGAGATCGCATCGGTCGACGTCGTGATCCGGTTGCGTCGTAAATAACTGATTTTTCGCTGTTTTTCGGTGGTACCCGCGGCCGGGCTCGAACCGGCACGGCACTAAGGCCTGGAGATTTTAAGTCTCCTGTGTCTACCATTCCACCACGCGGGCCCGCCCGACCCGAAGGTCGGGTGTTGCGCGACAATAGTCGCCGCGCCGACGGTGTAAACCGTCTTTCTCGCCTATAGCAAGAAGTCATCGGCCACCACACCGTTCGGCACATTCAAAAGGATCAGCCGGCCATCGGACGTGGCATCCCCGTCCTCATCGAAATAGACCAACGCCGCGCCAAAACTGTTCATGACATAGCGAATTTCCATACCGCCGCCGCCGGTGAAACCGGCTGTGCCCAGAAAGTCAAAGCTGGCCTCTTCATCGATGCCGGAGACATCAATCACGTCCAGCCCCGGCTCGAAATCCTTGATCCGGTCGGAAATGCCGTCATCGATTTCGGCAACCGAATCAAAGACAAATGTATCCGCCCCGGATTTGCCGATCAGAATATCATAGCCGGTGCCGCCCTGGATCACATCCGCCCCGGCGTCGCCCGACAGCGTGTCGCGGCCCGCGCCACCAAGGATCGTGTCAGCCCCGTCACCGCCAAGACCCACATCATCGCCTTCGCCCGCGTCGATGTAGTCATCATTTCCTTGACCCACGATATAGTCGTTTTCGCCACCACCCAGCAGCGTGTCATTGCCGAAGGCGCCGCTGAGGATATCCTCGCCATCGCCGCCCTCGATGTAATCGGCACCGTCTTCGCCCGACAGAACGTCATCCCCCGCCCCGCCGTACAGCAGATCATTTCCCGCCCCTCCGGTGATCCGGTCGGCCCCGGCATCGCCTGTCAGCTCATCCCGGCCAGAGCCTCCGATCAGGCTGTCCGCCCCGTCACCGCCAAGAATGACATCATCGCCCGGCCCGCCGTTGATCGTGTCATCGCCTCCTGCACCGGACAGGTAATTGCCGCCGAAATTGCCGGTGATCTGTTCTGCCTCGCCGGATCCGGCAACCTCCAGATCATCGGCACCCAGCAGCCAGATCAGCTCCACCCCATCCACGTCCAGCACATCCGCCCGCGCAATCACCGTGTCGCTGCCATCCCCGCCTCGCAGGGCGACCGTGCTATCGTCCACCGCGATACGGTCATCGCCCGGACCGCCATCGATCACCCCGTCAAAGCGCCCCCCAAAGCCATTGAGGGTGTCATTGCCGTAGCCAAGCAGCAGATCCCCGACCCATTGGCCGCTGTTGTGGACGACATCGTCCCCCTCCCCCACATCGAGATCGCCGCGAATGCTGCCCTCGTTGCGGATCTGATCCGCCGTCACGCTGCCTGCGATCCAGATCGCGCCGGGATCGGCGAGGTAGTCGAAACTGGTTTCCCACCCCTCGATCGTGCCGGTGTTCAGCAGGGTCAGCCCATAAGCGGCGGCTGCCGTGATGCTTGTGATCTCCATGACGCCGGAATTGTCTAGATAGGTCTCTCCCGATCCTGACAGCGCCATGGCCCCGCCACGCAGGATACCGCTGTTCTCGACGGTCACATCGTTCAGATACCCCGCATCGCGCAGCATGTCATGACCATAAAGCGCCTGCATCAGCCCGTGGTTCTGCAACGACAGGCTGACCGGCCCAACGGTCGAGATTTGCAGAACGCGGCCCGCGCTGCTGATATCGCCGTTGTTGACGATGCGATGCGTGCCCTCTGTCCCGATCAGGACGGCGGGCCGTTCGTTCAGGGAATCGTCGTTGTTGCGGATCAGACCATGGTTTTCGAGGACAGAGGACCCCGCCCCCATATACAGGGTCGCAAAGCCGTGGCCGATGATCTGGCCATAGCTGACAAGCAGGCTGCGCAGATTGCCGCCGCTCATCAGCACGGTGTAGTTTTCATCATTCGCGATGATTGTGCCGTCGGTGACAAACACGGTGTCGCCGTTGCTCATTCGGAAGGATGACCCCTGATACAGATGATCGGTGTCTTGAAAAACAAATGCCATATGTGCCCCAAGCGGCTGCACCGCCGCGCGAGACACAGGAACCACAGGCAGGGTAAAGATGGCGTTAGCCGCCGTCGCGAAAACAGCCGGTCACGCGGCGCAAGACATCACCCGACGTCGCTGACGGTTTCGTCCTTGATGGCCTCCATCGCGACAAACGTCGATGTAGATGACACGCCCGGCAGCACGGACACCTTGTCGGCCAGCACCTGCCGATAGGAGGGCATATCGGCGGTGCGCACCTTGAGCAGATAGTCAAAATTGCCTGCGATCAGATGGGCTTGTTCGATTTCGGGGATCTTGGCCACGGCTGCATTGAATTTCGCCAATGTGGGCTCGCGGGTGTCGACCATACGCACCTCGACGAAGGTCACATGCGCCAGCCCCAGCGCGATCGGGTCCAGCAGGGCGCGATAGCCCTTGATCGTGCCGTTCTCTTCAAGCTTTTTCAGCCGCGCCTGCACCGGGCTTTTGGACAGCCCCACCCTACGTGCGAGTTCGGTGACAGAGATTCGCGCCTCTCCCGCCAGTTCGCGCAGAATGGCGCGATCAAAGCGGTCCATATCAGCCACATCGTCTTGCATCGCAAAGCACCTCATCAAAAGTCAAAATGACCGCCTGTGCGCCCGCTATCGGGCAAAGCGACTTTTGGTTCAAGGGTAGAATGTGGAAAATCACCCCAGAGGTCCACATGAACATGCCATCTGACCTGCGCCAACTTATCGACGCCACGACCTACGCGCCCGAGGACGACACCGTGCAGGCACTGCGCCGCTTTGCCAACCTGTCGCAGGCGGAACGGGACAGTATCTCGCAGCAGGCCGCCCGCCTTGTGCGTGACATTCGCGGCAGCACCCGCCCCGGTCTGATGGAAGTGTTCCTTGCAGAATACGGGCTGTCCACGGACGAGGGCATCGCCCTGATGTGTCTGGCAGAGGCCCTGCTGCGCGTGCCTGACGCCGACACCGTTGATGCGCTGATCGAAGACAAGATCGCACCGTCTGACTGGTCGCGCCATATCGGGCACTCCTCTTCACCCTTGGTGAATGCGTCGACATGGGCGCTGGTGCTGACGGGCAAGGTGCTGGATGACACCCACCGGCCCGGGCCTGCGGGTCATCTGCGCAATGCAGTCAAACGGCTGGGCGAGCCGGTCATTCGCACCGCAGTCAGCCGCGCGATGAAGGAAATGGGCGCGCAATTCGTCCTAGGCGAGACCATCGAGGCCGCAATGCAACGCGGCGCCAAGATGGAGGCTGCAGGCTACACCTACTCCTACGACATGCTGGGAGAGGCCGCGCGAACAGAGGCCGACGCCGCGCGCTACCACCTTGCCTACTCCCGCGCCATCACCGCCATTGCTAAGGCGGCCACGCACAAAGACATCCGCCGCAATCCCGGAATTTCGGTCAAACTGTCCGCGCTCTATGCCCGCTATGACGAGCTGCAGGCCAAGGACGCCATGGACACATTGGTGCCACGACTGACAGCCCTGTGCGGGCTGGCAAAATCCGCGGGGATCGGCCTGAACGTCGACGCGGAAGAGGCCGACCGCTTGTCGATCTCGCTTGATATTGTCGAGCAGGTTCTGGCCAATCCCGCACTGGCGGGCTGGGACGGTTTTGGCGTGGTCGTGCAGGCCTATGGCCAGCGGGCAGGCGCGGTGATCGATTGGCTGCAGGCCACGGCGGAGCGGCTGGACCGGCGCATCATGGTGCGGTTGGTCAAAGGGGCCTATTGGGATTCCGAGATCAAGAAAGCGCAGGTTATGGGGCTAGACGCCTTCCCCGTTTTCACCGCCAAGGCGCACACCGATATCAGCTATATCGCCAATGCCCGCCGCCTTCTGGGCATGACAGATCGCATCTACCCGCAATTCGCCACCCATAACGCCCATACGACCGCCGCGATTTTGCACATGGCGCGTGATGTGCCAAAGGACCGGTTTGAGTTCCAACGCCTGCACGGCATGGGCGAGACGCTGCACGGGTTGCTGAAGGATCAGAACGGCACCGCCTGCCGCATCTATGCCCCCGTGGGTGCGCACCGCGATCTGCTTGCCTATCTCGTGCGGCGTTTGTTGGAAAACGGGGCCAATTCGTCCTTCGTCAACCAGATCGTGGACGAGGACGTCGCACCCGAAACCGTGGCTGCTGACCCGTTTGATATGACCGATGTCAAACCTCTGCGCCGGGGCACAGAGCTGTTCGCAGACCGGCAAAACGCGCGCGGATGGGATCTGCGGCACCGCCCGACATTGCAAGCCATCGACACCGCACGCGCCCCGTTTCGCGATACGCAATGGCAGGCGGCCCCTTTGACCACGGCCGCAACCGCGCCCGGTGCCGCAGAACCTCGCGTCTCGCCAACTGACCCGCAGGACATGGTCGGTCAGGTGGTTTGGGCCACACCCGACGATGTGCAAGCCGCCGCAACTGATGCGCGCATCTGGGACGCCCCGCCGCAAGAGCGCGCCCGCGTGCTCAACCGCGCGGCCGATCTGTACGAGGCGCATTATGGCGAGCTTTTTGCCCTGCTGCACCGCGAGGCGGGCAAAACCATGAACGATGTGGTGGCAGAGCTGCGCGAGGCGGTGGATTTCCTGCGCTACTATGCCACGCAGATCACGGATGCCGCGCCCCATGGCACCTTTGCCTGCATCTCCCCGTGGAACTTTCCGCTGGCCATCTTTACCGGCCAGATCGCGGCGGCTTTGGCTGCGGGCAATGCGGTGCTGGCCAAACCTGCGGAACAAACACCGCTGATCGGACACCGCGCCGCCCAGCTTTTGATCGAGGCAGGCGTGCCGGCCCATGCGCTGCATCTGTTGCCGGGCGACGGGCAGGTGGGGGCCGCCATGACCGCCTGCGCACAGGTGGCAGGTGTTGCCTTCACCGGATCGACCGAGACCGCCCAGCTGATCCATCGCAGCATGGCCGATCATCTGCCCCCCAGCGCGCCGCTGATCGCGGAAACCGGCGGGTTGAACGCGATGATCGTGGATTCCACCGCCCTGCCCGAGCAGGCGGTTCAGGCCATCATCGAAAGCGCTTTCCAGTCGTCGGGTCAACGCTGCTCGGCCCTGCGCTGTCTTTATGTTCAGGACGACATCTACGACGATTTTGTCACCATGCTGACCGGCGCGATGGATGCTTTGGTTCTGGGTGACCCGTGGCAGCCCGCCACCGATGCGGGCCCGGCGATCGACGCGGAGGCCGCCGCGAGCATTTCCGCCTACACCGACGCCGCTGAAGCAGAGGGACGGCTGATCCACGCGCTGCCCACCCCCGCGACGGGACATTTCGTGCGTCCCTGCCTGATCCGCGTGGCCGGCATCCAGGACCTGACGCGCGAGATCTTTGGCCCTGTCTTGCACATTGCGCCCTTCAAATCCGGCGACCTTGATCAGGTGATCGATGCGATCAATGCCACCGGCTACGGGCTGACCTTCGGGCTACAAACACGGATCGACGACCGCGTGCAGCATGTCACCGACCGCATCCACGCGGGCAACATCTATGTGAACCGCAACCAGATCGGCGCCATCGTCGGCAGCCAACCCTTTGGCGGAGAGGGGCTTTCCGGCACGGGACCCAAGGCGGGCGGCCCCCACTACCTGCCGCGCTTCAGCCAACAGCCGGTGGATCGCATCACTTGCGCTGAAACAGACAGCCTGCCCGCCACACGAGAGGGGCTGGACCACAGTCTGACACAAGCAGCACAGCACCCGCCGCAGACCCAAGACAGGCTGCTGCCCGGCCCCACGGGCGAAGCAAACCGCCTGACAACCAGCGCGCGCGCACCTGTGCTGTGTCTCGGCCCCGGAAAGCGCGCGGCCCAACAGCAGGTTGAGGCGATCCAGAGCCTTGGCGGCACCGCCCTTGCACCCACAGGGCCCGTGGACCCAGAGTTGCTGCAAACGCTGAACGGGTTCTCCGGCGTCATCTGGTGGGGGGAGGAAGACCACGCCCGTCGCCTGCGCCAAGCGCTGGCCACCCGCTCAGGACCGATCCTGCCGCTGATCACCGGTCTGCCCGATCCCGCCCATGCGCTGATGGAACGCCACATCTGCATCGACACCACCGCAGCCGGGGGCAATACAACCCTTTTGGCGGGACACGCCTGACCCCGCATGTCGACAAACGCGGGCGCGCACTGGACGGCGCGCCCCGTCCCGCCTACCTGTAGGCTATGTTTCCGATCCGCGATCACAACCCCTCAGGGCGCAGGCCTGTCGTCACCTACGCGCTGATCGCGATCAACGTGTATGTCTTTTTGTCGACGCTGCATCTGTACAGTGATGACCGTGCGCTGCTGGCCTACTATGCAGACTATGCGCTGGTGCCTGCCTTTGTCAGCGAGGGCTACGGGCTGTCGGGTCTGTTTACCTCGATGTTTCTACATGGCGGCTGGCTGCATATCGCGGGCAACATGCTGTATCTGTTCATCTTTGGTGACAACCTAGAGGACAAGATGGGCCATGTCGGGTTTTTGCTGTTCTATCTCTCCGCCGGTGTCGCCGCCGGTTTGGTCCACTACCTTGCGGCCCCTTATAGCATGGTCCCGACAGTCGGGGCGTCGGGGGCAATCGCGGGCGTGATGGGGGGCTATCTGTTGCTGTTCCCGCGCGCCCGCGTCGATATCCTGCTGATCCTGATCGTGATCTTCAAGGTGATCCCGGTCCCGGCATGGATCGCGCTGGCGGTATGGTTTGTCATGCAGATCTTTGGCGGATTGGGGGCCAACCCCGACGAGGGCGGCGTGGCCTATTGGGCCCATGCAGGTGGGTTTGCCGCAGGCGTGATCCTGACGGTGCCAACCTTCCTGAAGCTCGGCGGGGTTCGGTTCTGGTCGCGCACCCTGGGACGACCACCGCACCCGGAGGCGATATACCAACGCAGCCGCATCCCCGCTGTCAGGTCGGCGCGGTCCGGTAAACGGTGACATCCACCGAGCCGGGCACACCCTGTGGCCAACAAAATCCGGGACCAAACGCAAACATGCCGCTCAGGATCTATCGTGTCCCAAGCGGCATGCTGTAAATTCTGGTGGGTGATAAGAGATTTGAACTCCTGACATCTTCGATGTGAACGAAGCGCTCTACCACTGAGCTAATCACCCGGTAGCGCGGCTTTTAGCTTTACTCAGCAGCCTGTGCAAGGGGGTCGTCCAGAGAATTTTCGCTGCCCTCGGGCTGGCGCACACGGGCGTTGATGATCTGGCCATTGCCGCCCTTTTTCATGCGCGTGACCTTCAGCTTGCCAAGCGGAACAAGGTTCAGCTCGCGCCCTTCGGCCAGCGCCTCGCCCAAGACGGCCAAGGCGGCTTCGATCGCCGGTTTCGCATCACGTTTCTTGATGCCGGAGCGTTCGACCGCCAGATCGACCAATTCCTTTTTCTTCATTTCCGGCTGCGGGATGACGGGGATGTCCTCGACCTGCACCGCATCACCACCATCTGTGGTGGCGTGAAGCACGTCTTCGTTGGCGTCAATTGTCTCGTCCAGCGTGACGTTGGCCGTGGTCGGTGCCGATTTGGGCGTCGTCGTTTTACGGGTTGTCGTGGTTTTGCGTTTGGTTGCCATGATATCTAACTCTGCTCGATTGCGCGCCGTGGTGGACCACGGTCGTGTGATTTTCTGCACAAAGGTTAACTTAAATCAGGCAAACGATCCAGTGCCGGGTTGACGAACCGGCCCGAGGCTTTGCAATTTTGGCGTGAAATCAATGCTTAGGGGACAAAAATGAAGCATTTCGCCATCGCCGCCGTTATCTTGGGCGCTGCTAGCGCCGCCACTGCAGGCAGCCTTGACGCGCCAGCCGATCCGCCGGTCATGGCACCTGCAGTCATCGCAGAAGAAGCCGCCAGCAGCTCCGCGCCGTCTGCCATGTTCGTTCTGGCGCTGATGACTGTCGCGATGTTTGGCGCGGCGGCATCGTCAAACTAACAACAGCAGTTCTATTGATAGCAAAGGCCCGGTCCCGTCTCGGGGACAGGGCGATTGTCATAGGCTGATCAAGGTGTGCCGAGGCGGAGCCCTTCGCCCGCATCGAAATACCCGTAGGCCCCGACCCGGCGCAGCGCGCCATCTGCCGTGGCCCACTGTACCGTGGCGCGATGGTTGCGCACCTCATGCATGATCGCATCATAGCGCAGAACCAGATCGGCGGGATCAAACGCCGTGCTGACAAAGGTCCAGTCCGTCACGATCATGGCGAACTGCCCGACGTGATCGTGAAACGCCGATTGCACCCGCGCCCCCTCGAAGGCCAAGGGCACCGCCAAAGCGCCGTCCATGATCTGCAGATGCGACGCCATATAGGCTGCAAGCGCTTGGGCCAGATCATCCGGCAGCGCCTCGCCCTCAGGCACGTCTTCGAGCGCGATCAGGTCGGGGGCCGCAGCGATCAATTCCTCGACCGGGAACTGAACACGCAACTGCACCACATCATCATTCTGACGCAGGACAAGGGCGCTTCCCGGCAAGGCATGCGCCAACACCGTGCCCGTACCGGCCAACAGGCCGGCGCAAGCAATCAGGGCCGCGCGCAGGATCATTCGGTTTGCCCACCGTAATCATCCGTCTGGTCACGCCAGACCGAATGCGGGTGGTTGCCAACCTTGTCGGTGGATTTGTTCGACTGCAGCGAGAACTCGATCCACAAAGACGGGCCATGCACGCGGACATAATCGTCCTCTGCACTCAGCTGCGGCGTGCCTGTGAAACCAAGGTAGGTTTCCGACAGCTCGTCGGTGTATTTCTCCATGTAGGCGTCCGCTTCTGCCTGCGAAATATCGCCCACATAGGTCTTGATCGCCGCCAGAAGCAGCTCCGTCTGGTCGCTGTCCAGCTCGGAGACCGGCATCCCCTCGAAACTGTCGGGAATGGCGTCATCCGACTGCGGACCGGCAAGAATATCTCGGTATGTCCCCTCCAACGTGGCGGCTTCGCGCTGATCGTCCGACAGCGCCGATAGCAGAGCGGCAAAGGCATCCCGCTCCTGCGTCAGCGGTTCATTCACGCGGCCATTCATCTCGAAGTAGGGAAAGGGTTCGACCCCACGGAACGACGGCGTTGCACCGGCCAGGGCACCATCCACATAGGTGTTGGCAAAGGCCATGTGATGTCCACCGTAATACAGCTCCCACACTCCGGTTGTGCCCGGCGTGCCAAGGAAAGCGAATTTGGTGTTGAACGACGAATAGCCCGCTTTGTAATCGGTGCTGACCGTGTTGATGTAGTCGTCCGCGTTCAAGGTCTGGACCATCTCGTCCCAGCCCTCATCGACGTCGCCGCTGGTGGCCTCGAGCATGATCGCCTTCACAAGCCCGCGCTGTTTGATGTTGAGCTCACCCAACAGCACGCCGGGACGCTTGGGAAAGGCGCCTGCGGGCAGGTTGCTCCAGTACTCCGCCTCTGTGCGGGAATAGTCCACCTGAAGGTGCTCCATCACCTCGTCCGAGACATCGGTTTTTAGCAGCTCGATCAGGCATAGCATGCGATCATAGCTGGCAGACTGGTCACAATCAGCGGCACTTTCGGGGATCGGCACGGATTCCATGAGCGTGCTGGTATCCCCCATCCGCGCCTGCAATGCATCGCTCAACGCCTGATCTTCTTCAGACATTTTCGGCGGGCCACCATCGGCGGGCGGGCCATCCCCCTGCCCTTGGGCAAAGGCCGTAGAGCAAACCAACACCAGCGCGGCCGCACTGGACAAAAGATCGACGTGACGCGGCATGGGACACCTTTTGAATAAGTCAGAGTAATTGAACGATAGGTCGGGCTTACCCAAGGTCAAACATGTCATTACCAATTGGTTAATTCTAAGCGCTGTCTACGGGTTGCCACGGAATACCACGCGCGGATAAGGGCCTGGTGGTCTTGGCACAACGGCACGGCTCACCGGTCAAAATCTGAAGGGTGAGACTTCCGTCGCTTCTGGCCAGGGCGATGCGCACACCGCGCACCCCGGACCGACATCCTTCGGTCATTCGGGGCCTGCCGTTGGTGCCCAACCCCAGATGCGGCTGTTCCTCTTTTATCATGCACCTTCAACGTATTGCCACGCAGTGGCCTTACGCTCCGTTGCACGTCCGGACCAAACGGACCGGATGATAGTCACCCTTTGCGCTGCGCATCGACCGTCAGGGCGGCAAGACGATAGAAACCGTGCGCCATCTTGGTGAAGGGCATCAGCAGAAAAAAAGCGAGCACCGCACCAAGGTGCAGCATCAGAAGCGCCGGCATCGCAGGCGTCTGGCCAAGTACATAAAGCCCCAGCCCGCTGAAGGCCACGAAACCCAGCAACCCGATGAACGCAAGTTCGCCGCCAAAGGCGCGGGCGGCCCCCAGCAGACGGTCCGCGCGCAGCTTCAACCGGATCATCTCGACACAGCCAACGGTCAGAAGCAGACCACCTGCGAGTCCCAGCAGTTTCGGCAGGGAGAACAGCCCATAAGGCGCGGGCATGTCAAAGACGTAATGCATGATTGTTGCGACACTGGTCGCAGCAAAGCACAACAAGAAGCCGTACATCACCGCCTGATGCACGGCGCGGCGGGCGTGGGTGAAGCGGTCTTCGTCCTCGAAGTTACAGCCGTCACCATGACCGCCTTTGAGGTTTTTCATATTGGCGGCTTGTCCCACGGCTGCGATCAGGTGGCGTGGCCGAAACGGCCCGGCCCCTACATGTCGCCAGTACCGGCGCAGGCTGATCGCGATGCTGATCAAGGGAAAGACAAAGGCGGGCAAGAAAATTGCCAACATCGCGTTGTGCGACAGAACGGCATAGAACCCTTCGCCGCCGGACGCGGCCAAGGCGCGTGCCGCCCAGAACAACAGGGCAAATCCCACGACAGTCACAAGTGTGATCAGCAGGCCATTTTTCTGGAATGCGCGACCGGCGGCTTGGGGAAAGGCGAATGTCTCCCAACTGTCCTGCCGCACATTGGCCAGCGCCTGCGGCAGGTTCAGGTCGAATTCATGCGGGGCGGTGTATTGGCACGCGTAGTAACAGCCGCGACAGTTATGGCACAGGTTGGCCAGCTGTATCAGATCCCCGTCGGCAAAGGCGCGTTCCGCATGCAGCGCTGGAAAGACCGAACAGTAGCCTTCGCAGTAGCGGCAGGCGTTGCAGATTTCGGCTTGACGGCGGGCTTCTTGCAAAAGATCAGCTTGCATTTGCATGGGCGGCGGCCTCCTTGCCTGCGATACGTCCGAAAACGGTTCCGATGGTCATGCCAAAACCGGCAAGATACCCTTGGCCCAAAATCGACCCGGCCATGGTTTCCCCGGCGGCCCAAAGGTTCCTGACGGGGCGGTTGCCGATGGCGCATTGCGCGTTTTCGTCGACCTTCAGGCCCAGATAGGTAAAGGTGACGCCGGTGCGCAGCGCGTAGCCGTAAAACGGCGGGTCGGTGATCGGGCGGGCCCAGTTGGTTTTGGGCGGGTTCAGGCCCGTCGTGGCGACCCCGTCCAGTTCGGTCGGCTGAAACCCTGTGGTATCACCGCAGCAGTTGTTGAATTCACGCACCGTCTGCAGCAACGCTTCAGGCGGCAGGCCCATCTTCTGCGCCAGTTCTTCCAGCGTGTCCGCTTTGATCGGCGGGAAAACCGACGGCATGAACAGGTTCAGGGATTTTGCGTCGATAATGGCATAGCCCACCTGATCGGGCTGGGCCGCAACCAGCCGCCCCCAAATGGCGTATCGCTTGGGCCAGACGTCTTCGCCCTCGTCATAGAACCGCTGGGCATCTTTGTTGACCACGATGGAGAAGGGCACGCAGTCCAGCCGCGTGACAATGCCGCCGTCGAATTTCGGGGCGCGCCCGTCGATGGCGACCGCATGGCATTGTGTCGGATCCCCCACCTGCTCAACGCCCTGATCCAACAGATCGGCAAGGACCACGCCACGGTTGTAGGCCGTGCCACGGATCAAAAAGTTCTTGGCCGCAGGCCCCCATGCCCGCGCCAGCCAATCGGTATCCGCCTGAAACCCGCCAGAGGCTGCCACCACAGCCTTGGGTGTGATACGATGCTGGGCACCATCGTGGGTGTAGTCTACGCGTGTCACGCGGTCATCTTCCATCTCCAGATGGGTGACCTGCGCCTTGTACAGCACCTGCACGCCAAGCGCCTTGGCCGTGCGATAATAGGCGTTGACCAGACCTTTGCCGCCGCCGAGGAAGAAGGCATTCGTTCGGGCCAGTGACAGGGTGCCCGACAGCGAGGGTTGAAACCGGACGCCGTGTTCCTGCATCCACGGCAGGCACTCCTCGGAGCAGCGGATGGCCAGACGGGCCAGCCCTTCGTCGGTCTTGCCAGCTGTGACCTTCATCAGATCGGCAAGGTATTCGTCCTCGGTGTAGCTGTCGACCAACGGCCCTAGCGGCCCGTGATGCATGCAGCGAAAGTTGCGTGTATGGCGCGAGTTACCACCACGATAGGGCTTTGGCGCGGCCTCAAGGATCAGCACATGCGCCCCGGTTTTGGCCGCAGTGATCGCCGCACAAAGCGCGGCGTTGCCGCCCCCGATGATGGCAATGTCAGGCGAAGGATGGGTCATAGCAGGTCCCCGTCAAAGCTCGGCGCCTGATCGGGGCGGGCGCGCAGGGCGCGGACCCGAACGCGTTGTGCCGCCTCGATATGGGCGCGCATCGCCGCCTCTGCCAATGCGGTGTCCCGCGCCTTTATGGCCTCCAGCACGCCAAAGTGCTCCTCCACCGCCTGACGCCCTCTGTCGCTGTCGGTCAATGTGGTCGGCCCAAGGATCATCAGCGCCTTTTGCAGGGTTTGAATGGACCGCGTCAGGAACCGGTTCTTTGCCGCATCCAGAAGTGCGGCGTGAAACTGCCGGTTCAGGATAAAAGCCTCGGGGTCATTCCCCAGCGCCGCCATCTGACGGTTCATCTCGAACAACTCTTCGATTTCAATGTCTGACGCTGCGCGCGCGGCCAGCCTTGCAGCGGTCCCCTCCAAGACGGCGCGCATTTCGTAAAGCTCCATCACCTCGGCGTAGTCCAGCGTTCGGATGCTGGCGCCCTGACGCGGCACATGGGTGACGATCCCGTCCCCTTCGAGCTGGCGGATCGCCTCGCGCACAGGGGTGCGCGACATGCCAAGCCGTTCGGCCAGTTCGGTCTCGCGCAAGCGGTCGCCGGGGTTCAACCGGCCTTCGCGCAGTTCTGTCAACAGGCGGGCGTAGGCGCTGTTTCCCTGCGGGGCGCTGTCGTCTGTGCTGGTCATGGGACCTCCCGGAATCATCTTGTATGCAATTGGATACAAGCGTATGCACACAGGGGTCAAGCCACTCAGGAGGTCAAAATGAGCCCTATGCACCCCTCGCATCTGAAGGCACGCGGAACCACGCTGGCACTGGCCGGCGTAGGCACCGCGTTGTTCTGGTGGCTTGATCTGCCGCTGCCCTTCCTGTTCGGGCCGATGGCGTTCTGCCTGATCGGAGCGTTGGCGCATCTGCCGATGAAGGGCTTTGGCGAGGTCTCCGTGGCGGCGCGCACGATTCTGGGCGTGGCGGTGGGGGCCTCTATCACGCCAGAGGTCATCGCCCAGCTGCCGCGCATGGCGCTGTCCGTGGCCCTGATCCCTGTGTTCATAGCGCTCATCGCCGTTGTGGGTGTCCCGTTCTTTCGCAGAATCTGGGGCTTTGACGCGCCGACGGCCTATTATGCGGCGATGCCCGGTGGGTTGCAGGACATGGTGATTTTCGGCACCGAAGCAGGCGGCAACCCGCGCGCCTTGTCGCTGGTACATGCCACGCGGGTTCTGATCATTGTCACGCTGGCCCCGTTCTTTTTGTCCCACGTCTACGGCGCGGCGCTGACCAACCCCATTGGTGCGCCCGTATCCGACCTGCCGGTGCATGAGCTGGCGATCATGGCCGCGGCGGCGCTGATCGGGTGGAAGGGGGGCGCGCGTCTGGGTCTGTTCGGCGCCTCGATCCTTGGTCCGATGATCGTCACGGCTGTTTTGTCGCTCAGCGGGATCATCCACTTTCGCCCCCCGGCCGAGGCGATCCTTGCGGCGCAGTTCCTGATCGGATGCGGCATCGGTATCCATTTTCTCGGCGTCACATGGGCCGAGCTGACCCGCGTGGTGGCAGCGGGTATCGCCTATGTTGTGGTTTTGGCCGCGTTGGCGGCGGGCTTTACCGCGCTGGTCACCGCCTTGGGGCTGGGCGCACCGGTCCCTACGTTTCTGGCCTTCGCCCCCGGTGGACAGGCAGAGATGACGGTTCTGGCCATCGTAACGGGGGCGGATTTGGGTTTTGTCATCACCCACCACCTGACGCGCATCGTGATCGTGATCGTCGGCGCGCCGGTGGTGGCACGTCTTATGGCACGTAGACGGACGGGTTGATCATGTGGATCGGCGCGCCATCCGCATAAGCCTTCACCTGTTCAAAAATGTCGGCAAATTGTTTGTCGAACTCGTCTTCGGTCACGAAACCGATGTGCGGCGTGGCGATCAGATTGGGATGTGCCAGCAGCGGGTCCGCCGCATCGCGCAAGGGTTCGCTGTCGAAGACATCCACGGCGGCGACACCGGGGCGACCGGCATTCAGCCCATCCAGCAACGCACCGGGCGCGATCAGCCCCGCGCGGGATGTGTTCACCAGCACGGATTTCGGCCCCATGTGGGCCAGATCCTCGGCGGTGACGATGCCACGCGTTTGCGCGTTCAGCCGCAAATGGAGCGAGACCACATCGCTGTCCGCGAAAAACGCCGCGCGGCTTGGCGCCACCTCTTGGCCATCGGCGGTTGCACGGGCGCGGCCCTCCTCGGACGCCCACCAGACCACATCCATGCCGAAGGCACGCGCATAGTCCGCCACCGCGCGACCGATCCGCCCGTAGCCATACAGGCCCAGACGCCGCCCGCGTAAGGTACGCCCCACCCCCATCTGCCAGCCGCCCGCTTTGGCGCTGGCCATCTGCTGCGGAAGCTGTCGCATCGCAGACAGGATCAGCGCAAAGGTAAGCTCTGCTGCGGCATAATTCGCGCCATCCGCGCCCTTGTTCGAGCACAGCAGAACGCCCGCGTTGGTACAGGCCTCCACATCCACATGGGGATAAGCCCCGCGCTGCGAAATCAGCCGCAGGTTCGGGAGATGATCCAGCAGCGCGCGCGTGACCTTTGTGCGTTCGCGGAACAAAACGACACAGTCCGCGTCTTTGACACGACCGGCCAGTTTGACCGGATCGGGTTCATGATCGGTCCAGACGGTGACGTCATGGCCGCTGAGCAGGTCGAAACAGGGAAGCCCCCGCAGGGTGTCGAACCAGTCGTCAAGGATATGGATTTTCATGCGTCCCCCTCAGCCCTGACCCGCGAGCGCTTTGATCGCGCGGCTGACACGCTCGTGCAGCACGCTCAGATCGCCCGACGGGCTTTCGGTTTTGTCCATGCGCGCGCACAGATCGGCGCGGATCGCTTCGAGGTCACGGCGCGCATTGCTGAGTTTTTCGTAATCGGTCATGGCGTGTCCAATCAGGGTCAGTGCGAAAGAAGAACGGGGATTTTGCTATGGGTCAGAATGTCCGAGGTGACCCCGCCAAAGAAATCCTCGCGGAATTTGGAATGCTCATAGGCGCCAAGCACCAAAAGAGAGGGGTCATGTTTGCCGCACCACGTCAGCAGGGTCTCTGCGACGGGATGGGTGTCGGGCCAGTCTTCATGCACGGCCGCGACCCCGTGACGGTCAAGATGCGTCAGCAGGTCATCCACCGGCCAGTCGCTGCGGGGGCCGACGGTCAGAACGCTCACACGGCCCTCATCTTCGAGAAGCCGGAGGCTGTCCGACAACGCCCGCGCGGCGGCGCGTCCGCCGTCCCAGACCAGCGCGGCGTGGCTGTGATCGGCACCGGCATCATATCCCGCAGGAACGACCACAACGGGCCGTCCCGACATCAAGGCAATGCGGTCGGGATGCAAGGTGACGTGCTCGTCATCGGTGTCTGCCCGACTGCCAACAATCAGCATATCGTAGTGCCGCGCCGCCTGTGACAAAACATTGTCAACGCGTCCGGTCACTTCCTTCAACTGAAGGGCATTGGCCAGCCCAAGTGCTGCGCGCTCTGCCTCGAACCGGTCAGCGATCTCTTGGATGATATCGGCATTCGCCGCCTCCAGCAGGCTGCGGGCCTCTTGCGGGATCCAGCGTGAGCGGCGGTCGATGACTTCGTGGCCGGTGTGGGCGAGCATCGCCGTGACATGGGCGTCGAACCGACGTGCAAGCGCTGCCGCATAGCGCAATGCGGCCACCGCGCCGTCAGATCCGTTGAACGCCACCAAAAGGTTCATCATCGGCATGTCAGTGCCCCTTCCACACGCTGCCTGGCACATAGACCATTCCATCGGCCAATTTGCGCGCTGTGCGCAGCAGACCGGCGGAGTTCAGCGAGAAACTGTTGTTCATCTCGAAATCCACCAGCACCTCGATTGTGCCGGAGGCGTGTTCCAGAACCACGTTGGCTGGGCTGGTATCTGGACGATCAAGCAGACCGTCCGCCACGGTACCCGGTGTCAGCGCGCAGGAAGCGAGACACTGCGACCCCGTCACAGCCATCGACGGGTGCGTGGTCCACGGCATGAAATACCGGGTACAGATCGTGCCGCCGTCCTTGGGCGGGGCCAGCAGGCCGAATTTCGGCGTCACGGATTTGGTCACATCCCCCATTCCCATGGCCGCGCCCGCCTGCAGGCGGATCGCCTCCATCCGGGCAAAAAGGTCCGTGTTCGCGTTCAGCGTCTCGACGCTCTCATAGCCTGTCAGGCCAAAGTCCGACGCGCGTGCGATCACCATTGGCATGGCCACGTCCATGCAGGTGACCTCGATCCCGTCGAAGGTGTCGCGCAGATTGCCGGTGGGCAGGAACGCGCCCGTCGACGATCCCACAACCCCCATGAAGTTCAGCGCAATCGGTGCCGCCGTTCCGGGAACACCGGCGATCGCCGCATCTCCGTCATAGCGCATTTTACCATTCGGGGTCTGGACCCGCGCCAGAACCTGTGCGCCGGTGTTGACCGACCGGATCTTGACCTCGGTTTCCTCACCTGTGGGGGTCACAAGACCCATTTCGATCGCCGCAGGGCCCACGCCCGACAGGATGTTGCCGCAGGTGGGTTTGAAATCCACCAAGCGATCCTCCACCGACACTTGGGCAAAGAAGTAGTCCACATCGGCCCAGTCGTCGTCCGATGGCGACAGCATAGCCACCTTGGTGGTGACCGCCACGCCGCCGCCGATGCCATCTATGTTGATCTTGTGCCCCGATCCCACAACCGCCAGCAGCACCTCGGCCAGCGTGTCGAGGTCTTCGGGAAGGTCGGCGCGGTTGAAATACGGCCCACGGGACGTCCCACCACGCATGAAGACATAGGGAATGCCTGTCTGTGTCATGTCATTCGCTCCGTTGGATTATTTCAGCGGCCAGGGCATATCGACCGCGTCCTGCAGCAGCCCCGGCGGGAAATCGCGATTCAGCGATCCGGCCATCACACACATCAGCGCGATGCCTGCGGCAGTCAGGATCAGCGTCTTGGGCCACGGGGCCTGTGCGCGCACCCGCAGGAAGGCGATCAAGAAGCCGAGCAGTGCGAGGATGAAACCCACGAAATACGTCGCAAGGATGAGGCCCGCGAACCACGCGAGGGTGCCCCACAGGCCATAGGGCGCATCTGCGTCCTCGCCTGCGCGTTCCTTGTCGGCAAAGACGGTGTCGGTCTCGGGGCGCAGGATCATCTGCACCAGCAGGATCAACAAAGCGGCCAGCGTGATGCCCCCGATGACCAGCGGCACGATCTTGTCCGTCATATTGTAGTCGGGGATCATGTTGGCGTTGATCAGCGCGGCCACGACATAGGCCATGATGACCAGCAAAAACACCAGCGGCGCGCGCTTCGACCCGGACTGGACGTCGCCCTCGGCCATGATGGATTTCGCCTGACGCAGACCCAGAACCACCGACAGCACCGTGATGATCAACAACACGATCACGATGGGCGAGAACAGGTAGTCCATGCCGTCCTCGAACGACTTACGGAACCGGAAGGAGGCGATCTGAAACGCTTGGTTAGAGAATTTCTCCACCGGGTTGGACAGCACGAAGCCAATCAGGAAGGCGGGGCGCGACCAGTCAAACCGGCGCAGGAAAATGCCGATCAGGCCGATGGCAAACAGCGCAAGGATGTCCTCGAAATTCTGGCCCGACTGGAACGCGGCAAAGCTGATCAGCATGAACAAGAACGGCGCGAGGTAGGTGAACCGGATCGTCGTCAGGCGCGCGATCCCGCCAGAGGCCGCAATGCACAGCAATGTGCCAACCACATTGGCCAGCGCCAGCAACCAAACGATGGAATAGGTGATATCGAGATTGTCGCGCAGCATGGACGGGCCGACTTCGATATCGCCCGACCCCAGCAGGGCAATCGCCCCGATAAAGATGGCCATCGACCCCGATCCCGGGATACCGAACAGCAGCGTTGGCACCAGCCCACCGCCTTCCTTGGCATTGTTCGAGCTTTCGGGGCCCACGACGCCGCGGATCTCGCCCTTGCCAAAGTTCGACTTGTCCTTGGTGGTCTGCACCGCGTGGCCATAGGCGATCCAGTCCACGACCGAGCCACCAAGCCCGGGGATCACACCCACCACCACACCGATCAGCGAACAGCGCAGGGACAGCCATTTGTTGGCCACCCAGTCACGCACACCGTCGCCCCAGCCAGCGCCCAGTTCAGCGTTCTTGGCGATGGCACGGTCTTGGCGCAGCAGGCTGACGATTTCCGGCACGGCAAAGATGCCAAGGCCCACGATCACCAGTTTCAGCCCGTCCGTCAGATAGGGGATGTCGTAAGTGGCCATGCGCAGGCTGCCGCCCGCGTCCGCCTCGCCAATCGTGCCGATCAGCATGCCCAGCCCCGCGGCGGCGAGCCCTTTCAACGCCACGCGCCCAGCCAGCACAGCCACCATCGACAGGCCGAGGATCGAGATCATCAACATTTCCGGCAGGCCGAAGGCCAGCACTAGGGGCCGCGCCACCACGATGAACATGGTCAGGAAGGCCGCCCCCACCAGCCCGCCAAACAAAGACGAGGTAAAGGCCGCCGACAACGCCCGCGCCGCCTGCCCCTTTTTGGCCAAGGGGAAGCCGTCGAGCACCGTCGCCTGTGACGCGGAACTGCCGGGGATGCCCATCAGGACCGAGGCGAAGGTGTCAGAGGTCGGCACCACGGCCACCATCCCCACCATAAGCGCCAAACCCAAAAGCGGGTCCATACCGAACATGAATGGCAAAAGCAGCGACAGACCCGCGATGCCGCCAAGGCCGGGGAAGACACCGACCGCAAGGCCCATCACAACGCCCAGCACAAGATAGCCAAGGACAACAGGTTGCAAAATCATGGCCCATGCCTGGCCAAGCGCAGGCAGGGCGGTGGCGAAAAGGTCCATCGCACCGGCTTTCATTCAGGAATTTCAGGGAGTGTAAGTGCGCCCCCGCAGCAAACCGCGCGGGGGCGATGGGCGCCCGCTTAGTTCAGCGAAACGCCGTAGGCGTCCTGCAACCAGTTGGTCACAAAAGCTTTCGCCTCGTCCGAGACGGTCGTGCCTGCGGTGGTCGCGGCTTGCGCGCCTTCACCGACGAACACGTCATATTTGCCCACACGCTTGGCCGCGATGGTGGCGAAATCGTCGCGATTGCGCACCGCGTCAAAAGCAGCAGCATAGGTGTCGCGCACGTCGTCAGGTGTGCCAGCGGGCAGGAAGGCGATCTTTTGAACCGGGAAACCTGCGACAAAGAAGGCCTTCCACGCGTCCCATGCCTCTCCCGAGGTCTCGCAGCCGTCGGTCGCTTCGCAGACTTCCTTGAAGGTCGGGATGTCCGGGAATGTCG
This sequence comes from Sagittula sp. SSi028, assembly GCF_048553715.1. Classification (NCBI taxonomy): domain Bacteria; kingdom Pseudomonadati; phylum Pseudomonadota; class Alphaproteobacteria; order Rhodobacterales; family Roseobacteraceae; genus Sagittula; species Sagittula sp. SSi028. The sequence continues at coordinate 134,427 of NZ_JBLZNC010000007.1, read as the reverse complement.
GGTCGCGCACGATGTTGCCGTCAGCGTCCAGTGCGCCCCATGTCATCATCGGAACGGCTTTGCCCGCGTCGACCAGATCGGTGGAGCCGCCCAGATAGCCAGACGAGGTCTGGTAATCGATGGTGGCTTCGCCGCGTTCAAACATCAGACGCCCATCGCCGCGACCCTTGATGCCGAACACCGGCTCGACATTCATGCCCAGCATTTCCCATGCCAGCAGCGGCACCAGATCCAGACGCGTTGCCCCCTGCGAGCCATAGATGAAATCGATGTCTTGCAGATTGTTGGCGGTGCCGTCGAATTTCGCACCATCTTCGGCGTTCAGATACGCCACACCGCCGGTGCCCGATGCCATGACCGGCACCCAGTCGCTGTATTCGTAACGCACGCGCGGATCGCCCAGCAGGTAGGGGAATTGCGTCGACCCGGAGGTGCCGAACAGGACGGTGCCGTCCTCGTGCTCTTGTTCCTGAAACCAGTTCGCGCCTTTGGTGGAACCGGCGCCCGGCATGAATTTCACCACAACAGTGGGGTTGCCGGGCAGCTCTTCGGACAAAAGCGGCGCAAAAAAGTTGGCCCATTTCGCCGAGCCGCCGGTTTCCGAGAAGGGAATGACCCATTCGATTGTCTTGCCGGACATGTCGACCTCGGCCAGTGCCGGGGCTGCGATCAGAGTGGCTGCTGCAACCGAGGTTGCGAGTTGCTTGATGGTCATTGGTGTCCTCCCGTAGACCTTGCAGGCGCCGAAAACTTTCCGGCACCATTGAAATTATCTTCTCAAGGGAATGATTCCCTCCTCCAACAGCGGCACTGTGCCGTTCCAACCTTGCGCGAAACTTGCGCATTATGACAAAGAAGTAACCATGCGCATTGCCGTCATCGAAGATAATGAGGCCCTTGCCCAAGGAATCGCTTTTCGCCTGCGGGACCGCGGGCATGCGGTGGACCTACTGCACAACGGGGCCGAGGCGGACCGTTTTTTGTCGCAAGAGGGCGCAGATATCGTCGTGCTGGACCTGAATTTGCCGGGGATGGACGGGATTGATGTCTTGCGCGCGCTGCGCCGCAGGGGGGACGGCACACCGGTGATCTTGTTGACCGCGCGATCGGAGACCGCCGAACGGGTGGCGGGTCTGGACGCCGGTGCCGATGACTACCTGACCAAACCCTTCGAGATGGACGAGCTCGAGGCGCGGTTGCGGGCCATGGCGCGGCGTAAGAACCTCGAATTTAGCGCGCGCGATACCATCGGGCCGCTTGTGTTCGACCGGACGTCACGCCAGCTGATGCAGAACGATCAGCCATTGGACATCCCGCGCAGAGAAATCGCCACGCTGGAATGCCTGCTGGAGCGGCGCGGGCGCATCGTCTCCAAGGCGCAGCTGATCACCCATGTTTACGGCACCGGATCGGATGCCGAAGAAAGCGCGATGGAGCCGCATATCTCCCGACTGCGCAAGCGGCTCGACCCCTTCGGGATCAAGATCAAGACAGCGCGCGGTCTGGGATACATGCTTGAGATCGTTGCCATATGAAGGCGCTGTCGCTGCGCATGCGGCTGGTCCTCGTGATCCTGCCGCCGCTGCTTCTGGTATCCATTTTGTTGGGCTGGTGGCGGTTCGAGGTGGCACAGCGCACCTCAGAGGAACTTTTCGACCGAAGCCTGCTGTCCGCAGCGCTGGCGATTTCGCGCGACGTGGCGATCTCTGAAGGGGATGCACTGTCGCCGGGCACGCGGCGTGTGATCTCGGACGCGGGCGGTGGCGAGCTGTTCTATCACGTCACCGGCCCGGGCGGCATCTACGTCACCGGTTACGCCTACCCTCCGCGTCCCGAAACAGACGTCGAGCGCGACGTCCCCTTTTACTACGTCGCCGACTACCGCGGCGAAGAAATGCGCGTGTTGCGCCTGATCGAAAGCCGCACCATCGGCAACCTGTCGGGCGACACGGTCGTCACGGTCTGGCAACACGTCAGCGACCGTCGGGCCTTTGCGCGGGAACTTGCACTACGGGCTGCGGCACTCATGGCAGGTCTGATGGCAGCGCTTGCATTGGTGATCTGGTTCGGCGTGCAAATCGGGCTGCGCCCGCTCAACGATTTGCAGGATGCTATCCGACAGCGTTCGCCGGACGATCTGGGCCCGATCCGCCGCGCTGTCCCGACAGAAGTCTCAGGCATCGTCTCCACGCTCAACCGCCTGTTTGGACAGGTGCAAGACAGCATTGAAACGCACCAAGCCTTCATCTCGGATGCCGCTCATCAGCTTCGCAATCCTGCGGCGGCGGTGCTGGCCTTGGCCGAAAGCCTCCCTGATGTGGGCGACCCTGCGGCGCGCACCGCACGTCAACACGAACTGGTCAAGGCTGCCCGGTGGTCGGCGCGGCTGTCAGAACAATTGCTGTCTCTGGAACGGTTGCGCTACGATACCGCGACGCCGATGCAACCTTTGGATCTCAACAGGCTTGTCGAAGAGACCTGTCGCAGCTTCGCGCCGAAGGCCTTGTCCAGAGATCTCGAATTTGTCATGGACACCTCACCCGACCCTCAGATGATCATGGGGAATGCGCTCCTTTTGGGCGAGGCGTTGGTCAATCTGCTGGAAAACGCGTTGACCCACGGCGGACAAGACCTGCGCAGCATTGCCGTGCGAACACTGACCGAAGGCGACAGTTGCGTCGTTCTGATCAAGGACGATGGCGTGGGCATCCCCGCAAACGAGACAAACGCCGCCTTTCGCCGGTTTTCTCAATTGCGCAATGGCGAGGGGTCGGGGCTGGGTCTGGCCATCGTGGAACAGGTGATACACCGGCACAATGGCACTGTGAGACTGAAGGGCAGCTCCGCGGGGCTGACGGTCCAACTGGACTTGCCGCGCGCCTGAACGCTTTTGTCGATGGATGCATGCTGCGGCGTTACGGCCTTATCTTATTTTCGCAGCACCGTAGCGCGGCGGCTTCTTACGGGCTATCTCTGCTGAAGTGGAGAAGACATTATGCTGAAGCCAAGCCCCACATGGACCCGTCGCGGCAGCGTCGACCGCATTACACATGCGCTGTATCACGAGATACTGACGCTGAAGTTGTTACCGGGGGCGAAAATCTCGGAGGCCGACGTCGCGCAACGGTTCGGCGTCTCGCGTCAGCCTGTGCGCGATGCCTTCACGCGACTGGCGAACCTCGACCTGCTGTTGATCCGCCCGCAAAAGGCGACGGAAGTGCGCAAATTTTCCATGCGGGCGATCGCCCATGCGCGGCTTATCCGCCTTGCCGTCGAGGCCGAAATGCTGCGCCGTGCCGCTGAGCGCTGTACACTGCCCCAAGCCCGGTCGCTGGACCGCGCCTTGGCCGATCAGCGCGATCTGCTGGCCTGCGGCGATTACCCGTCTTTCTCGAAACTCGACTATGCGTTCCACAAAACCCTTTGCCACATCGCCGAGGCAGACGACGCATTCGATGTGATCCAGACTGAAAAAGCCAAGGTGGATAGGCTTTGCATGTTAGGCCTCGCGCGGGAGGACCGGATGCCGGATCTGGTGGACGACCACGCCAAGATCGCGGAAGCCGTAAAGGCCGGGGCGGCAGACGAGGCGGTTGCCGCGCTCAGAGCGCATCTGGCGCGGCTGGATGGCACCATCGACGCAATCTTTGCACGGCACCCCGAATTCTTCGACGGCGAAGACCGCTGATCGAAAGGTCCGCTTAGTAGTTCCACATCGTGCCATCCTCCAGCCGGACAACGGGGTGACTGCCGGGCACCCAGTCATAGCGCTCCGCCTCACGCTCATCGAAGTGGACGCCAAGGCCCGGTGCCTCACTGACGTGGATCATGCCGTCCTCCATCCGGTGATCGCTGGGAAACAGCGCGTCGCAGGCGGGCGTGCCCAGCACCAGATATTCTTGGATGCCAAAGTTCGGCGCCCAAACGTTCAAATGCGCCTGCGCGGCCATGGAAATCGGTGAATGGCTCGGCGCGCCGTGAAAGCCCGTGCGGACATGATGCATGCCCGCCAGATCCACGATGCGGCGAACCGGTGTGATGCCACCGGCATAGGTCACCGCGACGCGGATGAAGTCGATCAATTCGTCTTCGATCAGGCGGTTGCAGTCCCATAAGGAGTTGAACACCTCACCGATGGCAATTGGCGTGGTCGCGTGATGACGGATCAGCCGCAGCGCGTCTTGATCCTCCGCCGGGGTGGGATCCTCCAGCCAGAACAGATCGGCGGGTTCGACCGCCTTGGCAAAGCCCGCCGCCTCGCGCGGGGTCAGCCGGTGATGCACGTCGTGCAACAGATGCAGCTCTGGCCCAAAACGCGCCCGCAGTTCGGCCAATGCGTCGGGCATATATCGCAGATATCGCCCGCTGTCCCATGTCTCGACCTTTGGGCGCACCCCCGAGAAGTCCGTCATGTAGTGCCGGTTGTCGCCTTTGGTTTCGGGCACGGCATAGCTGGCAGAGGGCATGCCGGGAATGCCGCACTGCACGCGGACGGCCTTATAGCCTTGCGCCACATATCCCGCGACCTGATCGCACAGTTCCTCAAGATCGGCGCCGGTGGCATGGGCGTAGGCCATTGCGCCCTGACGGCTGCGCCCGCCCAGCAACTGATAGACCGGCATGTTCGCCAGCTTGCCCTTGATGTCCCATAGCGCCATGTCGATGGCACCGAATGCGGCCATGGCGATGGGACCACGGCGGAAATAGGCCCCGCGATACAGAAATTGCCAGATGTCCTCGCTGTTGCGCGGGTCCATCCCTTCGAGCGCTGGCAGCAGATAGTCCGACAGATACTGCGCGGGCAGGGTTTCGCGGTTGTTGAGCGTTGCATCCCCCAACCCGTAAACCCCCTCGTCTGTCATAAGCTTCAGGGTGACGTAGTTGCGCCCCGGCCCGCCGACAAAGACCTTGCCTCCGGTGATTTTCATGCGAGGCCCTCCGGCAGATCAAGCGTGGTCCATGCGGTGCCGGCGCGCAGAGTGTCGATGATATTTTGCGCATGATAGCCGTCGGCAAAGGTGGGATAGGGGTCCGCCCCTGCCCCGAGGATATCGGACACGAAAAGCCCTGCGAGGTGGTGCCAGCACTGTTCGGTCTCGCCGCTGATGCCCTGCGCGGCCTCGGCAATGTCGCGGGGTGTGTCGATCTCGCGCCAGCCGGTGCCGTCGTGCAGGTTCAGTGGCCCGCTGCCGTAATGCCCCCCCAGATGGATCGCCCCCCGATCCCCGTAAAAGGCGATGTAGTCTTTGTTGAACCGCGGGATCAGACCGCCGTGGCGAAACAGCACCGATACGCTGTCCGACGCCAACGGGCTGCGCAACCGCCCAAGTACGCTGTAGGACCATTCGACGTTGGACGCGCCCCATTCCAGATCGGGATCGTCCAGATTGTCAGGGATATGGGCGCGGCGCGTGGCAAAGTTGTGGACACCCGAAACGATCGGCGCGCGCTTCAGATCATCACGCAGGTCACCACAGACAGATGTGACCCGCCCGCCCAGAACCGCCTCGACGATGCCCAAGGTATGCGTGAAATTGTTCGCCAATCGCCCGCCACCCTCTTCGGCGCGATGTGACCAGCCAAAGGGAATGCCGCGTTCGAGATTGAAGTGCGACACACATTCGACCTCTGTCGGATGTCCAATGGCCCCCTCTGCCACCAGACGGGCCGCATGACGCACCCCCGGCGTGTAGCGAAAACTCGCGGCAAAGGCGGTTTTGACCTGCGCCTTGCGCGCCTGATCCCACAGCGCCCGCGCGGTGGGCGCATCCGGGGCCAGCGGCTTTTCGCAAAAAACGTGGCAGCCGTGGTCCAACGCCTGCCGGATCGGAACCGCATGCGCCCCACCGGGTGTGGCAATGCTCACGATATCGGGCTGGCAGACCTCAAGTGCGGTCAGCCAATCGGTGCCGGACCATGAAATTCCGTGGCGCGCGGCCACTTGCGCAAGAACATCCGGCGTCCGCCCGACAATCCCCACCACCTCGGCCCCTGCGGCGCGGAACGCCGCGACATGGCCTTCGGCCGCGAAACCCGTTCCCGCAATCAGGACTTTCAACACAGACATGCTTCCTCCCTAAATTTAGTTTACCTATCAACATCTTGCGATGTTTGGGCGCCCTCAGGATCCATATGACCGGAAAAAATTCTAGTATACTAGTTCAAAATCTTCTTAGATCAGATCCACTGATGCTTGTGGCGGCTCAAACGAATCATCCGAATGGAGAATTCGACCTGCCCGCCTGCGACCGACGCCGTTCGGGGAGGAACCGCCCGGTCGTAACATCACCTGACAGGTCCAGAGGGAGGAACCAGACAGTGACCTTTACAAAATTCATGCATTTCACCCGCACCATCGGCACCGCCGCAGGTCTGGCGCTCGTCGCGCAAGGCGCGATTGCCCAGGACATGACCCTGCGCGGCGCGAGCCTCTTCGACGAAGACCACGCCTACACCAAGACACTGCGCGAATTTGAACGGTTGGTGTCCGAGGCGACAGATGGCGCGGTCGCATTCGAACTGCACCTGAACGGTGAGCTGGGGGACGAAAGCGATTTCGTGACCTTCCTTCAGCAGGGCGTCGCAATTGACTATGCGGTGATGGCGCCGTCCAACATGGCCGTCTTTGCACCGTCGATCCCGCTGATGGACATGCCGTTTTTGTTCCGCGACCTAGACCACTGGAACGCGGTTTTGTCCTCGGACGTGCTGGCCCCGCTGGAAGAGCAACTGCTGGAAAAGGCCGACATCAAGATCATCGGCTATGCCGGAGGCGGCACACGCAACCTTGCCTCATCCGCGCCAGTGACCAATATGGACGAGCTGAGCGGACACAAGATGCGCGTGATGGGTGCGCCCATTCAGGCGCAGGTCTTCTCGGCCCTTGATGCGGCACCGTCGGTCATCGCCTATAACGAGGTCTACAACGCCATCCAGACCGGCGTGATCGCAGGCTTTGAAAACGAGGCCGCCGCCATTCAGAACCTAAAATTCTACGAGGTCGCGCCCAACATCACGTTGACCAAGCACGCGATCACCGTGCGCCCGTTGGTCATGGCCAACAAGACCTTCCAGAAGCTGTCTCCAGAGCTGCAGCAGATCGTCTTGGACGCAGGTGCCAAGGCCGGTGCGCTGGGGCGCGAGGTCGAAAGCAGCGAAGACGCGATGAAGCTGCAGCAGATGGCAGATGCCGGTCAGGTGCAGGTCGCCGAATTTGCCGGTCGGGAAAAGCTGCTTGATCTCGTCGTGCCGGTACAGGACGCTTATGCTGCCGAGCTGGGCGCGACCGACCTGCTGGCTGCGATCCGCGATATGGAGTGACCGCGCTCCGCCGCCCTTGCCCGGTGCAGGGGCGGCATCCCTGATTTTGCTGACTAGACCGGAGACCACGATGATCGGCCACCTGTTGGATCGATATTGCTTCTTATTGCGCCTGTGCTTGGGCGCGCTCACATTTCTATTGGCCCTGCCCGTGGCCGCACAGATCATAGCCCGCTACACCGGGATCATTCCCGTCTATCTTTGGACCGAAGAACTGGCCACGTTCCTGTTTGTCTGGGTGGTCATGATCGGGTCGATGGTGGCTGTTTGGGACGGCACACATTTCAACGTCGAAGTCCTGCCCGAAGCCCGCGCGCCCTTCGCCCGCCTGCTGCAAAAGGGCTTTGTCCTCGTCCTGCTGATTGTCTTCGGGCTGCTTTTTGCGTGGTACGGCGTGGAATACACCCGTTTTGGCGCGATCCAGAATTCGGTGATGATGCGTATGAACATGGCCATCACCCATGTCGCGGTGCCTGTCGCCGGGATCAGCTGGGCCGCCTTTGCCGGCTGGCGGCTGTATGAGGCCGTGGCAGAATATCGTGCTGGCCCGGAGGTCGTGAAATGATCGTCTCGACCGGACTTGCCTGCACGATCCTTGTCGGCGGCTTTCTTTTGCTGGTTCTTTTGAGGGTGCCCGTGGCCTTTGCCTTGGGCTTGGCAACGCTGCCACTGGTGGTCATGGACCTGCGGCTGACGCCCTTCATCCTGATCGACCGGATGTTCCAAAGCTACAATTCATTCATCCTGCTGGCGGTGCCGTTCTTTCTGTTGGCGGCAAACCTGATGAATTCGGGCCGCATCACCGACCGTTTAATAGACCTCGCCCGCGTGCTGACCGGCTGGCTGCCCGGCGGGCTTGGCCATGTGAATGTCATGGTCTCCATGCTGTTTGCCGGGATTTCCGGATCATCCACGGCGGATGCCGCAGGCTGCGGCAAAATCCTGATCCCCGCGATGCAGCGCGAAGGGTTCGACACGCGCTTTGCCGTGGCGATCACCGCCTGTTCATCGGTGATGGGAGTGGTGATCCCGCCCAGCATCCTGATGGTGGTTTGGGGTGGCGTCATGCAGATCTCTGTGGGCGCGCTGTTTCTGGCTGGCGCGATCCCGGGCCTGATGATCGGCGGTTCGCTGTTGCTGACGGTTTACGTCTACGCCAAGCGCCGTGGCTATCCCACGACCGGACGGCCCACTATGCGTGAGGGCTGGCGCGCCTTTTCCCGGTCAATCCTTGCGCTGCTGACACCGGTCTTTGTGGTGGGCGGCATCGTGCTGGGCGTGGTGACACCAACGGAAAGCGCCATCATCGCCGCAGGGTACGCCATGATCCTTGGGCTGTTCGTCTACCGTACTGTCAGTTTTCGGGATCTGGGCCGGATCTTCTATGACACCGGGCGGTTCGCCTCGATCTCGCTGTTTGCTATCGGCACGGCTACCGCCTTTGGCTGGCTTCTGGCTTTCTTCAAAGTGCCGACGTTGATCGTGGAAACATTGACCTATCACGACGTCGGACTCTTCGGCACGGCTTTGATCATCGCAGCCCTGTTTTTGCTGTTCGGGTTGTTCATCGACGCCATCCCGACCATCATCATCCTTGGCACGGTACTGATGCCCGTGGCAGCAGACGCGGGCATGCATCCAATGGTCTTTGCCATGATCGGGATCATCTCGCTGGCTTTTGGGCTGGTCACGCCGCCCTACGGGTTATGCCTGCTGATCGCCTCGGCAATCGGTGGGTTGAACGTGACGCAGGTGCTGCGCGATGTGGTGATCATCCTGATCCCCATGCTGATCGTGCTGTTGCTGGTGATGCTGATCCCCGAACTGACGCTTTGGTTGCCGAAGCTGGTCATGCCCGCGGCGGTATAACCAACCGTGGGCCACTTCGGCCAATGGCCGCTGTCCACCTCAGCCTTCTGGACCCAGTCGTTCAGCGTGTTCGCCGAACATCCGATCTTGGCAGAGATCGACGTGATAGCCTGCCAACGAGAGCCATGCCCGCCCTCGTTGCCGAGAACCATCCGCACGGCGCGTTCGCGCACCTCAGGGGAAAACTTGTTCGTGGTTTTGCTCATGATGCTCCATCCTACTCAAGAGTTGGAGCCTCCGGCAAACCCGGAGCGGTTCAAATCGAGATGGTTCAGAATGCGCGACAGGCTCTTGCCAAAGGCGCTGGACACGTCGCCGGACTCTGTTCTGCGCGCGACCTCCGGGAACAGCAGTACCCCATGGCTGTCCGGCAGCGACTTCCACCAGTCGACGAACCCCAAGTCCAGCATGACTTGCGGCAGCGGCAGGATACGTTTTGCATCTGTTGTCTTGCCCGGGCTGTCGGCCGTCGAATTGATCGAGACGCAGAAGACCCCGTTACGGAACAGAATATCCTTCCGCTTCAAAAACAGGATTTCTTCGATCCGCGTGCCGAGCGACATGACGAACAGCGGCACCCAATAGACTGCGTCCCGCGTGACCACTTTCCCGCGCTGCCAGCGCCGATGCTTGGAGGCCGAGCCAGTGTAGAGCGGTGAGGTCAGCAGCGCCGCCAGACGCTCTTGCGACCATGGCTTGCGTGATTTCGCTTTCGTGACCCGTACGTAGAGATCGTCGTCGGGTACTTCGCAGTGCAGCACGCGATCGACGTCCTTGTACGTCAGCGCGTCGACCTTCGGAACGCCAAGTTCCACGGCCGCCTTGAACATCCTGTTCAAGGCATCGCGATCACGGCGCAGGGTCGTCAACGTCAGACGCGGTGTGAGCTTCTCAGCCAGCACAGCGCGCTTTTCTGCGCGCGAAATTTTGGTGGTGCCCCGCAGCGCCTCGATGATCGCAGCATCTTTCTGGTCTGCGCGCGCGATTTGCTCGTGTAACGGTTCCGTCCATGACCTTTGCCATGAATCTTCGGCAACCGGCTCATCCACGCGAAGAATTCTCTCTGTCTTTCTTTCGTGACAGCGGTGATCGGCACATCGCCGAAGAAGGCGATGGCTTCGACGTCGTTCACTTGCCGTTTGAGCGCCGCAGCCTTTCGGCCAAGCGCGGGGACCGCACTGTCGGCCTCTTCAGCTTTCATCAGCGCAGCAGCCTGCTCCAGCGGTTCCTGGAGAACCGTCCAGTCGCCCTTGCGGGCAGCGGCGCGCAATTGCCGATTTTCCGCTTCCAGCGCGTCAAGGCGCGCCTCCAGCGCCTCTTCTTCCTGCCTTGCGATCTGCTCTTCGAATTTGATCAGCCGGATCAGTTCCGCGCGCAGAAACTCTTGCAGGATGGACTTGCAGAGCTCGGGGCAGAAGTGCGTGCGGCCGGTGTCTTTCATCATTTGTCTTTCTCGCTCTTCAAGAGCCGGGACGAGCACGGAAGCGCGTCTAACGGCGTCGAGGAGGAAATCGGTTCGCAAAGAAAGACAGAGAAACGGGTTTGATCCGGGCGCGGAGAGCGCTCGGGGGAGGCGTTTTCGGAAGTAGAAGATGCTGCCGCGCCTCGAGAGGTAGGGCATGGCGATTCCGCGAACGGACAGGTGGGAATCGTAGCTGCGACGCGGGCGCCGGGAAGGGCCGTGTGACACAGCGTGTGCTACAGGATGTGTTACAGCACGCGCGGGGGGGTGTGACACAGGCCTGGTTCTGCCCTGCAAGGGCTTTGATATCGTTGGCACTTTTGTGAATTTGGCTGGGGTGGTAGGATTCGAACCTACGGTGCGCGGTACCAAAAACCGGTGCCTTACCACTTGGCTACACCCCAACCGTGGCGGGGTATCTACTGTGGGTTTCGGGAGGGCGCAACCCCTCTTTGGCTAAAAATTTCAAAACTTTTTCACTCATACCTTCGACGTCACCGCCAACCCGCTTTCATAAAAACTAAACTGTGCGCGGCCCGCACGTTTGGAGGCGTAAAGAGCCGTGTCGGCCGCGTCGATCAAGGCCTCGGGATCAACTTGCCCCCCCTCAGAGACGGCAATTCCGATGCTTGCAGAAATCTGCGCCACTTGATCCGCAAAGGGCACTGGTTCCTCAATCCGTGCGATCAGAAGCCGCGCGAGGTCGGCCAAACGGTTTCGGCCCACCAGATGCGGAACCACGATGATGAATTCATCTCCGCCGACGCGGGCGACCAGATCGTCTTTGCGCGTTTCATCCACCATGATGCGGGCGGCATGGCGCAGGACAGCGTCCCCTGCCGCGTGCCCCAGCGTATCGTTCACCTGTTTGAACAGGTCGAGATCGATGTGCATCAGTGAAAATGGCGTGCCCTGACGGCTGATCCGGTCCAATTGCGCGTCCAGCGCACGGCGATTGCCCAGACCCGTCAACGTATCGGTGAATGCGCGCTCTTCCGCTTGGACCACGGCGTCCTGCAGGCGGGTGTTCAGGCTGCGTGATGCGTCAATGGCGAGCGATTTCGCCTCCATCAGCCAGAGCATTTCAATCGCCAGATCGGTTGCCGCAAAATCTGTGCTGGTCAGTTGATAACGACGGACAGCATCCAGCAGCCCGATCCCGAAGCCGCAATTGATCACTGCGCCGCCATCCGATGTGGCCGCAACAGCGGCCTTAAGCTCTAACTCAGGGGGGCCATTCAATTTGAGGGATAATTTTCGACCCTGTGCCCTTAACAAATCCGGTACGGATTCAATCACACGAGGGCGATAGACGGAGAACAGGTCGAAAAACACCTGCCCTTCGAGCGGTCCGTTCACCAGCTTATGCAATGTCGGACCCGCCTGACGCACATGACCGCTATGATTGATAACCGCATGCAAGGGGCAAAGCGTGTGCAACATCTCATCGGCTAGGGTCATCTGGAATCCTCCCCTCCGGACGCCAGAGCGAATTCACGGCCTTCGGAAAAGGCGGTTTCAAACAGGCTGATGTCCACCACTTGGTGACCGCTGTCGCGGGGGGGCGCGGTATCGAGCATCACCAAAGCGCCGTAGTCATCGGCCAAAGCCCGCAACACACCGACCATGACGTAGCCGAACCCGGCCAAACCCGCGCCGACGACCAGCCTGAACTGGTTTTTCCCGTCATCGTGCAGCTGTAAATCCGGCAAAGGCAGGTCTGCGACCACAAGGCGTGCACGATCCGGCAGATCGTCTAGGGAATGCAGGAATTCGATGTAATCGACACCGCCGAAACGCAGCAGGCGACGCAATCCTTCGCTGTTTGGATGCGACACCAGATAGGTCCCTACATCCTCCAGAAAAACCTCTCGCGGCTTGTGCATGACCTGTTCTGTGGCGGCAATCAGCGTATCATATACGTCCGGTGCATAGCTAAGCATCGCCTCGAACTCAGCAAATTCGAGGTCCGCCGCTTGGGCAACGGATGTCCATGCCTCCGTTCCATAAGTATCCTGCACAAAAACCTGAAAGGTTTTAAGGATCAGGCCATGCATTGTCATCGCTCCGTGGGTTGAGCCCATTAGAGCGCTCACGCCTTAATGGCCCCATAACATCTACAATTTGAGCCTTTCGCATTCTCGGTATTTTCCCGACAGCTGTTAAGAGCCGCAACACACCTGACCCCATAGGGTGAAAAGGCTTTGCTTTGCGCCGCAGGCTGTTTGCGTCACCATACGCGAAACGGATATTTAAGGAGCGATCCTCATGAAAATCGGCTTTGTCGGGCTTGGGAATGTTGGTGGTAAACTGGCGGGCAGCCTGCTGCGCAACGGGTTTGACCTGACGGTGCATGACCTCAACCCCGCGTTGGTGGCAACATTTGTCGCGCGCGGTGCGAAATCCACCACCGGCCCGCTGGCGTTGATGCAGGATTGCGATGCGGTCATCACCTGCCTGCCCTCCCCTGCGGCCTCTGCCGCTGTGGTCGAGGAAATGCTGCCCGCCGTCGATAACACCAAAATCTGGATGGAAATGTCGACAACCGATGCGGGCGAAATCAAACGCCTGTCGGAACTGGTTATCGCCAAAGGCGGCTCGGCCATGGAATGCCCCGTGTCCGGCGGCTGTCACCGCGCCGACACCGGCAATATCTCGATCTTTGCGGGCTGTGACCGGGCGACATTTGAACGCATGCTGCCCACGCTGACAACGCTGGGCCGCCGCGTCCTGCATTGTGGAGAGATCGGCAGCGCGTCGATCCTGAAGGTGATGACAAACTATCTGGCGACCGCGAACCTTCTGACCTGCTGCGAGGCTTTGGTCACCATGAAGGCTGCGGGCATGGACATGAACACGACCTACGAGGCGATGAAGATCTCCTCCGGCACGTCCTTTGTGCATGAAACCGAAAGCCAGGTCATCCTGAACGGGTCGCGCGATATCTCCTTCACCATGGATCTGGTGAAAAAGGACATCGGCCTGTTCCAGAAAATTGCCGAGATGAACAATGTGCCCTTGGAAATCAGCCCGCTGATGGTGGACATCTTCAACGACGGGATCGCACGCTTCGGTGATCGCGAACTGTCGCCGAACATCATCAAACGTCTCGAAGAAGCCACCGGCCTGTCGATCACCGCACCGGGTTTCCCTGCGGAAATGACCGACGACGAACCCGAGGAACCGGGTTACGAGGTGATCCCGACCGGTCTCTCCGCACCTTTGGCCACCTTGCTGGCCGCGCAGGAACCGGCGGAATAAGCCACAAAGGCACGACCAAAAAAGGGCGCGAGGGTGATTATCCCTCGCGCCCTTTCTGCATCGCAGAAACCGCCTGCCGTTACTTTGTGAACGGCGGGCGCACCTTAACCTCTAGGTAATCTTCCAGACCGAAACGGCCACCCTCGCGCCCGTTGCCGGATTGCTTGAACCCGCCAAAGGGTGATCCATAATCAGCGGCGCGACCGTTGATGTGAATCCCGCCTGCGCGCATTGCCCGCGCCATCCGCGTGGCACGCGCCTCATCCCCGGTCGAAACAAAGGCATCCAGACCGTAGGGCGTGTCATTGGCCAGCGCGATCGCCTCTTCTTCGGTGTCGAAGGGGGTCATGACCAGAACCGGGCCAAAGATCTCCTCTTTCCACAGGGTCATCTCCGGCGTGACGTCGAAAAAGATCGTGGGCCGCACAAACCATCCGGTTTGCAGATGTTCGGGCAAGCCGTCAGGCAGGCCCAAGCCACCGGTCAGCAGCGGCGTCTGCTCGTCGATCCCTGTCTGGATCATCGCCTGCACACGCTCGTACTGGATCTCGTCAAAAAGCGGCCCAAGATGGTCACCCTCTGCGGCAGGATCGCCAACGGCCTGCGCCTCTGCCGTCGCGCGGGCAACCTCCAATGCGCGGTCATAGGCGTCCCGCTCCACCAGCATCCGTGTCGGCGCATTGCAGGACTGGCCCGTGTTGTAGAAACACTCGGTCACGCCTTCGGCCACGCGGGCGTCGACATCCGCATCGGCAAAAATCACGTTGGGGGATTTCCCGCCCAGTTCCAGCGTGACGCGTTTGACCGTTGCAGCGGCATCGCGCGACACCGCGCTGCCCGCGCGGGTCGATCCGGTAAAGGACATCATCGCCACATCCTCGTGGCGCGAGAGCGCCGAGCCGACCGATGGGCCATCGCCGTAGACCAAGTTGAACACACCCGCAGGGAAGCCCGCGTCGTGGATCATCTCGGCATAGATCTGTGCAGACAGCGGCGTATGCTCAGAGGGTTTGAGCACGCAGGTACAGCCCACGGCCAGCGCCGGAACCACCTTCAACGCGATCTGGTTGATCGGCCAGTTCCACGGGGTGATCAACCCGCAGACGCCGATAGGTTCATAGCTGACGATATCCCCGTTGGGCAGGGTCTCTTCGGCCTCATGCGCCTCGAAGGCTGTGATGAAAGCCTCGAGATGGCCCAGACCGGCGGCGGCCTGATCGGCGCGCGACATGGTGATCGGGGCGCCCATCTCCAACGTCATCGCCTGCGCCAGATCCTCCATCCGGTTTCGGGTCTGATCCGCCAGCCGTTTGAGCAAGGACAGACGTTCGCCCTTGCTGGTCTGGCTATAGCTGGCAAATGCGCGCGTGGCTGCAGCCACTGCCGCGTCGACATCCGCCTCGGACCCAAGGGCCACGCTGCCGATCTGCGCGCCGGTGGCGGGGGTCAGGATCGGCATGCTGCGCGCCTTTGCGGGCGCAACCCATTGTCCGCCGATATAGAATTTTTCGAGATTTTTCATCTGTGCCTCTTACGGGGTTACGTGGGTTTTCGTCATGGTCAGGTGCAGCTCATTATCGGTGTAGGGCATGGCCGCAATCGCCGCGTCATCCAGCTCCAACCCCAGACCCGGCGCGCGCGACGGGATGATGTAGCCGTCTTCCCAAGTGATCTCGCCTTTGACGCCCTTCATGTAGGGGCCATCAAAGGTGCCGATGCTTTCCAGCACAAGGAAGTTCGGCGTGCTCGCCGCAAGCTGGATATTCGCCGCAGCCACAATCGGGCCGCAGTACAGATGCGGGGCAACCTGCGCCTGTTTGACCTCCGCCATGGCGGCGATCTTTTTCGCCTCCCAGAGGCCACCGACACGGCCAAGGTTCATCTGCAGGATCGACGCGGCCCCGGTGTCCAGCAGGCGTGCGAATTCATATTTGGTGCACAGCCGTTCACCCGCCGCCACGGGGATAGAGGTAAAGCGCGCCACCTCTGCCATGGCCTCCGGGCTTTCGGGCGGCACGGGTTCCTCGAACCACAGCGGGTCAAAGGGCTCCAGCGCGCGGGCCATACGCCGCGCGCCGCTGACCGTGAACTGGCCATGGGTGCCAAACAACAGATCGGCGCGGTCGCCTACGGCGGCGCGGATCTCGCGGCAGAAAGCCACGCTGAGCGAGATATCCTCCAGCCGTGGCTGGTGGCCGTCGAAGACGCTATAGGGACCGGCGGGGTCGAATTTCAGCGCGGTAAAGCCCTGATCGACCATATTGGCTGCGATTTCCGCCGCGATATGGGCATCGTTATAGGCGTTGGGCTGGTCGGGGTCGGGGTAGACGTCGCCGTCGGCGGGGTAGATGTAGGAGTAGCTGCGCAGCCGGTCATGCACCGGACCGCCCAGCAGATCCGCTACCGGTTTGTCGGCCGCCTTGCCGAGAATGTCCCAGCAGGCCATTTCCAGCGCGCTGAACACGCCCATGACGCTGACATCGGGACGATGGGTGAAGCCCGCACCGTAAACCTGCCGGAACAGCCATTCGATCCGCTGCGGGTCTGTGCCGTCAAAATGTCGCCCGAACATGTCATGCGCCATGGCGCAGCAGACGTCAGGGCCAAAGGTGGCGTTGTAGATCTCGCCCACGCCGGTGATGCCGCAGGCCGTGGTCAGCCGGACAAAGATGAAATACCGCCCGCCGTGGCGCGGCGGCGGGTTGCCGACAACAAAGGTTTCCAGTTTTTCGAGGCGCATCAGCTCCTCCTTTCTAGATTGGTGTCTCAGGATGCATCCTGAAGGATCAGATCAGCCGCCCGCAGCGCCAGCATCATCGTGGGCGCATTGGTATTGCCTGACGTGATATTCGGAAAGGCCGAGGCATCGACCACGCGCACGCCCGCCAGCCCATGCACGCGCATACGCCCGTCAATGACCGAACCGCTGGCATCCCGGCCCATCCGGCAGGTGCAGGTCGGGTGGAACACGGTCGATGACCGGGCGCGGAAGTCCTCTAGCAATGCGTCGTCGTCCATATCCGCAAACCCCGGTGTTTTGCAGTCGCGCGTCACCGCCTGCAGCGTGGCGCTGTCCGCCAGCCGCCGCAGGAGTTTCACACCGCGCACCGCCGCCGCGCGGTCCTGTTCTGTCGCCAGCGAATTGGCATCGATTGCGGGCCGCGTGTAAGGATCAGCGCTGCGGATCATGACCGACCCGCGCGACGTTGGCCGGCACGGTTGAGCCGACAACAGATAGCCCGGCGTGCGGTCCAGAACAACCTCGCCGCGCGCAGAGATATCGTAAGACGCAGGATTGCAGAACAACTGCATGTCCGGCGCAGCAGCCCCGTCGTGGCTGCGGACAAAGCCGCCCATCTGGTTCACCGGCACCGCCAGCGGCCCGCGTCGCGTCGCCAGATAGCGCAGCCCTGCCAACATGCGTGGTATTTGGCGCCCCAACACATTGTTCAACGTGGGCGTCGTGGCGCGGAACTGGTAGGAAACCGCCAGATGGTCCTGCAGGTTGGCCCCCACATGGGGCAGATCGTGGCGCACCTCGATCCCCAGATCACGCAGCAGGCTGGCCGGGCCGACCCCGGACATCTGCAAGATCTGCGGCGAATTGATGGCCCCCGCGCTCAGGATGACCTCTTGGCGCGCATAAACCTGATGGGGCACGCCTTTGCGCTCATAGCTCAGGCCGGTCACCCGCCGCCCGTCAAAATTCAGCCCCGTGACATGGGCGCGATTGATCAGGCGGACCTTGTCCCGTTTCAGCGCAGGCCGCAGAAACGCATCCGCCGAGGACCAGCGCACGCCGCGACGCACCGTACTGCGGTAGGGGGTGATCCCTTCGGCCCCTTCACCGTTCATGTTGTGCGGCGTGGCAAACCCCGCATCACGGGCAGCCTCCAGAAAACGGCGCGAAAACGGGTGCATCTGGTCGCTCAGATCCTGCACCCAGACCGGCCCGCCGGGGGTCTCCGCATCCGATTGCGTCTCGATCCGGTCATAGGTCTCGCGCACCGCCTGCCAGTTCCAGCCTTCGGCGCCCGCCGCCTGCCAATCGTCGAAATCCTGCGGCAGACCGCGCACATAGGCCATCGCGTTGATCGAGCCGGAGCCGCCAACAACCTTGCCGCGCGGCCAGAAGCCGCTGCGCCCCTGCAACGCCGCATCGGCTTGCGTGTGATCACCCCAGTTGAGCGCAGGGTCGCGGTGCGTGATGGCATAGCCCACCGGCACCTTGATCCAGAACCGGCGATCGCTGCCGCCCGCTTCGAGCACGAGCACACTAAAACGCCCCGACGCGGACAGACGTTCGGCCAGAACGCAGCCTGCCGAGCCCGCACCCACGATCACATAGTCATATGTTTCGGCCATTTGTCTTGTCGCCTGCTGTCTCGTGCTTTCGGGGTCACAAATGACCCTTTGGGGCAGCAAGGCTCAAACAACGGTTATGACCGCAAAGACCCAAGACAGGTTACCCAATCGCGCTTGCACCCGCCTGCGCGCTTGCCCATGATTGCGCGGCAACGCCAAAGAGGTCTCCATGCGCAGGCTGCCCCATGTCACCTGGTTGCGGTCCTTCGAGGCCGCCGCCCGCCACAGTTCGTTCAGCGCCGCCGCAGGCGAGTTGAACCTGACCCCCGCTGCGGTCAGCCAGCAGATCCGCCTGCTCGAACAGCACCTCGGTGTGCAACTGTTCACCCGCAAGGCCAAGGGCGTGCACCTGACGGATGTGGGGCTGGCCTATGCGGCGCCGGTGCGAAAATCCTTTCAGGACATGCAGATCGCCACCGACGGGCTGTTCAGCCTGCCCAGCAAATCCATCGTGCGTGTGCGCTGTTCGATCTCTTTTGCGGCGCTGATCCTTGCGCCCTTGTTGCGCGATTTCACGCAGGCCCATCCAGACATCGACGTCGAGCTGTCCACCGCCGTCTGGTCCGATCGCATCGACGGCGAAGGCATCGATCTCGACATTCGCTATGGCGAGACCGACTGGCCCGAACACCGCATCCACCCGCTGACCGTCCAAGGCGCCACCATCGTCTGTCATCCCGATTATGCGGAACGGCTGGGATCGACACCCGATGCGCAAAGCCTTGCCGCGGCGGACATCGTCCAGATCGTCGGGTCAGAGCATGATTGGGACAGGCTGTTCGTGCAATGCGGCTTTGACGATACGCGCATCGACTACTGGCTGAAGGCCGATTCCTCGGTCATCGCGCTACAGATACTGTCAGCGGGCCAAGGCTGCGCCATCATCTCGCGCAGCTTTGCCCGCCGTGATCTGGAAGCCGGGCGACTGGTCGCCCCCTATGACCTGACCCTGCCCATGGCGGCCAATTTCACGCTGGTCGAACGCGATGATCTGCGCGGCAGGCGGGATGTAAAAACCTTCGTCGACTGGCTCTGCGCGCAGCATATCTAGACGGCCTGCGTCTTGAGCCAGTCGGTGAAACTGCGCGTGTCCTGCGACGGCACCGTGGGTGTGGTGACATAGTAGGCGGTGCCAAGGCTGATCGCCCCGTCGGGCCAGCGCTGTAACGCGCCTTCACGCTCGGCGCGTGCGGTGATGGATTGCCAGCCCAGCATCAGCCCCCGCCCGTCATAGACCGCCTGCGCGGCCTGCACGTAATTGTTGAACACCTGCCCGCCGCCCTTGGGGCGGGAAATATCACGCGCCTGAAAATAGTCCTCCCACCCCGCCCAATGCTGGTTGTGCGGGCTGCGCACGTGGATCAGATGCGCCCGGTCCAGCCCGGTGCCTTCGGCCAGCAGCCGTTCCACCAAGGCAGGCGCACCCACGGGGCAGATTTCCTCGTCGAACAGTTTCTCGGACCGCCCCTCGCGCCACCCGCCGCTGCCATAGCGCAAAGCCACGTCTACCCCCGGCGTCATCACCGGCAGATCGGTGGCGGGGGCCTGCACGTTGACCGTCACCTCCGGATGGGCGGCGTAGAATTCCGGCAGCCGCGGCATCAGCCAGTAGGTCGCCATGCCCAGCGTGCAGGAGACCGTGACCTGACGCTCGCCGCTGGCATGCAGCGCGCGGATGTCCTCAAGCGTGGCGCTGATCCGTCCCAGCCCCTCGCGCACCGCGCGGGCCAAAAGCTCGCCCGCTTCGGTCAATCGCGTGGGCCGCGTCGAACGATCCAACAGCGGCACGCCAACATGATCCTCCAACGCGCGCAGCGCCTGACTGACCGCAGGCTGGGTCACGTTCAAACGCGCGGCGGCCTCTCGCATGGAACCGTGGCGCGACAGCGCCTCGAAGGTGACCAGCAGGCGCAGAGGGGGAAAATGGTCCATGTCTCACAACATAAGCTATCGGTTAAGTAAGCATCACATGAATCGATCTGTCGTCAAGCCCCGGCTTCGTGAAATGCTGCATGGCAGAAACAGCAATCCCTCGTCCCTTGTGGAGATAGACAGATGAACGATCTCAGCCCGATGCAGACCCCCGGATCGGTTGCCTCCTTCACCGACAGCGGCCTGAACGTCACCTTGCGTGATGGGCAGACCCACTAT
This sequence comes from Sagittula sp. SSi028, assembly GCF_048553715.1. Taxonomy (NCBI): domain Bacteria; kingdom Pseudomonadati; phylum Pseudomonadota; class Alphaproteobacteria; order Rhodobacterales; family Roseobacteraceae; genus Sagittula; species Sagittula sp. SSi028. Next base: position 113,999 of record NZ_JBLZNC010000007.1, on the reverse strand, counting down.
TTCAACTACTACTGGCTGCGCGACAACTGCCCCACCTCGTTCAACGCGACCACGCGCGAACGCAGCTTTGATATCTTCCACCTCGACACCGCGCCCGTCGCCAAAGCCGCCGAGGTCAAAGGCGACGCACTGGAAATCATCTGGGCGCATGAGGACCACGTCACGCAGATGCCGCTGGACTGGCTGGAAACCTTTGCCGGTGGCAAGCGTCGCCACGATCCGTCCGATCTGCCGCGCAAGGCATGGTTTGGCGACCATTATCCGTCCGTTCCGCGTTTCTCGCAGCCCGAGCTGGTGTCTGACGATGCGACGCGCGCCAAATGGATCGAAGCCATGCTGGTGCACGGGTTCACCATCGTGACCGACATGCCCGACAGCGACGAGGGGCTGACCCAGACCGCCGAGCTGATGGGCTTTGTCCGGCCCACGTTCTTTGGCACCTATTTCGATGTGCGCACCCATATCAACCCGACCAACACCGCCTACACCGCAGGCGCGCTGGAACTGCACACAGACACTCCGGCCGAGGAATTCGCCCCCGGCATCCAGTTCCTGCACTGCCGCGCGAACACGGTTGATGGCGGTGAAAGCCTCTATGCCGATGGCGTGGCGGTGGCCAATGCCTTCCGCGAGCGTGACCCCGAAGGGTTCAAACTGCTCTCCGAGGTGGCGATCCCGTTCTACTGCGAACACGACACCTATGATGCGCGGTCGCGCCAGTATGTGATCGAGCTCGACCAGCACGGCGAGGTGTCCGGCCTGACGATCAGCCAGCACATGGCGGATATCTTCGATCTCGACCAGAAGCTGTTGGACGACTACTACCCCGCCTTCTGCCGCTTTGGCCGGATGCTGCAGGAAGAACAGTTCATGATGCGCTTCTTGATGAAGGGCGGCGAATGCATGGTCTTTGACAACCATCGCATCGTGCACGGGCGCGCAGCCTACACCGCCACCAGCGGCGACCGTTATCTGCGCGGCTGCTATGTGGATCGCTCTGAAATGCGGTCGACCTATCGTGCGCTGGTTAGCGAGGGACGGTTCAAGGCATGAACGCCCCCGTCACCCCCACCGACACAGAGACCACGCTGCGCCGTGACCTGTCAGACGCCTTTCGGATCTGCCACATGCTGGGGTGGAGCGAGAGCGTCGGCAACCATTTCAGCGCTGCAGTCTCTGCCGACGGGCATCAGTTCCTGCTGAACCCGAAGTGGCAACATTTCGCGACCATCGCGCCGCAGGATCTGCTGCTGCTCGACAGCCGCGACCCATCCGCCGCCGAGGGGCCGAATGCGCCCGATGCATCGGCGTGGTGTGTGCATGGCACTGTGCACCGCCGCCTGCCGGATGCGCGGGTGGTGTTGCACGCCCATACGCCCTACGCCACCGCGCTGGCCTGTCTGAAGAACCCCACCATGGTTCCCATCGACAACAACACCGCGCGGTTTTACGGGCGCACCGCCTATGATCTGGCCTTTGGCGGGATTGCGGACGCGACCGAAGAGGGCGAGCGGCTGGCCGAAACGCTTGGCAACAAGTCGGTTCTGGTCATGGGTAATCACGGTGTCACCATAGTGGGCGAAACCGTGGCAGATGCCTTTGAGGACCTGTATTTCTTTGAAAAGGCAGCGCAGACGCTGATCCTTGCACGGTCGAGCAATGAACCCTTGGCGGTTTTGTCGGACCGCGTGGCACAGGACACGGCTGACGGCTGGCGCGCCTATCGCGGCATGGCGGAAAAGCACTTCGCCTATCTGCGCAGCACCTTGCCCCCTATTGGCTAAAGGTCTGGCGGCCCATCGCGGGCCGCCATGCCTCACATCCGAATACTGCACCACACGCAGTCATGATCGGACAGCGGACGCCCATTTGCGTCCACCGATGACAGAACCCCCTTTGCCGTGCCGCTCAGACCCCTAGCTGCGAACCAGTCAAGCTTCATCACGCGGTCAGGGTGCGGGGTGATCAGGCTGGGGCGCGTGGTCGGGCCATCAGCAGTATTGCCCCAGTCATAGCCCTGCTGTTCGGCCAATGCGAAAAGCGTCTCGCGCCGCCAATCGAAATCCGGCGGCAAATGGTTGCCGGTGTTCAGATCCCCGCCAATCAGCACGGGCATATCCGGCGCGAACCGGTCAATGGCCTGCAGCAGCCGGTCAAATTGCGCGTGCCGGTGCGCGGCCGTGCCGTTGCTTTCCAAATGGGTCGAGACCACGCACAGCGGACCCCCTGCCCCATCCACCACAGCCAGCAGCGCCATCCGGTCACCCAGACGCGGCTGCTGCGGATCTGCGGCCCCTTCATCGGCGGCAAACCAATGCCCGTGATCGTTCAGCCGCAACATGGCGGTTTTCACGAATGGCACCGATGACAGGATCGCATTCCCGTGCCAGCCCCGCGCGTTGAAATCATCCGAGCAGAACTCCCGCTCTGTCGGGCCACCAAGGTCGAGCTCGAGGAACTCGACCCCGAAGGCATAGGTCATGCCCAACTCTGCGGCCATGACCTCGGTGGTGTGGCGCTGGCTGGTGCGCGCCATCCCGTGATCGACCTCTGACAGCAACACGATGTCAGGGGCAATGCCCGCCAGATGCGCGGCGGTGTCTTCGGGAAACAAGCAGCGTTCCACATTCCACGCCGCCACCGTAAGGTCAGCGGGCAACACAGTGGCGCGCGCGGTGCCACCAAGCTGGACCGCGTTCATGGCGGGCACCTCGGCCAGCAGGTCACGATGCGCGGCGGCGGTTTTTGGCGAGGACAGGATGCGCGCGCGCATCTCGTCCTCGACCAGCGGCAAGGCCGTGACAGTCTGGCTGATCACAGCGCGCGCCCCGTCTGCGGATCAAACAGCCGGATCGCATCTTGTTTCAGCGAGATCCGCGCAGGACCGGGGGCGGCCTGTGTTTCCTTGTCCACGTGAATGGTAAAGTCCTGATCCGCAAGACGCCCGTGCAACAACCGGTGCGCGCCCAGTTCCTCGACGATGTCGATGTCAAAGGCCACGGCCCCTTGCGCATCCAGCGATACATCCTCGGGGCGGATGCCCATGGTGATGGCCCCCTGCCCTGCCCCGGATGCGGCCAAAGCCGTGCCGCCGTTGACCATCACCTGACCCTGTTCAATGCGCGCATCCAGCAGGTTCATCGGCGGCGCACCCATGAAGCTGGCCACAAAGGTGGACGCCGGATGGTGATAGATCTCGTACGGGGTGCCGATCTGTTCGATCTTACCGGCGTTCAGCACGATGATCTTGTCGGCCATGGTCATCGCCTCGACCTGATCGTGGGTGACATAGACTGACGTCACCCCAAGACGCCGCTGCAGCGCTTTGATCTCGATCCGCATCTGATGGCGCAGCTTGGCGTCGAGATTTGACAGCGGCTCGTCGAACAAGAACAGCGCCGGATCCCGCACCACCGCACGGCCCATGGCCACACGCTGACGTTGCCCACCGGACAGCTGCGACGGCTTGCGGTCCAGATAGTCGGTGAGGTTCAGCATTTTCGCTGCCTCCTGCACCTTTTGTTCGATCACATCGGCAGCGATTTTGCGGTTCTTCAGACCGTAGCCGATGTTCTTGCGCACCGTCATATGCGGGTACAGCGCGTAATTCTGGAACACCATCGCGATGTCGCGATCGGCGGGGTCGACGTGGTTGACCACGCGATCACCGATGCGCAGCTCGCCTTCGGTGATGTCCTCTAGCCCCGCGATCATGCGCAGCAGGGTGGATTTCCCACAACCCGACGGGCCGACCAGAACCAGAAACTCGCCATCCTCGATAGAGAACGAAGTGGGTGTCACGGCCTCGAACCCGTTGGGGTAGACCTTGCGAATGTTGTTCAGAGACATTTGTGCCATGGGGCTGTCCTTATTTGTCCGACTCGGTGAGGCCCTTGACGAACCAGCGTTGGAAGAAAAGCACGACCAGAACCGGCGGCAGGATCGCCACCAGCGCCAGCATATTGGCGCGGCCGTATTCGGGGACGTTGTTGCCCTCCAGAACCTGCGTGATCTGTTTGATCCCGCGCACGAGGGTGAACATGTGCTCTTCGGTGGTGACCATCGTCGGCCAGAGATACTGGTTCCAGCCGTACACAAACATGATGATAAACATGGCCGCGATCATGGTCTGGCTGAGCGGCACAAGGATATCGACAAAGAACTTTACCGGCCCTGCCCCGTCTATGCGCGCGGCTTCGACCAGCTCTTCGGGGATGGAGCGGAAGAACTGGCGAAAGAAGAACGTGGCCGTCGCCGAAGCGATCAAAGGCACGATCAGGCCGGTGTAGCTATTAAGCAATCCCAGCTTCTGCGCGATCTCGTAGGACGGCAGAATGCGGACCTCCAGCGGCAACAGCAGCGTGGTAAAGATCAGCCAGAACGCGAAGGTGGCAAACCGCAGCCGGAAATAGACCAGCGCATAGGCCGCCATCATGCCGATCACGATTTTGCCGACCGCAAAACCGATGCCGAGGATCATGCTGTTTTTCAGCATCGACAGGCCGGTGTTTTCACCGGAAAAGCCAGAGGCTTCGAACATGGCTTTGGTGAAATTCTCGTCCAGTTGATCGCCCAGCAGCAGGCCGGGGCCGTTTTTCATCGTCTCCAGATCGGTGGTCGATGTGGTTTGCAGCACGATGTAGATCGGCAGCAGCATGAACAGGCTGCCAAGGATCAAGATCCCATGATCCAGCAGATTGGCCATCTTGAACCGGCGCACGGTCTTGGCGGGCTGTAGAGTGGTTGCGGCCAGCGCCGCAGCGTTTGCTTCGGACATCTGTCGCCCCTCAGGTATAGTGGATGCGGCGTTCGATCAGCCGGAACTGAAAGACCGTCAGCGCAAGGACAAGGACCATCAACACGACCGACTGCGCCGAGCTTCCGCCCAGATCGTTGCCGCGGAAGCCGTCGACGTAGACCTTGTAGACAAGGGTCATCGGGTTGTTGCCCGGCTCGCCTTTGACCAGCGTGTCCACGATGCCGAAGGTGTCGAACAGCGAATAGGTGATGTTGATGATCAACAAGAAGAACCCCGTCGGTGCCAGCAGTGGGAATGTCACATCCCAAAACCGCCCCGCCGCAGATCCGTTGTCGATCAGCGCCGCCTCGCGCACGGATTTCGGGATGGACTGCAGGCCGGACAGGAAGAAGATGAAATTCACCGGCACCTGTTTCCACACCGACACCAGCACCATCGCAAAGGCCGTGTCGTTGAAATTCACGCCAAGTTTGAAATCCCACCCGATGGAGCGCGCCAGTTCGGTCAGCGGGCCCCAGCTTTGGTTGAACATCAGCACACCGATGAAACCGGCGACCGGCGGTGCGACCGCATAGACCCACATCAACAAGGTGCGATAGGTTTTGGCACCACGCAGAACCTTGTCCGCCTTGACCGCCAGCAACAAGGCCAGCGCCAGCGAAAAGAACGTCACAAGGATCGAGAAGACGACTGTAAACTTGGCAATGCGCAAGTATTCCGAATTCCCCGCGAGATCCTTGTAGTTGTCCAGACCAACAAAGGTTGATCCGAACCCGAACGGGTCCTGGAGATAAAAGGACGACTGCACCGCATGGGCGGCGGGCCAGTAAAAGAAGACAGCGATGATGATCAACTGCGGCAAAAGCAGCAGGATCGGCAGCCATCGGGTGGTGAAACCTGCGCGTTTCATGAGACCTCCGAAGTGGGGAGAACGGCCGCAGCGTGCTGCGACCGTTCCTGTCTGTCAGAACAGCGGGTGGCTTAGTTCTGGGTCTTGGCGAAACGGGCCAGCAGGGCGTTCGCTTCGGTTTCGATGTTGGCGAATGCGTCATCGACCGAGGTTTCACCGGTCAGGATGCGGCCGTATTCGCGGTTCATCACGTCACGGATCTGGACGTAAAAGCCCATGCGGTAGCCTTTGGTGTTCTCACCTGCGGGCAGGGACAGCTGCTGGATGCCAACCTCGGCGGCGGGCTGCTCGTCGTAGTAGCCTTCGGCCTTTGCCATGTCGTAGGCGGCAGTGGTGATCGGAACGTAGCCGGTGTCCTTGTGCCAGAACACCTGGGTTTCCGGCTTGGTCAGGAATTCAAAGAACGCAGCCGTTGCCTTGTTTTCCTCGTCGGACTTGCCCGCCATGGCGAACAGGGCCGCACCGCCGATGAAGGTCTGCTTGGGCTCGGTCGTGACCGCTTCCCAATAGGGCAGATAGGTGGCGGAGAATTCAAACGGCAGGTCTTTTTTCGCCAGACCGCCGAAGGAGCCGGAGGAACCCAGCCAGATCGCGACCTTGCCTTCTTCGAACGGGGTCTGGTTGTCGCCCCAGCCGGTGCCGAACCATTCGAAATAGCCCTGCTCCTGCCAGTCGGTGACCGCCTCGAAGTGTGCCTTGATCGCGTCGTTGTTCACGAGGATCTCGGTGCCTTCGGCGCCGTCATAGCCGTTGTCGTTCGTGGCAAACGGCAGATCATGGCGGGACATGAAGTTCTCGGTAAAGATCCACGGCAGGTGCGACTGCGCCAGCGCGGTGTATCCGGCTTCTTTCAACGCAGGTGCGGTGGTCTCCTGGAACTCTTCCCAGGTTTTCGGCGGGGTCACGCCAGCCGCTTCAAGCGCGTCGACGTTGTAGTACATGATCGGCGAGGAGGAGTTGAACGGCATGCCGATCATTTTTCCTTCGCCATCGGCGTAGAAGTAACGCACGCCCGAGATATAGTCGTTGATGTCGAACTCGACACCGTTGCTCTCAAGCAGATCCTGCACCGGAACGGTCGCGCCCTGCGCGCCGATCACGGTGGCCGCGCCGGCGTCGAACACCTGCAGCACGTTGGGCTGTTCGCCCGCGCGGAAGGCCGCGATGCCAGCGGTCAGCGCCTCTTCGTAGGTGCCTTTGAACACGGGCGTGATGGTGTAGTCATCCTGCGACGCGTTGAAATCTTCGGCGATCTTGTTGACGGTCTCGCCAAGGGCGCCGCCCATGGCATGCCACCACGTGATTTCGGTTTCGGCAAACACTGCGGTCGCCGAGAATGCAAACGCGGCCGTGGCCGTTGCAAGCTTGAGGTGTGTCATCTCGTCTCTCCGTTTTTCGCCCTGTTCGGGACGTTTTCCCCGAACCGCTGATGCGGTCTGAGGCACTGCCTGAACGGCATGTGAACAACGCGCCCTTGGGCCGTCCTTCTCACGTCGCACAGATGTGCACACGTGTTCACATACGGAGCGTCCGTGACACTTGCGTGACGGTTTTCCAACATTCTTGACAAGAAGCGGGTCATGCAGCGACAGCTACGCCATGAGTTCCGATTGCCCCGTTCCCCCGTCACGGCCCCGCCGTGTCACCGCCAAAACCGTGGCCGAGGCCGCAGGCGTTTCGCGCTCTGCCGTCTCGCGTGCCTTTACGGACGGATCTTATCTTGATGCGGAAAAGCGCAAGCGGATCAAACAGGTGGCCGCCGAACTGGGGTATCAGCCCAATGCCCTCGCCGCTGGATTACAGGCGGGACAAAGCGGGCTTGTCGCCATTTTTGTCGGCAACATGCGCAGCACCTACGACACGGAATTCACCAATCATCTGGTGCGCGCACTGAACACGTTAAACAAATGGCCGATTCTCATCGACGGCAGTGACGAGGGCGCAAAGACGGCAATGGAGGCTTTGTTGCGCTATCCGCTGGACGCCATGATCCTGCGCGGCGGCAGCATGACCGAAGGCATTGTCGCGCAATGCACCCGTCTGGGCGTGCCCATGATCTCTTCGGGGCGACCGATCAGCGCCGCCCATGTGGACAATGTCTGTTGCCTGAATGCCGACGGCACGGCGCAGGCCACCCGAGTGTTGCTGGAGCGCGGCCGCCGCCGGATCGGGTTTATCGGCGGGCCGTCGGGATTTTATTCGTCGGGCGAGCGGCTGCGCGGTGTGACCGAAACGCTCGACACCACAGGGCTTTCCCTACAGGCCTGTTCCCATGGCGATTACACGGTCGACAGCGGGTATTCTGCTGCCCGCACAATGCTGGCGGCGCATCAGATTGACGGCTTGATCTGCGCCAATGATGCCACTGCGATTGGTGCGCTGACCGCCGCGCGCGACATGGGGATCGACGTGCCCAAGGCCCTGTCGGTCATCGGGTTCGACGATATCGGTATGGCGAAATGGCCGACATTCAACCTGACCACGGTGCGCAACCCGATTGACGCGGCTGTCTCACATATCGTGGATCTTCTGGAACGCAGGCTCGCGCAAACCGACAAACCCGCCGAGATGCGCCACACCCACCCCAGGGTTGTTCTGCGCGGAACGCATTGATCACCCCCACGGGCCGTTGCCGCCGCGATTTTGCCGCGTGGGTCTTGGCCGCAGTGGTTTGCGCGGTGCCGTAGCCCCCGCCATCTGTCGCAGCGCCGCAATCCGGTTCTCGGTCGCGGGGTGGGTCGCAAACAGATTGTCGCGTTTGTGGGCGTGCAACGGGTTGATAATGAACATATGCGCCGAAGCCGGATGGCGTTCGGCCACATCGTTGTCGATGCGCGCCGCCCCCTGTTGAATCCGCTCCAAGGCTGAGGCAAGCCACATCGGATTGCCACATATCTCGGCCCCTGCCTTATCCGCCGCATATTCGCGGGTGCGCGAGATCGCCATTTGCACCAGCATCGCCGCGAAAGGCGCAAGGAACATCATCGCCAAGGTCCCGATCAACCCCATCCGGTTGTCCCGCCCACCAAAGAACATGGCGAAATTGGCCAGCATCGTGATCGCACCGGCAAAGGTGGCGGTGATCGTCATGATCAGCGTGTCGCGGTTCTGAATATGCGCCAATTCATGCGCCACAACGCCTGCAAGCTCCTCGCGGCTGAGCGTTTGTATCAGGCCAGTGGTCACCGCGACGGCGGCGTTTTCGGGATTGCGCCCAGTGGCAAAGGCATTGGGCTGCGCCTCGTTTATGATGTAGACCGCAGGCATCGGAAGCTGCGCATTGGCCGACAATTGCGCCACCATATCGGTCAGCCCATAGCGGTCGCCGCGCGTCACCGGCTGGGCGTTGTGCATCCGCAGCACCGCCGTGTCAGACCCGTACCATGCATAAAGGTTCATGCCCGCAGCGACCACAAGCGCGATCAACGCGCCGCCGCTGCCGCCCAGAAGATACCCGACGCCCATGAACAACGCCGTCATGGCAGCCATCAAAATTCCGGTCTTTACGTATCCCATAGCCCGCTCTCAGCAATCTCTTTGCCAAAATATATGGGGGACGATCTCAGCTTGGCAAAGACAGGGAGCCATTAAAAATATCGCGCAGGCATGTTTCGGCCAGATCATTTTTTGGCAAAAACACCCCTTATGCGTGATAAAATGCGCACAACTATCCGAATTTCCCCGCCATGCTCTGGAACGAACCCGGCAATCGGCTGTTTATCCTGCGTACTCCGTGACGGAAGGAAAGACTGTGAGCAATACTTCGACCACGCCAGAGATGGAAACCGGCACTGTTTTGGTGCTGGATGACGAGGCGCTGATTGCGCTCGATCTGGCGGCGAGCGTCGAAGAGAGCGGTCGCACGGTCATCGGGCCCGCGCACAATCTGGATCAGGCATTCGATCTGATCGAAGACGTCACGCCCGAGGCGGCCCTTCTGGACATTAATATCGGGCGCAAGCAAGTCTGGCCGCTGGCCCGCGCCCTGCGCGCGCGCGGCACCCGACTGGTGTTTATCTCCGGCGACCTGAGCGAAGGCAACCTGCAGGCTGAATTCCGCGATGCGCCGCAGATCCACAAACCCGCCATGCCCGATCACATCCAGAACGCATTGGCGCAGGAACCACAGCGCCGCACCGCCTGACCCTAGCCGTCGCAGGGGAATGCCAGTTTACGCTGGAACCCCCCGTCAATCGGGCCGGCATTGACGGTGGCGCCAAGCTGTTTGGCCGTCGCATCCACCAACGCGGTGCCAAACCCGTTGCCTGTGGTCGCAGCCCCGTTGCCGCCGGTTTCGCGCCAATCCACATGCGCCATGCCATCTGCTACGGAAATCGACACGTCGATGCGCCCGTCATCCACCGACAGCGCGCCGTATTTCGTCGAATTCGTCCCCCATTCGTGCAGGATCAGCGCAATCGAGGTCATCTGATCGATCCTCACCGGCGCAGCGTCGCCGGTAATCTCGACCGTCTGCGATGACAGCGACGGGCGCAGCACCGTCTCGATCACCTCGCGCACAGGTGCAGGACGAACATCGGCGCCATTGTTGGTCAGCCCGTGGCTTTCGGCCAGCGACCGGATGCGCGCGCGAAGCCCCATCGCAAATTCCGACACATCCGACGCCTCGCGCGCGGAAATCGAGATCAGCGCCGAGATGATCGCGAACAGGTTTTTCACCCGATGGTTCATCTCGCGGATCATCAGTTCCCGCTGATCCAGCAGATCACGCTCGGCGGTGACGTCATAAGTCACCCCGATAAATTTGTTGTCCAGACTGTCACCATAGCGCCGCCCCATGCCGTGCAGCCAGCGACGCCCGCCATCGCGCAACGGCAAGGCAAAGATCTCGTTGAAATCGCGCGTGCCGTCCATTGCCTGTCGCAGGGCACCGTTCACCCTATCGCGAGCCTCGGGTTCGAGACGGGCCAGAATGGTTTCCATCTGCGCGCCCTCTTCGGGGTCAACGTCCAGCAATTCCCGTTCCGTCTCGTCGATGCGGGTCTGGTCAGAGACGGGTTCATATTCCCAAACGCCGATCCGCGCGACCTTCAACGCCAGTTGCAGGCGGTGGCGTTCCTCTTCGAGATTGCGTTCAAGTTTCAGCGTATCCGTCACATCCGCCAGAACCAGCGTCGCCCCGGCGTACGTTCCGTCATTGCGTTTGTACGGCAGCGCCCGCGCGACAAAATCCTGATCCGTGTCTTCGGAATGCACGCGGAATTCCTGCGCGCTCGCCTCTCCCGCGGCCTGCGCCAAGGGTCCCACGAAATCCGTGCCGCTCAACCCGCCGGACACATCGCCAAAGCGGTGACCCACGCTGCCCTTTTCCAGACCGAACAGCTGGCCTGCCGCTTCGGTGAAGCTGCGCACGCGCAGATCCTGATCAACCACAACCACCGCAAGCTCTGTGGAATTGAAGAAGTTCGACAGATCCGTGTTGGCCACGACCAATTCATCAACCTTGCTTTTCAGCTCATCGTTAACTGTGGTCAGCTCTTCGTTGGTCGACTGAAGCTCTTCGTTCATCGACAACATTTCTTCGTTCGAGCTTTTGAGCTCTTCGTTGGTGGTTTCCAACTCCTCGACGGTGGTGTCGAGCCGGTGGCGCGTGCTTTGCAACTCCAGTTCGAGATAGCGCAGATGACCATCGCCGGGCTCGATTTCCTCAAACCCGTCAGGCACTGAAGGCACCAGCACGCCGGTCTCGCGCAGAATCACCAGAACGGTTCCGTCCTCCAGCGGTTCGCACATCACGTCACAGCCCAGTTTCCCAAGGCCCGTGTCCACCTGCACGTCGCGCACCAACAGCTTGCGCTGCTTGGACGAGGCGTCGCGGATCTGGCCACCGATCACCTCGCGCAGGCCGTGTTTGGCCAGACTGGGCACGTGCAATGACCGTTCCCGCCCGTCAGGAAAATCAAGGAACTTAGACAGATTCCCGTACCTGTGCAGCAGATTGCCCCCGGAATCCACCAACATGCTGGCCGGCGCATACGCCTCTGCCAGTCGCCGCAAAGCGGTCTGCTCGGCGGAGTTCTGGTTCGGACGGCGCGTTGTTTGCACCGAAAAGGGCTGCGGGGTCGGCAAATTGGGCCGATTTTGTTGCGGCAAACGCAGGCTGTAGCGGGCGGCCCCCTTTTGTCGCCGGAACAATCGCGCGGATTGGCTGACAATGCGGAACATGTCCTCGTAGCGGCTGATCGCCTCGGATGCGCCAAGGAAAAGATAGCCATCCTCGCGCAGCGAGAAATGCAGCAAAGGCACCACGTCACGCTGAAGGCTCTCGTCGAAATAGATCAACAGGTTCCGGCAGGACACCAGATCAATTTTGGAAAACGGCGGGTCCTTGATCACGCTATGCAGGCTGAACCGCACCATATCGCGGATATTCTGCGTGATGGTAAAGCTGTTGCTGCCCGCCACCGTGTACCGGTTGCGCAGATCCTCGGGGATGTCGGGCAAGGCGGACAGCGGATAGGCCCCTGCCCGCGCAATATCCAGCATTTTCGGGTCAATATCCGTGGCAAAGACCTGCACCAAAGGTTTCTTGCCAGCCATCAGCATCGCGCGGTGCAACAGCATCGCAATGGAATAGGCCTCCTCGCCGCTGGAACATCCCGCCACCCACACGCGGATTTCCCCGTCAGGATCGCAACTGTCGACCAAGGGACGCACCACCATCTCGTCAAGATGACCGAATTCCACCGGATCACGGAAAAACCGCGTGACGTTGATCAACAGGTCCTGGAACAGGGCTGCGCATTCCTCATCATCGGAGCGCACGATTGTCAGATAGTCGCGCGGGGATTCCAGACCGCGCACCTGCATGCGGCGCGCAATCCTGCGCGACAGCGTCGATCGTTTGTATTTGGTGAAATCATGGCCCAGCCGGTGCTGGATCGTGTCGCAGATGTCCTTGATGAAATCGAAAATCTCGGTGGACACATCCGCCTGCTTTTGTGTCTCCGAGAAATCAAAGAACCGGTTGAGGATGTTCAGAATGTCAGACGGATGCGCTACGTAATCCGCCAGACCGGTTCCGATGGCAGAGGTCGGCATCCCGTCATAGCTCGCGCTTTCGGGATCCTGGACCACGCAGACCCCGCCGTATTCCTTGATCGCGCGCAAACCGCGCGTGCCATCCGCGCCGGTGCCCGACAAAATCACACAGGCCGACAGCGGCCCGCAGTCCCGCGCCAGTGTTTCAAAGAAATCGTCGATCGGGCGGCGCAACCCGCGCGGATCGGTGAACTCTGTCAGATGCAGCCGCCCCGCTTGGATGGACAGCCCGTGCCCCGGCGGGATCACATAGATATGGTCCTGCTCCAACACTTCGCCGCCTGCAGCCTGCGTCACGGTCATCGACGTATAGCGTTCGATCAACTGCGCCATAAGCGATTCATGGTTCGGATCGAGATGCTGGATCACGACAAAGGACATGCCCAGCTTGACGTCGCCCGCAGGCCCAGAAAACAGCTCGCGCAGCGCCTCCAGCCCTCCGGCAGAGGCGCCAACACCGACGACGGGAAACGCATTTTTCATCTGTTCAGTAATCCAATCGCGTGCGCGCCACGAGCGCGGTTGTATTCGCCATGATCGTATAGCTTCCCATGATCTCGATCTGATCAGGGCTCAACACATCGCGCAAGGCCTGAACATCGCGCGCCAGCGTTTCCGCATAGGCCGCCGCCGATTGCGCCGTGGCCCGCGTGACGTCGAATTGCGATGCAAGGATCAGCCAAGGCGCGCCGTTGCGCAGCAGCTTCGACATGTACACAAGGTTAATGAACGGCGTGCCGTCTTTACGCTCGTTCGGGATCAGAAACTGGTCGTCGGCGGCCCCGTCGGAATAGATAAATTCGCGCATCCGATCCCGCACCGGTCCCGCGCCATCGTTTGGCTGTAAAAAGCGGCAATTGCGGCCAATGACCTCGTCGCGATCATATCCAGTCATGGTCAGGAAACGCTCGCTCGCCCCGACCAGGGGACAATCCGCCTGTGTCAGATCGCCGATGGTCACCGCAATAGAGCTGCGTCCCAAAAGATCGGCAATCGGTGTCGGCAGCGTCATTTTGCATTCCAATTCCGGCACTTACTCTCCTGGTGACTGTATCGCTGATCGAAGACAGCTTCAAACCCGTTCGCACCAAGTTTAGGGCAATGATTTGCCTTGGACAGCCCTTGTGATCCCTGTTCTGGCAAACCTAAGATTGCGGCATGATGTTCTCTTGCGACACGCCGCTTTTCAGTTGTCGGATCGCCCCCTTGGGTGGGGTCCGGCCCCTGCCCTCTCGATACAGTGCCACGGGCGTGCCGAAACGCCAGCTGGAATTTCTGACGGGCCGCGCCTTGGCGGAACAGTGTCTGACGGCGCAAGGTGCCTCGGAAACCTACGTCGCGCGGGGTGACAATCGCGCGCCGATTTGGCCGGATGGGTTTTGTGGGTCGATCAGCCACAGCGATCAGCTTTGCGCGGCCATTGCGGGACGGGCGGAGAATGTACCGGGGATTGGCGTAGATCTGGCTGAGGAAAAATCGGTCGAGGCCGCACTGTCAGACGTTGTCTGCCACCCTGATGACGACCCACAGCTGACCCTGACCGAGCTGTTCTGCGCGAAAGAGGCGTTTTACAAATTGTGGCACCCTGTGACGGATGTATTTTTGGAGTTTCGGGATGTGGTGCTGCGCATCGACGATGGGCACATCACGGCGGAGGTGATGAAAGCACACAGGCCAAGTGACAAACTATCCGGGACCACGGGCCGCATTTGGCGTGTCGCCGGTCATCATCTGTCCGCATTCAGCGCAGGCCCGCACGCGATAGAGGCCCTCAACACCTTGGGGCATATGCTGAAAATCGAACAGGGGGCCTAAAGCCCCCTGCCCTGTCATAAGCTTAGCGCTTGGACTTCGGCGTCCATGCGAACTGCTGCATCGGCGCGTCCACAGGCGTTTCCGCCAAGTGGTTGGTGTAGTTGGACATCACTTTCTGAGCGATGCCCAGAACGATTTCCAGCACCTGCTGCTCGCCGTAGCCTGCGGCATAGAACGCCTCGAGGTCAGCGTCGGTCGGGTTACCGCGGCTGTCGGTCATTTTCAGCGTGAAGGTGCGCAGCGCTTCCAGCTTTTCGCTGGGCAGCGGGGTTTCGTCACGCAGCGCGTTGGAAATCGCGTCGTCGACCTTCATCATCTTTGCAATGCCGGTGTGCGCGGGAACGCAGTAGTGGCATTCGTGGTAGACGTTGATGGTCTGCCAAACGACGGTCTTCTCATCCGCGTCGAAAGAGGTCTCTTCCGCAAACAGGCGGTGCAGAACCTGATAGCCGTCCAGCAGCGACGGCGCGCGCGCCATCACAGCGTGCAGACCTGGCAGGCGGCCAAAGGCGGCTTTGGATTTCGCGATCAGCGGCTGGGATGCTTCGGGTGCGTTGGTTTCGTCGAGCTTTTCGAACTTTGCCATGGGGTAATCCTCTCTGGGCGTCGTTTCGGATGCCCCCTACCTGACAATTCTTGAGTGATTGCTCAACACCTTTCTTGAACGATCACTCAACACATCTTTGTGAGCACATTGCCCCCCTGCCCCGCCATGCGGTACAACACCCGCCATGGCACGCCACGCAACATACGACCGCGACACCGCCCTTGAGGCCGCGATGAACCTTTTCTGGACGAAAGGCTATCACGCCACGTCCCTGAAGGATCTCGAACATGCGCTCTCGATGAAGCCCGGCTCGATCTATGCGGCGTTCCAAAGCAAGGAAGCCCTGTTCCGCGCGACCATCGGACGCTATGCCGACCGCATGGCAGGCGATATGGAGCGGATGATCGACACCAGCCCTGCCCCGCTTGCCGCACTGCAGGCGCACCTGCGCAGCCTGTCGGTTCTGTCGCCCTGCGATCGTCCGTCGACCGCCTGCATGTTGGTGAAATCCCTGCTCGAAGTTCAACAAGACAGCGCGCTGCGCGCGCTGATCGTCGAACAGCTTGACCGGATCGAAGGGCTGATCGCCCGCGCCTTGGACCGCGCGCAGGAAACATCGGAACTGCCCGCCACCTGCGACACCCGTCGGGTGGCCCGCCGCATCCAGACCTATATCTTTGGCCTGAAGGTGCAGGCGCAACGCGAAACCGATCCGCAGCAGATGACGGAACTGTGTGACGACCTCGCCGACGAGCTGGGGCGCCTGGCGCAGGGCTAACACAGAACGCGCTGGCAAAGCGCCCGCTTCTCGACGCATGCTGCGGATGACCCGCAACATGATACGAGAGGCCCGATGCCCGATCTCAACCAACCGCTTGGCGGCAACACCATGCCGCGCATGGGCGGCCCCGCCACAATGATGCGCCTGCCCACCCAAGACAGTGCCGAGGGGCTGGATGCTTGCTTTGTCGGCATTCCGATGGACATCGGCACATCGAACCGCTCTGGGACCCGTTTGGGTCCGCGCCAGATCCGCGACGAAAGCCGGATGATCCGCCCCTATAATATGGCGACCCGCGCCGCGCCGTTTGACCATATGCAAGTGGCGGACATCGGCGACGTGCCGATCAACACCTTTGATCTAAAAAAATCCGTCGACATCATCACCGACACATATCGCGCGATCCTGTCCCATGGATGCATCCCGCTGACGCTTGGCGGGGATCACACGCTGACCTGGCCGATCCTGCGCGCGATGGCCGAGACGCACGGGCCGGTCGCGCTGATCCATGTGGACGCGCACTCTGACACCAACGACCAGATGTTTGGCGAGTCCGTCGCGCATGGCTGTCCTTTCCGACGCGCCCATGAGGATGGGCTATTGCTGAACGACAAGGTGTTCCAGATCGGCCTGCGCGGCAGTGGCTACAGTCCCGATGATTTTGACTGGGGGCGTGATCAGGGCTGGACCGTCATTCCGGCGGAAGACTGTTGGCACAAATCGCTCGCGCCACTGATGGATCAGATCCGGTCGCAGGTCGGGGATGCGCCTGTTTACCTCAGCTATGACATCGACAGCCTCGACCCTGCTTTTGCGCCCGGAACGGGAACCGTCGAGGTCGGCGGGCTGACGACCATTCAAGGGCTGGAGATCATCCGCGGCTGCGCCGGTCTGAATCTGGTTGGCGGAGACCTGGTCGAAGTGTCACCCCCCTACGACACATCCGGTAATACGGCTGTCATCGCGGCGAACTACCTTTTCGAGATGCTCTGCGCCCTCCCCGGGTCTGCGGGCAAGGCGAATCTCCGACGCCCCTGACCCGAACCTACAAGTTTACAGCTGTAAATTGGCGCAGACTTTTTACAGCTGTAAACCTGAACACCCTCACGGAAGTCATTGAAGCCATACAGAAACAATGTGGCCGCAAAAAGAAAACCATTGACTTAGGCCGGTGAATCGAACCAGTTATCCCCAAGTGGCGCGAAAACGGCTACATTTCAGAATTTGGGGCAACCACATGATTCCGGTAACACCGATCGAAGCGGACCGACCATCGGAACTGGCGACGGATATTTCCGAGCGGCTGACCAGTGCGATCCGCGAACACCTACTGTCGGCTTTCGCGCCAGACAATACAAAATCTCTCCGCAGTTTTTCTGCACCCGAGGTCGCCGACCTTCTGGGTGTTTCGGGACAATTCCTGCGCAAAGCGCACGCCGAGGGCACATTGCCCGAACCGTCTGACGTACGCGGAGGCCGCCGGTACTACTCCGTGACCGAACTTCGCCACGCCCGTCAGACGCTGGAAGCCGGGTCGCGCAAGAAAGGCCGCTACCTTCCCGGACGGCGCGAAGGTGACAAGCTGCAAGTCTGGCAACTTATGAATTTCAAAGGCGGGTCGTCCAAATCGACGACAACAGTCCACCTTGCCCATTACCTCGCGCTGCGCGGTTATAAGGTTCTGGTCGTGGATCTCGACCCGCAGGGTTCGCTGACATCGATGTGCGGCATCTCGCCCGAGATCGAATTCGACGGGCTGACCGTCTATGACGCGATCCGCTACGACGATCCGGTCCCCTTCGCTGATGTCATCAAGCAGACCTATTTCCCCGGCATCTCTCTCGCCCCGTCGCGGCTGTTGCTGTCAGAGTTCGAGACTGAATCCGCCGTACACTCCGCCCCGGATCAGCCGTTCTTCACCCGCATTCGCGGCGCTTTGGAGCAGGTTGAGGCAGATTACGACATCGTGTTGATGGACAGCCCACCGCAGCTTGGCTTCCTCACCATCTCTGGCATGGCGGCGGCGACATCGCTGATCGTCCCGCTCACCCCGTCGATGCTCGATGTGTCGTCTACCGCGCAGTTCATGGAACTGGTGGGCGCCTATATGGGCGTGATCGAGGACGCGGGCGCGACGTTGCACTACGACAACTTCCGCTTCCTCATCACGCGTGATGAACCTACAGACGTCCCATCGCAGCAGCTGACATCGTTCATGCGGGCGCTGTTTCAGGATCGGGTCATGTCTGCCACGGCATTGAAATCCACCGCTATTAGCGATGCCACAATGCTGAAACAATCGATCTACGAGGTTGTCCGCTCTGACATGACGCGGGCGACATACGACCGCGCCAAACAGTCCATGGACGCGGTGGGCCAAGAGGTCGAGGTGATGATTCAAAAAGCGTGGGGGCGTAGCTGATGGCACGGAAAACACTAGGTGGCATGTCGGGGATTGCCAGCACCATCGCGCGCTCTGGCCCACAGGCCGCAAAGGATCGACCGGCACGCAGCAGTGCGCCGGCCTTGGGCGCGCTGCAAGGGTCCCTCACTGCGATCCGAGAGATTGACCCCGCGCTGATCGACGACTGGGGCCCCCGCGACCGGATGGAAGGGTTTACAGCTGTAAAGTCCGACGACGAGGGCGAGGGGTTTGACGCGCTGGTCGAAAGCATCCGTGAGGGCGGACAACAGGTTCCGATCCTCCTGCGCCGCGCGCCGACCGATGGCCGGTTCGAAGTTATCTATGGCCGGAGGCGTTTGGCAGCCTGTCGTGAACTGGGCATCAAGGTTAAAGCCAACGTTCAGGATCTCGACGATGACGCGGCTCTGCTTGCCAAGGGTCTGGAGAATGCAGCCCGACGCAACCTCTCTTTCTATGAGAAAGCGCGTTTTGCTGCCATGATCGCCGCAGCGGGTCACGACAGCAAAACGGCGCGGCAGGTTCTGGGTCTCAGCGCGTCTGGCCTGTCCCACCTGAACAAGATCATCGACAATGTTCCTGACGATGTGGGAGACCAGATCGGTGCGGCCCCGAAATCAGGCCGCCCGAAATGGACCGCGCTGGCGGATGCTTTTGCCGGTCAGAAGATCACCGCAAGTGCCGCGCTTGGTATTCTCGCCGGGTTCGACGCCTCTATGGGGTCTGACGAGCGTCTCGATCAGTTGTTGAAAGAGATCACACGACGGGGCGCCCGACCGGCGCAATCACGCGAGACAACGCCTGTCGAGGGAATCACCGTTAAATCCGGCAAGGCGGCTCTGTCCGTCAACATCTCCAAGGCCGGGACAAATGCCGCGTTTGGGAAATGGCTCGATGACAACATCGATCAGATCATCCGCGAGCAATACCGCACGTTTACAGCTGTAAACGACGCGGATTAACTTTCATTGAGAACGAGCAGAAAGGAGGAAGCACCGTAAAGAAAAACCCCCGAAACCGGAGGCTTCGAGGGCTGTAGCGCATAAGCGCCCTTAGCTTGACACCTAAAGGATACCAGCACTCGATTCGGCGAACAAGAGCAAACGCATCCGTGCGGAGGGTATTTCTTTGCCTGCTGGCATAAAATGACGAAAATTATAGGTGAGACCCGCTCCGGGTCGTGCTTTGCACAGGCTGCAGGGCAGGGGACAGCCATGTCTGACGGTTCCGTATGTCCGCCAGACAAATGGTTTCTGCTGCGCTGCGTCGAAACGGCCCGTGAACCCCTGGGGTTGAAATCGACAACGCTGTCCGTGTTGCGGGCAATGCTGTCCTATATGCGCGTCGACCAAATCTCGGATCGCGCGCAAGATGCCCATATCTGCTTTGCATCGAATGCGGCCTTGGCTGAGCGGTGCCATGTCAGCGTGCAGACCATCGAACGCCATGTGGCGCGGCTCGTCGAGCTGGGCCTGATCGAACGTGTTGCCAGCGCAAACGGCAAACGCTGGGCGCGGCGTGACAGGCAGGGCAGGGTGGTTCTGGCCACAGGGCTGTCTGTCCTGCCTGTGCTTTACCGGCATAAAGAATTGCTAAACCTTGCAGAGCAACACGCCGACACCATGGAACGCATCAAGGTTTTGCGGGATCGCTGCCTTATCGCGCTGGGACAACTGCGCGACACCATCGGCGAACATCTCAAGGAAATGCCAATCTACAGGCACGCGACACGTCTTTTGCGGCGCAAATTGAACGAAGATCACCTCGACATGCTGCTGTCGGACCTCAACGAGCATATGTCTGTGGAAGAAAAAGATAATTCAGTCAAATTGATGGGCAGCGACATAAAACCTGAGGGGCACAAAGAACCAAAAATTAATACTGAAGTAACACAAGAAATCCCAAACCAACCGGAACTGACCGAGGCTCAGATCAACGCAGCTTTCCCCCTGCTCTGTGCAGAGCTTCGTCACGCCAGAAACCAGTCACATTGCACCGAGATCATGCATGGATTGGCCAAAAGCATTGGTATCTCTTCGCTGTGGCCACAGATGACATCCAACGGACCGCTTCATAGCTTCATAATTTTGGGCTATGTCCTTGAACGTATTCATAAATTGCGCAGCGCCCGAGCATATGCCACTGCCTTGCTTAGAGATTTGGAAAGTGGCCAGCTAAAATGGGCAGACCTCGCACGTCCAAAGCAACCCCACCGCAAAACCCACGCCTATGTGTGACGCAGAAAAGCGCCCGATCCCGAAAGACCGGACGCCTAGAGGCCGAAGGATAGTCAGAGCACCGTCAGACGGTCTCAGACAGCAAGTCCGCAAAATGCTCGATGAAGCGATGCTTGAGGATTTTGCCGGTCGCGGCGGCTGGAAGGCTGTCGACCACGAAGATGCGGGTAGGGCGCTTATACCCGGTCAGACGGCCTGCCACGAAACCGCGAAGATCCTCTGGCGTGACCACATCGACGGCACGCGGCTGCACAAAGGCGAGCACTTCCTCGTCACCATTGATCGTGCGCCCGATGACTGCCGACTGCACGACGTCCGGGTGATCGTTCAGCGCGGCTTCGACCTCTGGCGGATAGACATTAAAGCCGCCGCGAATGATCAGCTCTTTGGCACGGCCTACAATGTGCAGATGCCCGTGCTCGTCGATGCGGCCCAAATCGCCGGTGCGCAGCCAGCCGTCCTGAACCGTTTGGGCGGTGACGTCAGGATTGCGGAAATACCCTTTCATCACGTGTGGACCGCGTGTCAGGACTTCGCCCACATCGCTATCCGCCCCCAAGGACAGGTCCAGTTTGATCTCGCACCCTGGCAGGGGCGGGCCGACAGAGATATCGGGATCCCCGATCATGTTGCGTGTTCCACAGATGCCTGCAGAGCTTTCCGTCATGCCGTAACCGTTCTGCAGGGCAAGCCCGTAAAAGGCTTCGGCCTTGCGCTTCCATGCAGGGTCCAAAGGTGCCGCGCCAGAAGAGACATAGCGCAGCGGCGCATTGTCCAACCGCGTCAAGCCAAGCTTTTCAGCATGCGCCATGAGCAGAGCATGCATTTGTGGTACCGCAGGCAGAACCGTGGTGCCGGACTGCAAAGCCTCCAGCAGTTTTGCAGGATCAAAGCGGGTCGCAAGCTGGATCATCGCCCCACAATGGGCGGCGGCCATCATCATCGACGCCACACCAAACACATGGGTCAAAGGCAGCCCGCCATAGATGTGGTCCGCATCGGTCAAATCGCGCAGATCGCAGGACGCTTTGGCCGCGAAAAGCAGATTGGCGTGGGACAGCATTACGCCTTTGGGATCTCCTGTTGTACCAGTTGTATACAACAAAATGGCCGGGTCTTCCGCGGTGTCTTCGGCAGGTTCGGGATCTGGCGACCCTTGCGCCAGATGCAACGCGCCAAAGCCGGTGGGGCAGGGGGTGGCATCACCCGCATGCGCGGCGGCCTCAGCAGACACGTGGCTGGTGTAGGCCACCAACGCCGGTTTCGCATGGCCACGGATCCGTTCGATTTCGGCGGCAGACATGCGGGCATTCACAGGCACAGCCCATGCCCCAATGCGCGATGCGGCATTGATCAGAACCGGCATGGACAGACAGTTCTCGCCGACAATCAGAACACGGTCGCCCTTGGAAACACCGTTTTTCGTCAGCAGGTTAGCGGCCTCTACGGTGAGTTTCGCATAGGCGCCCCAGCTATAGACGTGACCGTCGCAATCCATGATGGCACGGGCGTTCGGACGCGCCTGCGCGTTCCGGTCAACAAGGTGATGGATGCGGCTGGGGGTCATGCGTTTTCTCGTTCAGGTTGGAGCGCGTTCAGGCGCGACAGGGCGCGCTCGGCCTCGTGGGCCAGTGTGTCGACAATCTGCGCCAGCGGGGCAGGGGTGTCGGTCAGACCCAGCGCCTGCCCGGCGGACAGCAGCCCTTGCGATGTATCGCCTGTCTCGTAAGCGCGGCGCCCGATGGTGCCTGCCACGAGGGGACGGAGATCCTCGAACGTGATATCTGGCTTGGCTGCCTCAAGCTCGTGCACCGCGTCAGTTGTCAGGTTCTTCAACGTGCGGACCGTATTGCGGACCGATGCCATGGTCAGCACCGTGTCGCGTTCGCCCGCCTCGGCGAGACGGCGTTTATAATCGGGATGGGCGGGAATTTCGTCCGCGACCAGAAAGCGGGTCCCGATGACGACACCCTGCGCCCCGTTGGCGAGGGCCGATACAATCTGGCCACCGGTGGCGATGCCGCCGCCGATCAGAAAGGGGATGGTCAAACGACGCTCCGCCAGCCCCATGTTCACAAGGCTGCCAATCAGGTCGAGCCCGGGATGCCCGCCACATTCGGCGCCCACAATCGACACCATATCCACGCCGGACCGCTGTGCCGAAACCGCATAGCGGACAGAAGGCACCTTGTGCAGAACTCTGACGCCTGCATCCTGCAACATCGGCAGGTAGGCTTCGGGATTGCGGCCCGAAGTCTCGACAATTTTCAGCCCTTCATCGATGGCGATTTGAAAGATGCCCTCGGTCCGATCGCCGGGCACCAGCTTGGGCAGCATAGAGACGTTGAGCCCGAAAGGACGGTCCGTCAGCGTCTTTGTGCGCCGGATTTCCGCGCGCAGGCTGTCGTCGTCCGGCAGGCTGGCGGCCGTCAGAAACGGCAAAACACCGGCATTTGCTGCGGCTGCGACGTAATCCGCATTGGCCAGCCATTGCAGACCGCCCGCAACGATGGGCAGTTTTAGCCCCCAGTCACGGGCAAATTCCGTTTGCAGGATCATGCATCCCCTCCCTTGTCCAATCTGGCGCGTTTGAACACGCCGGTTGCGGTGGCGATCAGTCGATCGTCCTCATCCACCAGCTGCGCGGCGAGGAACAGCAATGACCGCCCCCCGCCGGTGACACGCCCTGTGGCTGTCACCCGTTTTCCCGCGAAGGCCGGCGCCAGAAACTGTGTTGTCATCGACACCGTCAGAAACGGTGTGCGCCCGCTGGGATCAACGGTCAGGGACGCGGTGGCGCCCATCGCATTGTCCAGCATGGTGGCGGCGATACCGCCATGTAACACATTGTGCCGGTTGGAATGTTTGTTGGATACATCGAGCATACAACGCGCACCCCCATCGGCATGGCCGACCTCCAACACGTAGCCCAAGCTGGTCTGCGCGCCGGTTTCATCGCGGATCGTCTCGATCATGCGGCGCGGTCCATCGACAGCCGGATAAAGCGTTCAAGATGGAAATCCGTGTCGCCAAAGCGATGGTCCACCATGCTCAGCCGTTTGGCAAAATGCCCCAGCGCATATTCCATGGTCATGCCGATGCCGCCGTGCATCTGAATGGATTCTTCGGCCACCAGACGCGCGGTGCGGCCAATCAGGTTCTTGGCCGCGCTGACGTGAAGATCCCGGTCCGCGTGATCGAGATGGCCGCACAGGTTGATCACAGCCGAACGCGCCTGTTCAATCTCGATCAACACATCGGCCATACGGTGCTGCAGCGCCTGAAATTTGCCGATGGGCTGGCCGAACTGTTTGCGCTGCTGCAGGTATTCCACGGTGAGCGTTTTGATCGTCTCCATCAGCCCCAGCGCCTCGGCGCATTGGGCGGCGATGGCGCGCGCTTGCGCTGTCTCGATCAGATCAAAGGCGTCCTCGGCCAGCAGCGCATCAACGGGCAGCGTGGCGTCGATCTGCAGCTCGGCCGCACGTCCGCCCCCGTTCAGCGGGTAATCCCGCAGGCTGACCTGATCCGCAGGTACCATAAACAGAGCGATGCCCCCTTCGTCATCCACATCGCCGGACACCCGTGCCGAGATGATAAAAGCGTCCGCTGCGGTGGCGAAATGGACCACGGCCTTGGACCCTGTGATCTGCCATCCCGCATCGGTCTTTGTGGCTGTGGTGGCTACATGAGACAGGTCATAGCGCGCGCCCGGCTCGCCATGGGCGAAGCCCAGAATGCGACCGGCTGTGATCTCCTCAACCTCGTCCGGACGGGTCTGGGCGATAACGGTGCCTGCCAGCAATGCGCTGTCGATCAAGGGGGAGGGCAATCCGGCGCGGCCCAGTTCCTCGGCCACGACCATGATGTCGAAACCATGACCGCCGAAACCGCCCTGACCTTCGGTGAACATGGCGCCGGGCAGGCCCATCTCGGCCAGACCGGACCACAGATCCGCATCCAGTCCGCTGTCGCTGTCGGTCGCGGCGGCGATCTTTTCGTGATCGGTGCTGTCCGCCAGAAAGCGGCGCAGCCCGTCCTGCAACATCTGGCGTTCTTCGGTGAGTTTGAAATCCATGTCTCAGAGCTCCAGAATGGCTTTGGAAATGATCGCGCGCTGCACCTCGTTGGAGCCGCCGTAGATCGAGAGTTTGCGGTTGTTGAAATAAGCCTGCGTTGCGGGCATCGCGTAGGACGGGCCGACCGGTTCGACATTGGATCCCTCGTCGAGCGATTCCGACACAAAGGGCGCCGCATAGGGGCCGACGGCCTGTTTGGTCAGCGCGTTGATTTCCTGACGGATCACGGTGCCCTTGACCTTGAGCATGGAGCTTTCGGCACCCGGTGCCTGACCGGCTGCGGCGGCGGCGATGGTGCGCAGGTTGGTGGTGGCCATGGCCATCAGATCGATTTCCACCTGCGCCATCTTGGCCGCAAAAAACGGGTTCTGGATCAGCGGTTTGCCGTCTTGCTTCTGCTCGCCCGCGATGCGTTTCAGCGACGCCAGACCCGCCCGCGCAAAGCCCACGCCCGCAATATTCGTCCGCTCATGGGTCAGCAGGTATTTGGCGTAGGTCCAGCCCTTGTTTTCCTCCCCCACGAGGTTTTCGGCAGGCACGCGCACGTCCTTGAACCAGACCTCGTTGACCTCAGGCTCGCCGTCGATCAGCACGATGGGGCGGACTTCGACGCCGGGGCTGTCCATGTCCACCAGCAGGAACGAAATGCCTTCTTGGCGTTTGCCTTCTTTCGAGGTCCGCACAAGGCAGAAGATCATGTTCGCGTGCTGGCCCAATGTGGTCCAGGTCTTTTGCCCGTTGACGATGTAGTGATCGCCATCGCGCACGGCGGTGGTCTGCACATTGGCCAGATCCGACCCCGCGCCGGGTTCGGAATAGCCCTGACACCACCAGTCATCGCCGTTCAGGATACGCGGCAGGTAATGCGCCTTTTGGGCGTCATTGCCGAAGGCCATCAACACCGGCCCCAACATGGCAAGCCCGAAGGGCACGATGCGCGGCGCATGGGCGGCGGTGGTTTCTTCCTCGAAAATATGGCGCTGGACGGCGTCCCATCCGGTGCCGCCCTGGTCCACGGGCCAGTTCACGCCCAGCCAGCCGCGCGCGTTAAGGATGGCGTGCCATTCCTCATGGTCCTGTTTGGTCAGACGCTTGCCGCTTGCGACCTTGTCGGACAGGCGCTTGGGCAGGTTTTCGGAAAGAAAGGCGCGCACGTCCTCGCGGAACGCCTGTTGGTCGTCGCTGTAGCTGAGGTCCATCGGGGTCCTCCTTAGTTAAAGATTTCAAACAGGCCGGCTGCGCCTTGACCGCCGCCGATGCACATGGTGACCACGCCCAGCTTGGCGCGCTGACGCCGCCCTTGCAGCAGCAGGTGGCCGGTCATACGCGCGCCCGTCATGCCGAACGGATGCCCGATCGAGATCGACCCGCCGTTGACGTTCAGTTTCGCCGGATCGATGCCCAGACGGTCACGGCAGTAGATGACCTGACTGGCAAAGGCTTCGTTGAGTTCCCAAAGGTCGATGTCGTCGACACTTAGCCCATGGCGTTCCAACAGGCGCGGCACGGCAAAAACCGGGCCGATGCCCATTTCGTCAGGCTCGCACCCTGCCACGGCAAAGCCCAGATAGCGGCCCAGCGGGGCCAGACCGGCGGCTGCGGCTTCGTCCTCGTGCATCATCACAAGGCTCGCGGCCCCGTCGGACAATTGCGAGGCATTGCCTGCGGTGATGAATTTGTCCGCGCCCATCACGGGTTCCAGACCCGACAGCCCGTCCAGCGTGGTGCCGGGGCGGTTGCATTCATCGGCGTCAATGGTCAGCGTTTGCTGGGAGATCTCGCCGGTTTCCTTGTCCTTGACGGCTTTGGTGACGTCCATCGGGACGATCTCATCGGCAAACAGACCGGCCTGTTGGGCGGCGGCGGTGCGGCGTTGCGATTCCACGGCCAAGGCATCCTGATCGGCGCGGCTGATGCCATAGCGGGCAGCCACCGTATCGGCGGTGTCGATCATGGTCATATATAGCTCGGGCTTGTGTGCCTCGATCCATGGCTCGCGCGAATGGCGCGGCGGCGGCTGGTTGAGCGAGATGCTCTCGACCCCGCCGACCAGAACCGCGCGGGCGCCTTCACCGGCGATCATATGCCCCCCCATGGCGATGGCCTGCAGCCCCGAGGCGCAGAAACGGTTGACCGTGGTGCCCGCGACGCTCACCGGCAGACCTGCACGAATGACCGCCTGACGCCCCAGATTGCCGCCTGTGGCATGTTCGGGATAGCCGGTGCCCCAGATGCTGTCCTCGATCAGCGCGGGATCAATGCCGGAACGGTCCACGGCGTGACGGGCCACGTGACCGGCCATGGTCACCCCGTGGGTCTGGTTAAAGGCACCGCGCGCGGCCTTGCCGATGGCGGTGCGGGCGGTCGATACGATGACGGCCTTGGTCATTTTGTGCTGTCCTTGTTGAGATCGGCAAAGCTGCGGCCGTCGGAGACAAGCTGTTCCAGAAGCGGCGCGGGTTGCCAGAAATAGGGGTCGGTCTCAGCCCATGTGCGGATGTCGTCGAGCAGGGCAGGCAGGCCCACGCTGTCGGCCCAATGCATCGGGCCACCGCGCCAACGCGGAAATCCGTAGCCGTAGAGCAGCGTCACATCCACGTCCAAGGGGCGCGCGGCGATGCCTTCGCCCACGACCTTTGCGGCCTCGTTCACCATTGCGGCCATGTAGCGGCGCTGGATCTGCTCGGCGTCAAAGCTTTGCTGCGGGCGGTCGCCACGGGCAGCAATGATCAGTGGGCCAACTTCGGGGTTGGGCGTGCCTTTGCGCCCCTCGTAGGTGTAATACCCCTGACCTGTTTTCTGGCCGAGCCAGCCCTTGTGATACATCTCGTCCGCCCATGTGGGGGTGACGTCGCGGGCATCGCGGGTCGCGACCTTGCGCGCGCGGGTCATGTAGCCGATGTCCAGACCGGCCAGATCGGCCATCTCGAACGGCCCCATGGGCAGGCCAAAGCCCTTGATCGCGGCGTCAATGTCAAACGGCGATGCGCCGTCAAGGATCATCCGGTCTGCCGCCCCGCGATAGGTGGCCAGAATGCGGTTGCCTATGAAGCCGTCACAGTTGCCGGCGCGCACCGCCACCTTTCCCAAACGTTTTGCCAGCGCAAAGGCCGTGGCGGTCACATCCGTGGCTGTCCCATCCGGCACCACCACCTCGAGCAGTTTCATCACATGCGCGGGTGAGAAAAAGTGCAGCCCGATCACATCCTGCGGGCGTTTGGTGGACTCTGCGATCTCGGCCACGTCCAGATAAGAGGTGTTCGTGGCCAGAATGGCACCCGGTTTCATCACCGCGTCGAGCTGGGCAAAGACCTCCTTCTTGACGGTCATGTCTTCGAACACCGCCTCGATGGTCAGATTGACGTCCGATAGAGCGGTGTAATCCGTGGCAGTCGTCAGCTGTGACAGGGCGGCGGCGGCGTCCCTAAGCTTGCCGCGTTTGACCGCCGCGTCGAGGTTGGCCGTGATGGTGGTGCGCGCCTTATCGGCGCTGGCATCGTCGCGTTCGATCAGCGTGACGGACAAGCTGGACAACAGACAGGCCGTGGCGATGCCTGCGCCCATCGTGCCGCCACCGATGACCCCCACATGGGCCACGTCGCGCGGGGCAACCCCCTTCAGCTCCGGCAATTTTGACACTTTGCGGTCGTTGAAGAACGCGTGGATCAGACCGGCGCGCTGCGGGGTCTCCATCAATTCAAGAAACAGGCGGCGTTCCTCGGCCATGCCGTCGGCAAAGGGCAGGGCGGCTGCAGCCACCGCGTCGATGGCCTGTAGGGGGGCGACCTCGCCACGGGATTTCTTGGCCCAAAGCGCGCGGGCTGTGTCAAACGCCTGTGCATCCGGCGCGGGGCTGGGCAGGTCGGACACGCGGCGCGGGGCGGTCCCTGCGGTAAGCAATTCCCGCGCGTAGTCCTTTGCCGCCTCGACAATATCACCGTCGGTTACGCGGTCGATCAGACCGATCTCCAACGCGCCTTTGGCCGAGGCCGCCCCGCCTGCGGGGATCATGTCCAACGCTGCGGCATAGCCGGTCAGCCGTGGCATTCGTTGGGTGCCGCCCGCCCCGGGCAGAAGGCCCAGTTTGACCTCGGGAAAGCCGAAGCGTGCGCCGGTCTGGGCCAAGCGGAAATGACAGCCAAGCGCGACCTCGCAGCCGCCGCCAAGCGCGGGTCCGTGAACGGCGGCGATGACCGGTTTGGCGCTTGCCTCGATACGGGCGCAGACATCGGGCAGGGCAGGGGGCTGGGGCGGTTTGCCGAACTCGGAAATATCCGCGCCGCCCAGAAACAGCGATCCAGCGCCGTGCAGAATGGCGATATGCGCGCTGTCGTCTTGTGCAAGCCGGTCAATCGCGTCCCACAGGCCCTGACGGACGGCCTGCCCCAGCGCGTTGACGGGCGGATTGTCGATAGTGATGACAGCGATGCCATCGGCAGAGGAATATCGGACGGGGGATGTCATGTTAGTCTCCTGAAAGTCTGGCGGTCAGTCGCGTAAGGTCAGCGTCGCAGGCTGTCCCATCATGCGCTCAAGCTCTTGGACCGCCGCGTTAAGCTGGGGGCCGACCTCGTGTTCCATCCGGTCCATCGACAGATCCTTGGGCATGGCCCCGCAGGTGAAAACGACCGGCTCGGTCAGATCCCGGGCGTGGAACGGCTTGGACACGGCATGGATGTCGCGGGCGAAATACTGGTCCGGTGGGGTGATCGCGAAGCCGCGTGTCACCAGTTGTGTGTAGGCGCTCTGGCGCGCGGCGATGGCGGTGTCGGGGGTCAGTCCACGGTCGCCTTCGGCGTTGGCAACCGTCGTCTTGAACAGCTCATCGGACATGGCCGCCAGCATGGTATGGCCCGACGAGGTGCCGTTGAACGGCAGGCGGTGGCCGGTTTCCAGCCACAGCGAAGACACGCCGCGCGGCCGCCACGTGCGCACGATCAACAGCTTTGCGTTGTCCCGTGCCAGCAACAGCGACAGCGTGCCGGTGGCGTCCGCCAGCCCCTGCATGATCGGGCCTGCAAGCTCGACAAAGGAAATCGAGGCCTGCGCCACATTGCCAAGGGCCAGCAGCGCAGGCCCCGGGCGGTAGCGGTCGTTGCGGCCGCTGTGGGTCAGATACCCCAGCGACCGCAGTGTAAAGGTCAGCCGCGATACGGTGCTTTTGGGCAGACCTGTGCGCTCTGCGATCTCGGCATTGCCAAGACCGTCGTCCGACGCGCGAAAGGCGCGCAGGACCATCAGACCACGGGCCAGTGTGGTGGCAAAGCGGCGGTCGGTCGTATCGGGGCTGGGTGTCATCATGGCGCGGCGCTCACATAGAATTGGGGATCAAAAGCGACAGGATCGGGAAGGCCATGATCAGCGCCAGAACGATCACATCGATGCTGAGAAACCGCACGATGCCAGAGAAGATCCGGTCAATCGGGACTTCCTTGCCGACCACGGAGCCGATGACAAAGACGTTCAGACCCACAGGCGGTGTGATCAGCCCGATTTCGAGCAATTTGATCACCACCACGCCGAACCAGATCAGGTCCAGCCCGTAGCCTTCGACCAGTGGCACCAGCAGCGGAAGCGTCAGCACCATGATCCCGATGGGGTCAAGGAACATGCCCAAGGCCAGATAGATCAGCGCAATGGCCAGCATCAGCACCACCACATTGAGGTCGGCGTTCTGCACAGCGGTCACGATATCGCCCGCCACGCCGGTCAGCGCGATAAAGGCCACAAAGATCTTGGCCCCCGCAGCGATCACAAAGATTGACGTCGTCTGCACCACGGTCTCGCGCAGCGCCTCGATCACGTCGCGGATCGACAGTTTGCGCTGTGCAAAGCCGATCAGCAGCGTGGCCGACACACAGACGGCGGCTGCCTCGGTCGCGGTAAAGACGCCGCCATAGATGCCGCCGACGATGATGAAGAACAGCAGCACGGCGGGCCATGCCTCCAGCGCGGCCTGCATCCGGTCACGGCCTGTGATCGTCCCGTCAAAGGCAGGCGCCGCCGCAGGATCGCGCATGACCCACAGCCAGATCACAAAGACAAAGCCCAGAAGCGAGATCAGACCGGGGATGATGCCCGCCAGAAACAGCGCCGAGATCGAGGTTTCGGTAAAGATGCCGTAGATGATGAACAGCACGGAGGGCGGGATCAGACTGCCCAGCGTACCGCCTGCGGCCACAGATGCGGTGGCCAGACGCTTGTCGTAACCCATCCGCAGCATCTCGGGCGCGCAGATCCGCCCCATGGTCGATGCGCAGGCAATCGACGATCCGGTGATTGCGGAAAACCCGCCACAGCCCACAACGGACGCCATCGCCACACCGCCGGGAATACTGGCCAGCCAGACGCGCGCGGCATGGTAAATCTTGGTGGTGATGTCGGCTTTGTAGGCGATGTGCCCCAAGGCCACGAAGAGCGGGATCATCGACAGATCGTAGCTGTGGATCAGATCGAAGGAGTTGGAGAACACCAATGACGATGTGGGCCGGATCGCCCGGTCAGGATTGAATGCGCCGGTGCGAAAGGCAAACATCGCAAAGGTGCCGACAGTCGCCACTGCAGCAAGGGCAAAGGCAATCGGCACCCGCGCGCCAAGCAGCAACAGCAGTGATGCAAAGGCCACGAGGCCAACAACGGTTCCGTCCATCACACGGCCTCCTTGGGGTGGTCGTCGGTCAGCCGTCCGCCGGATCGCAGGGTGCGGATGTCAGCCACAACCATCACGGCAAGACGCAGCCAGCACACGGCCATGCCCACCAGAAAGATCACACGTCCCGGCCATTTCGGCAGCTGTAGCTCGCCAAAGTAGAAAGAGCCCTTTTCAATGGCGCCAAAGGCCTCGCGCCAGCCCGCCCAGATCAGCGGGGCCAAGGCGATCAGCCCGAAGAGCGAGCCAAACACGATCAGCCCGTCCGCCACCCTTGGCGGCAGCCGGTTAGAGACGAATTCAACCGCAATATGGGCGCGTGCGGCGGTTGTGGCGGCCAGCGGCAGAACCACCGCGGCGACCATCAGCTCTGCCACGATGACGGTGCTGTCTGGCAGGCCCGAATTGAACAGCGCGCGCAGCAGGACATTGGCCGTAATCACAAGGCCAAGCCCCAGGACGGCGCATATGGAAAGATCGACGAGCAAACGCTCGATCCGGCGCAGCATGGTGACACCTGTCGTTCTGGAATGGGGAAGGGGGCCGCCACCCGCATCTGCGGCAGGTGGCGGCGGGATCGGGCGATGGGATCAGCGCTCCCAGGGGTAGCCTTGTGCGTCACGCTTGGCGGCGTATTCGGCCAGCAGGGCTTTGTATTCCTCCAGCAGCGCTTGGCCATCCAGACCGACAGATCCGGCACGTTCCACCCATTGCTCGACGTAGGGTTCACCCGCTTCGACCAGTTTTGCGCGGTCCGCATCGGGCAGGGTGATGATCTCGACGCCGGCCGCCTTCATGGTTTCGATGGCCTTGTTGTTGTCGGCGGTGATCAGGCGGCCCAGTTCATCGGCCATGCCTTCGCCTGCATCCAACAGCGCCTGCTGGTTCTCTTCAGACAGGCTGTCGAACATGTCCTTGTTCATCAGGATGCCGAGGCCCCCGACCTGACCCCAGTTCATCAGGGTATAGCTGTCGATCACCTCGTGCTGCTTGAGCGCGGCAGTGGCGTAGCTGTAGCCTTGCGAGCAATCCAGCAGCCCGGAATCCAGCCCCTGATAGGCGTCGTAGATCGACATCGGCACCATATTGGCCCCCATGTCGCGGAAGGTATCGCCATAGGCACCGGTGCCACGGACCTTTTTGCCTGCGATATCGTCAACGGAGCGGATGGCGGTGCCTTTACAGCCGATATGCACCGCAGAGGTGGTAAAGGTGCCAAGGTAGACAAGGTTCATGTCCGCCAGATTGGCTTGAATGCTTTCGTTATTGCGCAACAGCGCATCGGTGGCCTTCATGCCAACCCAGGCGTCGTCATTCTGCAGCGGCAGATCGGCGATGCCATAGGCCACCATTTCCTGCGGGAAATAGACCGAAATGATGGTCCCCAGATCCGCGACGCCGTCGCCGATTCCGTTCAGCGCCGCACCGGCCTTGAACAGGGCGCCCCCCCATTGGATGTCGAATTGCAGATCGCCGCCAGACAGTTCGGTGGCTTTCTCGGTGAAAAAGGTGGT
Organism: Sagittula sp. SSi028; assembly: GCF_048553715.1. Lineage (NCBI taxonomy): Bacteria > Pseudomonadati > Pseudomonadota > Alphaproteobacteria > Rhodobacterales > Roseobacteraceae > Sagittula > Sagittula sp. SSi028. Next base: position 81,224 of record NZ_JBLZNC010000007.1, on the reverse strand, counting down.
GGCCGCAGCGCGCGCGCCCCGGTTCGGCCCGGCTTCACCAAGGATCAGCGTGGTTTCTGCCTGAACAGCGTACGTGGATGCAAGCAGCGCGCCCAAGGCGGCTGTTTTCAAAAGTTTCATGGTTTCCTCCCTTAGAATTCCACTATGCGGAACGCTATTTCACATAGTACGCACGGCACCCCCCGAACTGGCAAGGGGTTGCATGCTGATAGCACGTATATCTGTGCATCGACGGGATTGCAGAAATCCCGCTGCATTGCCGCAAGGGAAGCATAGCGCGCCATGCAGACCGCTTTGACGCAGTCGAGCAGCGCTGTGGAATAAGGGGGCGGGAATCCGCAACTCGACCGTGCAGGCGCGGCATCGGGACTAGATCTGGCGTGCGACCCAGTCCAGCGCGCCATCCAGCGTGTCACCCACAGGTTCGGCCAACGCGCCCGCGAATTGCAGAAATGCCGCGACATTGTTGGGGTTCACTGACAGAATCACCGGAATGTCGCGCGATAGCGCCTCGGCGATCACGGGGCGAAATCCGCGCCCGTCGATCTCTTGCTTGCCGTATTTGTTGGCGATCAGCAGCGCCGGTGCGTGATCCAGCGCTTTGGCCACCAGACCCACGGCCTGCTCCAGTCCTGCCGGGTCCAACCGGCAGCCCCGCGACAAGACCCCAAGGTTCTGGCTGATGCGGATCACGTCCTGACCGGACAGGATATGCAGATCCATATCGCATTTGCGCGCGGGATCGGTTTCGCGGTTGATCTGGATCGCCCCGGCAAGCGGCACGTTTTGCGCACGCAGGTGTTGCGCGACGCAGGTCAGAAGCCTGTCTCCGGTGCCGCGCCCCTCGGCGCTGATGTATCCCAACATGCGCGGTGGTCCTTGTGGTCAGGTCTGTGCGGGCAGCCAGACGGTGAATTCAGCGCCGCCTTTGGCGCGGTTGCGGTAACGGATGCGGCCCCCCGCCCGTTGGATCAAGGTCTGCGAGATCGACAGGCCCAGCCCCGTGCCCTCGGCCTGTTTGGTGGTAAAGAACGGGTCAAAGACCGTGTCCAACAAACTGTCCGGGATGCCCGGTCCGGTATCGGCCACCACCAGTTCGACGCCCGCGCGGTCGTGATAATCCGCCTCGCGCAGCGCCAGTGTCAGCACAGCGGGACGGTCGGCGGTGTCTTCCATCGCGTGGGCCGCGTTGACGATCAGGTTGATGACCACCTGCTGCATCTCGCCAGTGCCGATGCCCACGGGCGCGGTCTCCCTCAGATCCGTCTCGACCGTGATGCCCGATTGCGCCAGAACGTGGTCCACCAGAACCAGACAATCACGCACCACCGGCCCCAGATGCAGCGCCTGTTCCGCGCCGGCAAAGTCGTTGGGCCGCGCAAATTGCAGCAGTTTGCCCACGATGGCATTGATGCGCACCACTTGCTGGTCAATCAGGTCCAGTTCGGTTTTCACATCCGCGCTGTGATCGCCCAGACTGTCGCGCAACACATCCAGATTGCCTTGTATCACGGCGACGGGGTTGTTGATCTCATGCGCGACCCCTGCGGTGATTTCCCCGATGGAGGCAAGCTTTTCGCTCATGACCAACTGCCGCCAAGTGTCTTCGAGCTTGGCATTGGCTTCTTGCAGCTCGGCGGTGCGCTCTTCGACGCGTGTGTTCAGCTCATCGGCCCAGGCCCGCAGGCGGGCATCGCGGTCCTGCACCTGATCCAGCAGATCATCCAGATGACCGGCGACCTGTCCGATCTCGTCCGAGGACCGCACCGGCCCGATGCGCGCGGACAGATTGCCCCGTTTGACCCGCGACATGGTTTCGGTCATGCGTTCCAAGGGCGCAAAGATCCCCTTGGCCAGCCACAAAAAGATCGGCGCGGATAGCGCGACAATGCCGCAAAAGGCCGCCAGCATGACCAGAAAGGCGTTGCGCTTGGCGGCGGTGAAGGGCGCTTCGAGAAAGCCGACATAGAGCATGCCCACCGCTGTCCCGAAACTGTCGCGCAGTGGCAGGTAGCCGGAGATATACCAATCATTCACCACAAAGGCGCGGTTCAGCCATGTCTGTCCCTGATCCAGAACGGCGGCGCGCACCTCTGCCGAGACACGGGTGCCAAGGGCGCGGACATCTTCGAACAGGCGCACATTGGTGGACACCCGCACATCGTCGAGAAACAGCGTGGTGGTGCCTTGGCGCTCACCGCCGGTGACTGCGTTGAGGTACACCAGCGCGTTGATCGTATCGATGAATTGCAGATTGCGGTTCAGCAACACGCCGCCCACCAGAACGCCGCGCGCGCCGTCGATGCGCACGGGGGCTGCGGAATGGACCACCATGCCGCGGTCTTCGGTCTGCCGGTCCGTGGGCAGGGCTGCGCGGGTGTCGATCAGATCAACCTTGGCCCGCGCGGCCAGCCCTTCCGACAAAGCCGCCAGTTCATCAGAGGCAAAGACGTCAATGGCCGTGGCGGGACGGCCGGACAGGGCGCTGGCAATGACGGGCCAATCGCCATCCGCCTGATCAACCGGCGCATAATAGAGGAAATCGAGCCCCAAGGCTTCGCGCTTTGATGCGAAAAACGCATTCTGCGTGGTTCGCGAGGCCTGCGGGATGGATGCAAACTGGACGGATTCTGCAACGCCCGTCAGCTCGTCGCCGGTGGTCTGCAAAATGCGTGCAAGATATTGTTCGGCGATGCGCAGATCGGATTCCACGTTTGCGATCAGAACCTTGTCATAATCCGCTGACCATCGGGCTGCCCCCAGCAAAAGCAGCAGTGGCGTCAACAATACCAAGGGGGCAAGCGCCAGAAACAGCAGCCGGACGCGGATCGCGCCGGTCAACAGCCGATGTTTCCGGCGAGGCCGCGTCACGTGTCGGGCGTCGCGTGAATGGCGAATTGTTCCAGCTCGGCGTCGGGGGCCTCGATCACGCGGAACACCTCGCGCACGCCGCCTTCGGCAAGCTCGCGCGCCACGGTCAGCAGCGTGTTGGGGTCGTGATCCTCGCACAGATCGGCCATGTGGAACAGCTCTTCACGCGCCACAGGGCGGGCGGCATCGACCGAGGGCGCGCCATAGTAGGTCACAAAATGCTCGGCCAGCGCGACCTCCAGCGTGGCCAGTTCGGTGGGCTCGATGCTGGTGACGGCGACAAAGGTCACGCGCCCGCCCGTCTCCAGCCCCAACCAGCCGTTGGCAAAGGCCTGACGTGCCTTTCCGGTCAGGTCGTCCTCTGTCCAGTCAGAGAACTCGAACCCGCCGGGAATGCACCATTCGCCGGTGCGGGCCGGTTTGGCAAAGACCAATGTGTCGCTTTCGTCGAAGTGGATGGCGCGTGCCAGCTTCATGGTCGGTCCTCCAATAGGGTCGTCAGCGGGATCAGATGGGTGGTGTCATGGTCTCGGATCAACATGCCGAAATCCTCATCCACGCCCAGAAACGTCCCCGAGATATCGCCGCGCGTGACAGTTTCGCCCATGCCATGCACCAGCCCGCGCCACTCGGCATGCAGCGGAGCGGTGCCTTCGTCCTCCCACCGGGCGATCCACAGCAGGCTGTGGCGGGCCCATGCCTCTACCAGATGGGCGGGGTCAACATCGGCGCAGCCTTCGACAAACAGCGCGGTGCGGTCGGGATCACGGCCGGTTTCAGGGTCCAGCGGCAGCAGCGCGATGTCCCATGCGATGACAATCCAATCGGGGATCGCTTGCGGATCATCGGTCGATGCAAAGGCCCGCATGAGCCCGCAGCGCGCGCCGTTCACCCGCAGCGGCCCGTGCCATTCCAGATGCACCGCGACCTCTGGCGGGGCCAGCGCGCCAAGTGCGTTCTGGAACCCTACCCCGCAGAGCGGCAGCATGGCCATCGCTTGTGCCAGCGGCACCTCGGGCGTCAGAACGACAGCGGCGCCTGCGCGGTCGGCGGTGATGCGGTGGCAGACCAGCCCCGCATCCACCCCCTGAATGGCACGCATGACGGCGGTCTCGGCGGGATCGCCCCCCACCGCCTCGCCATACATCGCCGGAGGAAAGGCCAGCGTCATGCCACGCCCTGATCGACCAGAGCTTTTGCCACCTTGTGAAAGGCCTGCGCTTGCGGGCTGTCGGGTTGGCTGACCACGATCGGTGCACCGCCGTCTGCGGCCAGACGGATCTGCAAATCCAGCGGAATTTCCGCCAGCAAGGGCACGCCAAGCTTTTCCGCCTCGGCCTTGACGCCGCCGTGGCCAAAGACGTGTTCCTCATGCCCGCAATTGGAACAGATATGGGTGCTCATGTTCTCGATCATGCCAAGCAGAGGCACTTTGAGCTGCTGGAACATGTCGATGCCTTTGCGCGCGTCCAGAAGCGCCACATCCTGCGGGGTGGACACAACGATGGCGCCGTCAACTTCGGCCTTTTGGGCCAATGTCATCTGCACATCGCCGGTGCCGGGTGGCAGATCGACGATCAGCACGTCCAGCGCCCCCCATTGCACCTGCATCATCATCTGCTGCAGCGCGCCCATCAGCATCGGGCCGCGCCATGCGACCGCCTGACCTTCGTTGGTCATCAAACCCATCGACATCATGGTGACGCCGTGGTTGCGCAGCGGCAGGATGGTCTTGCCATCGGGGGAGGCGGGCCGCCCAGACACGCCCAGCATCCGGGGCTGCGACGGGCCGTAGACATCAGCGTCCAGCAGACCCACGCGGCGGCCTTGTGCGGCCAGCGCACAGGCAAGGTTTGCGGAGACGGTCGATTTCCCGACCCCGCCCTTGCCCGAGGCGACGGCGATCAGATGATCCACGCCCGGGATCTTTTGCGGGCCTTGCGGCTTTGGCTTGGGCTTTGCGCCCAGTCCGGGAGGCGGCGCATCGGCGGTGAGCGCGATGTTGACGCTGCCGACACCGGCCTTCTCAAGCGCCGCCTCTGCCTGCGCCTTGATCGGCTCCCAGGTTTTGGCCTGTCCGGGGGGCACCTCCAGGACAAAACGCACGCCGCTGTCGGCCACGCCAAGGGCGCGCACCACACCGGCGGCCACAATATCGCCGCCGTTGGGGGCGGGGATGGTTTTCAGGATCTCCAGAACCTCTTCGCGGGTGGCCACCTGTCTTACTCCTGTCCCTTGATCTCGCCGTCGACCTCATGGGTCATGCCCAGTTCGGGAATGGTGATCACGGCCTTGACCGCGAATGTCTGGCCCGAGGTCTCGGCCGCGCGCATCGCCTCTTCGATGGCCTGCTGAGAGGTCACGCCAACCTGCTTGAGGAACTTGCGCATGGACATGTTGAAATCGTCGCTCATCGGGGAACTCCTGTGGACGTTGACGCATGGCGCGCGCGGCGCTTAGGCTGGCGGCTATGCGTGTCTTGGTTCTGATACTGGCCTTTGTGGCGCTGCCCTTCAAGGCGGTGGCCCAGCAAGAGCGGCAGGTTCTGTTGTACGCGCCGCCCGCGCTGGTCGAGACCGGAGTGATGCAGCACATCCTGCCCCGGTTCAAGCTGAAGACGCAGATCGCCGTGCTGCTTGTACAAGAAGCTGACACCGCACAGGCGGTTTTCCATGAGGCGGGCAGCCCGCTGTTCATTGGCGCCGGTGGGGCGTGGGGGCTGCGCCTCCGGTACCAGACGCAATGGACGGAGCGGTTTGCCGATTGGCTGCGCAGCGAGATCGGGTTGAAAACTGTTCTGTCCTTTGCCCCCGATGGGGCCCCGCTGTTCGCCGCACCTGTGTCTGAGATTGCCCCAGAGGTGCGCCCGACCCTGACGGGGGATGCTGAGCAGGGTCACGACATCGCGGTGCAGAAATGCGGGCGCTGCCATGCGGTGGACGAGGCGACACGTCTCACGGGCATCGGATCGACGCCCAGCTTTGCGCTGCTGCGCGGCTTTGCGGATTGGGAGCACCGGTTTATCGGTTTTTTCGCGTTGAACCCGCACCCGTCCTTTACCCAGATCGAGGACGTCACCCCGCCCTTTGATCCGCTGCATCCCAGCCCTATCGTGCCGGTCGAAATGACCCTCCCCGAGGTCGAGGCGGTCGCCGCCTATGTGGCGACGCTCGGCGCGGCGGATCTGGGCGCGCCGCTGCAAAACCAGTGATCTGCTCAATGGTCGCGCCGCGTTGACAGGTAGTCGTCGGTGGTGCGGGTGCGCGGGCGTTCCCCGCCCGAGAGGGGATTGTTTTCCGCGTGATACTGCGCATTCACGCGGCAATCGTCACACATCTGGATCATGCGCAGCCGGTCGCCGCCGAACATGGCGTGCCCTTCAAGCTTTTGCATCACGCGCTCGACAGTTGATTTGACACCAAACAGCGATCCGCATTCGATGCAGGCAAAGGGCTCTTCCTCTTTCAGGATCTTCTGGTCCAGCGCGCCTTTGGTCAGATCCAGACGCGGTTCCAGCGTGATGGCCGTTTCGGGGCAGGCGGTGGCGCAGATGCCGCATTGCAGGCAGGCGTCCTCTTGAAACCGCAGCTCGGGCCGGTCGGGGTTGTCGCCCAAAGCGCCGGAGGGGCACAGCGACACGCAAGACAAACACAAGGTGCAGGCGTCCTGATCCACCAGAACGGCCCCATAGGGCGCGCCTTGGGGCAGGGGGATCTGGTCGGTGTCGGGATGCAATGCCCGCGCAGCCTGTCGGGTGATCTGGCGACGGGTGCCCATGGGGCGCACCGGCTGGTCCACGGGGGCAGGGGAGGCGGTGTCGTACAGCGCATCGCTCATGGCGTCGGGGTCGCGCGTGTCGATCAAGGCAATGCGATTGTCCCCGCCGATGGCCGTGGCCAGCGCCATCTGCGCCGCAAGCGCCGCCGCATCGCCCCCAGCGGACGGAAGCATGGCCACGGACGCAAAGCCAGCCGCCAGCGCGGCAATCATTTCCGCATGACCAAAGGCTCCGACCTTGGGAAGCTCCAAAGGGATGACATCGGCAGGCAGCCCCTTCCCGTGGCGTGCGCTGAGCCGGATCATCTCTGCCCCTTCGGCGTCATGCACCAGCAGCCGTGGGGCGCTGCCGCCTGCATCCAGATAGGCCTTCGCCAGCGTTTGCACGCGGCGCATGACCTCATCCACGGGCGGGGCGTCATAGCTGATCGCGCCGGAGGGACAGGCTGCAGAACAGGCCCCGCAGCCTGCACAGATCAGCGGATCGACAGACACATGTTCCCCGGCGGGCAGGATTGCCCCGGTCGGACACAGATCAAGGCAGCGGGTACAGCCCACCTGTTCGGCGCGGGAATGGGCGCACAGCAGCGGCTCCATCCGCACATGCAGCGTCTTTTCAAAGGTGCCGGTCAAATGCGAGGCGGCAAGAATGGCGGCAGCCACGCCTGCGGGGTGCCCGGGTTCGGCGCGCAGATAGCCGTCGCGCTTTTCATGGGCGGGAAACAACGGGGTCTCGCCGCGCAGATCCAGCAGAATGTCGCAGTCCGACCGCCCGCCATCCTGCGGCGGCGTCAGGGTCAGGGGGCCGCGCCCTTCGGGCTCGATCATGCGCAGCGCATCAATCGTGACCTCGAACCGGCCAAGCGCGCCGCTGGCCTGCCGCAACCGGCCCGTTACCACGTCATAGGCGCGGGTATCCGGCACGTCAGCGCCATCGGGCAGCAGCACGGTCACACCCAGATGATCCTTGAGCTGTTCTGCCGCCATCAACGCCACCTCTGGCGCGCCGACAATCAGGCACAACCCTTCCGAGATTACGTCGAATGTCTTTTCCGGGGCTGCGGGCAATTGCGCCTCTGCCAGCAAGGCGGACATTTTGGGTAGTTTCGGGGCGGGGTCATCGCTCCACCCGGCGCGATCACGCAGGTCCAGCAGGGGGGGCGGGGTCAGGCCCATGTCCTCTGCGAGGGCTGTGAATGTGGCCTCTTCCTGCGTGCAGGCAAAAATTGCATCCCCTTGCGTCAACGCTTCCTGTGCAAGGGCGATATCGCGGGTGCACAGGGCCGAACAGGGGGGGCGCACGTCAAGGTCCGACTGCTGATCCAAGGCGGCTGCGTCAATGGATTGGCTGCCCAGACAGTCACATGTAATCAGTGTCTTAGACATTTTTCCCACCTGTTTTCTGGACGCGGTCGGCACCGGTTTTGCGGCCCGACGAGCGGTTAGCTACACATGATTCTCGGTCGCCGACAACCGATTTCAAGGGGCGTGCATCACGGGGGCCTCTGCAGTGCGGCGGGTTTCGCGGCGGGGTGATTCGGGTGTTTTCAAACTGCCCGAAAACTGAGCGAATTAATCAAGTTGGACAGAATGTCCATCGCGCTATGTGAGGGGTGGAGGGGCTGGACAATTTGACCCGAAAACCGGTGAAGCGCTGAAATCGCTCGGAAACCGCTTTTGCCCACAGGCGGGATACGCCACCGTTTGCAGCCAAGGAGGAACACCGTGATCCACAACCCAAAGGCCTATCGCACCATGCCGGTGGGGGTCGTCCTGCGACGGACGCCCGGTGTCACCCGTTGGGCGAAATGGGCGTGGCGGGCGGTTGCGGTTCTGCCGGGGGCTGCGCCTGCGGATTGGCGGGAACTGCGCCGCGAAGGCGATGCGGTAGAATATCACGCCGACACGCCGGTTCTGGAGCTGCACGGCGCCGAGGCAGAGGCCTATCTGACCGGCCTCAGCGATGCGGTGCCCAGCATCTATGTGATCATGCGTCCGGTGACGGGCGAGCACCCTTATGAAATTCTGCGCGTGACCGCCTCTCCCTACGAGGCGCAGGATTACACCGACAGCGGCGACGAGCTGGTGGAAAAGGTGCCGATGCCCGAGGGGCTGGTGGCGTGGGTGCGCAGCTTCATCGAGGAATTCTACGAGGAAGAGGTGTTCGTCAAACGCAAGCGCCGCAATGCGCGCGTTGATTTGCACGAGGACGGCATCGGCGATCCACGCATTCATAAGGCGGGCGATATCTATGCCTCGCCCGCGCTGAAGCGGAGACGGATGCAATGAGCGGCGGTTTCTGGGAACGCCGCAAGGCCGCCGTCGCCGAGGAGCAGCTGCAAGAGGCGCAAGCTGCCGAGGACGCGCGCCTTGCCGAGGCGGAGCAAGCGCTTGCCGAACGCGACGACGCGGAGCTGTTGGCCGAGGCAGGGCTGCGCGACCCTGACGAGATGGACAGCCCCGAAGAGGTGCAAGCGCTTTTGCGCACCGCTCTGCCGCAGCGGTTGAAAACACGGGCCTTGCGCCGGTTGTGGCGGCTCAACCCCGTTCTGGCCAATCTCGACGGGCTGGTGGAATACGGCGAGGATTACACCGACGCGGCGCTGGTCGTCGAAGGTATGCAAACCGTCTATCAGGTCGGCAAAGGCATGTTCGACAAGGCAGCCGAGGCCGCCCGCGCGGCAGAGGCCAAGGCAGAGCAGGCATCGTGCGAACCCGCCACCGACGAAGACCTGCCCGAGCCACCGACCCAAATGACGGCGGATGCGGCGCAAACCATTGACGCAGAAGAAACTCCGCTAAGTGATACCCCACAGGACGACGAACCGCCCATGCCGTCCGGCGCACGGCGCATGCGGTTCCGGTTCGAGGACACGGAAGGACGCGCATGACCGCAGCACCCGCCCCGACAATCGCCGAAGAGGACCGCCTGCGCGCGGATCTTTATAATTTCCTCGGCCTGATCCTTGCCGCCCCGCCCGACGAGATGCTGTTGGCGCAGACCGCCAGCCTGTCCGGTGACGCCACCGATCTGGGGCAGGCGATCACAACGCTGGCCAAAATGGCCAAGGTGACAAAGCCCAAAACCGTCCAAAGCGAATATAACAAGCTTTTCATCGGTTTGGGTCGGGGCGAACTGCTGCCCTACGCGTCCTATTACATGACCGGATTTTTGAACGAAAAGCCGCTGGCGGCGTTGCGTCTGGACATGACCCGCCGTGGTCTGGCCCGCGCCGACACGGTGTTCGAACCCGAAGACAATATAGCCTCGCTGATGGAGATGATGGGCGCCCTGATCGTGGGCCGGTTTGGCCCTGCGGCCGATCTGGCGCAGCAGAAGGAATTCTTTGCCAAGCATATCGCACCTTGGGCGGGGCATTTCTTTGCCGATCTCGAAGCCGCGAAAGGGTCGGTGTTCTACGCCCCCGTCGGCAGCATCGGCCGCAGCTTTATGGAGATCGAGGCGGAGGCCTTCCGCCTGACCTGAGCTGAACCTGCAAGGGGGCGCCCCCTTGCGCATCGAGCGGCCCGCAGGGGTCGGAACCGGAGGTGCCGCAGGCACATCCATCAAAGGGAGAGCAGAATGTCGGACAAAGAGGCCACGCGCCGCGACTTTCTGAAACTGGCGGGCACAGCGGCCCCTGCGGCTGCCGTGGCGGTTGCCACCACCGGAACGCAGGCCGAAGCCGCCACACCCGATCTGTCATCCAGCCGGATGCAGGACACCGCGCACACCCGCGCGTATCTCGACTCCGCACGCTTCTGAGCGCGCCAAAAAAGCCCAGAGCCCGCAGCAACGCGGACCTGATAACCGACGACAGGCGACTGGTTGCGTGAGGCCCGACTGCCCGACGTCAAGAGCCAACCAAGCTAGTCCGGACCCCTGTCCGGATGCGCAAGGGAGAGAGACACATGCTTAGGAAAAAGACCAACGGGGTTGCGCGACGCCCCCAGCGGACTTCGATCCTGTCCGAGGTTTCCAAGACCTCGGTTGACCGCCGCGGGTTCTTGCGCGGATCGGGTCTGGCGATCGGGGGAATGGCAGCGATTGCCGCGACAGGTGGCACTGTTCAGCCCGCAGCCGCCGCAACAGCGGCCACCGGCAACGTCGAAATCAAGAAATCGGTCTGCACCCATTGTTCCGTCGGATGTACCGTCATGGCCGAGGTGCAAAACGGCGTCTGGACCGGGCAGGAGCCCGGCTGGGACAGCCCGTTCAACCTTGGCTCCCACTGCGCCAAGGGCGCATCGGTGCGTGAACACACCCACGGCGAACGCCGCCTGAAATACCCGATGAAGAAAGTCGACGGGGAATGGGTGCGCATCTCTTGGGAAGAGGCCATCACCGAGATCGGCGACCGCATGATGTCGATCCGCGACGAAAGCGGACCGGATTCTGTCTATTGGCTGGGATCGGCCAAGCATAACAACGAACAGGCCTACCTGTTCCAGAAATTCGCGCGCTATTGGGGCACCAACAACGTCGACCATCAGGCGCGGATCTGTCACTCGACCACCGTTGCGGGCGTTGCGAACACATGGGGCTACGGCGCCATGACCAACAGCTACAATGACATCCACAACAGCCGTGCGATCTTTATCATCGGCGGCAACCCAGCCGAGGCGCACCCGGTGTCCTTGCTGCATGTTTTGCGCGCGAAAGAGCAAAACAACGCACCGATGATCGTCTGCGACCCGCGCTTTACCCGGACAGCGGCGCATGCGGATGAATTCGTTCGTATCCGCCCCGGCTCTGACGTGGCGGTGGTCTGGGGTCTGCTGTGGCACATCTTTGAAAACGGTTGGGAGGATGAGGAATTCATCCGCACCCGTGTCTGGGGCATGGACCAGATCCGCGAGGAAGTGGCTAAGTGGAACCCCGCCGAAGTCGAGCGCGTGACCGGTGTGCCGGAATCGCAGATGCACCGCGTGGCGCGGACGCTGGCCAACAACCGACCCGGCACCGTGATCTGGTGTATGGGTGGCACGCAGCACACCACCGGCAACAACAACACCCGCGCGTACTGTATCCTTCAGCTGGCTCTGGGAAACATGGGCGTCGAGGGCGGCGGCACCAACATTTTCCGTGGCCACGACAACGTGCAAGGGGCCACCGACCTTGGCGTTCTGTCGCACACGCTGGCGGGCTATTACGGTCTGGCCAAAGGATCGTGGGAGCACTGGTGCCGCGTTTGGGGCGAGGATTTTGACTGGCTCAACGGTCAGTTCGCCAAGATGAAAGGCGCCAATGGGAAGGACAAGGATCTGATGTACGAGACCGGTATTCCGGTGTCGCGTTGGATCGACGGTATCCTTGAAGACGCGGACAACATCGACCAGCCGAACAATGTGCGGGCGATGGTGCTTTGGGGCCATGCGCCGAACTCTCAGACCCGTATGGTCGAGATGAAGAAGGCGATGGAAATGCTGGATATGCTGGTCGTTGTCGACCCGTATCCCACGGTTTCTGCCGTGCTGCATGACCGCACCGATGGCGTCTATCTGCTGCCGGCCTGTACGCAGTTTGAAACCACCGGATCGGTCACCGCGTCGAACCGGTCGATCCAGTGGCGTCAGAAGGTTGTTGATCCGATCTTTGAATCCAAGCCCGATCACGAGATCATCGGCCTGTTTGCCAAAAAGTTCGGCTTCCACGACCGCCTGTTCCGCAACATCGCCATCGAAGATGATGGGGTGACCCCGAACATCGAGGACACAACCCGCGAATACAACCGCGGCATGTGGACTGTGGGCTACACCGGCCAGTCGCCGGAACGCCTGAAGATGCACATGGAAAACCAGCATACCTTTGACCGCACCACGCTGCGCGCCAATGGTGGGCCGGCGGATGGGGACTATTACGGTCTGCCATGGCCGTGCTGGGGCACGCCAGAGATGAACCACCCCGGTTCGCCCAACCTGTACAACATCAATCTGCCCGTAAAGGATGGCGGTCTGCCGTTCCGCGCGCGCTATGGTGTTGAACGCAATGGGGAAAACCTGTTGGCCGAGGGGGTGTCGAACCCCGGCGCAGAGCTGCAGGACGGCTACCCCGAGTTCACCATGCAAATGCTGATGGATCTGGGATGGGATGGCGACCTGACGGCAGAGGAACGCGAGGCCATCGATGCCGTGGCCGGTCCGAACACCAACTGGAAGACGGATATTTCCGGCGGCATCCAGAGGGTGGCGATCGAACACGGCTGTGCGCCCTATGGCAACGCCAAGGCACGCTGTGTGGTCTGGACCTTCCCCGATCCGGTCCCTGTCCACCGCGAGCCGCTGTACACGAACCGCCGCGATCTGGTCGAAGACTATCCGACCTATGACGACCGCAAGTTCTACCGCCTGCCGACGATGTATGCGTCGATCCAGAAGCAGGACTTTTCCAAGGACTATCCGATTGTGCTGACGTCGGGCCGTCTGGTGGAATACGAGGGCGGCGGCGATGAAACCCGGTCCAACCCGTGGCTGGCCGAGTTGCAGCAGGACATGTTCATCGAAATCAACACCCGTGATGCCAACAATCTGGGTGTGCGCGACGCGAGTATGGTCTGGGTCGAAGGCCCCGAAGGCGGCAAGATCAAGGTCAAGGCACTGGTCACTGAACGTGTGGGCGAAGGCGTGGCCTTTATGCCCTTCCACTTTGGCGGCCATTTTCAGGGCGAGGATCTGCGGTCCAAATACCCCGAAGGGGCGGACCCCATCGTTTTGGGGGAATCCACCAATACGGCGCAGACCTACGGCTACGACTCGGTCACTCAGATGCAAGAGACCAAGGCCACCCTCTGCAAGATCATGCCGGCATAAGGAGAGATTGATATGGCTAGAGCAAAGTTTCTCTGTGACGCCGAACGCTGCATTGAATGCAACGCCTGCGTCACCGCCTGCAAGAATGAACACGAGGTGCCTTGGGGCATCAACCGCCGCCGCGTGGTGACCATTCAGGACGGCAAGCCGGGCGAACGCTCGATCTCTGTCGCCTGCATGCATTGCTCGGATGCGCCCTGCATGGCGGTCTGTCCGGTGGATTGTTTCTACCAGACCGATGACGGTGTGGTGCTGCACTCCAAGGATCTGTGCATCGGCTGCGGCTACTGCTTTTACGCGTGCCCCTTTGGTGCGCCGCAGTATCCGCAGGCGGGCAACTTCGGGTCGCGCGGCAAGATGGACAAATGCACCTTTTGCGCCGGTGGCCCCGAAGAGAACACCTCGCAAGAGGAGTTCCAGAAGTATGGCCGTAACCGCATCGCGGAAGGCAAACTGCCGATCTGTGCCGAGATGTGTTCTACCAAGGCGCTTCTTGCGGGCGATGGCGACGTGGTGTCGGGCATCTACCGTGAACGCGTTGTGGCGCGCGGCTTTGGCTCCGGCGCATGGGGCTGGGGCACCGCCTACGACCAAAAGGGGCAGTAACGCTCCCGTAGGCCGGGGATTATCCCCGGCCTACATCATGTTTCATGTGGGCCGCAGGGCCTGCATCCAAACTGACGGACCGCCAATCGGGCGCAGGTCCGTGACGCAATTCGTGGGGATCGACATGACAGACCGTTCCAAGGGAAGGTCGCGCGGGGTCTGGGGCCTCCTGCTGATCATGGCCGTGCTGGCCGGGCTTTCATTCATGCTGGCACCGCCTTCTGCCCCGCCGCAGGATGCGCTGGATCTGGCTGCCGCGCGGGAGGCAACGGGCGGGGCGCAAACGCTTGAGGATATTCTGCGCCGTCAAGAAGGGCAAAAGATCGACGACAGCTTTCGGTCCAGCAACACAGGCGGCGATGCCGTGCCCCCGCGCGAGATGTCGCCGCTGGGCAATGCCTCGGATTCGGACCTGTGGCGTGCCATCCGCTATGACAAACTGCCCGATGCCCGTGTCAGCACCAATACCGAAGTCGGCCAGGTCATGATCCAGGACGGCGGCATGCCGTGGCTGACATTCCGGGCGGGGCCGCTGCGCACCTATGGCGGATGGCTGTTGTTGGGCACCATCGGCCTGCTGGCGGTGTTCTTTGTGCTGCGTGGACGGGTCATGATCGAGGGTGGCAAGACCGGCCATACGGTCGAGCGGTTCAAACTGCTGGAACGTGTGGTGCATTGGATGACGGCCTCGTCCTTTGTGCTGCTGGGCTTTACCGGCCTGTTCACCCTGTTCGGCCGGAAATTCCTGATCCCGTTGATGGGCCATGAGGCGAATTCGTGGCTGCTGACCGGATCGAAATACATCCACAACAACGTCAGCTGGGCCTTTATGCTGGGCATCGTTTTGATGTTCGTTATGTGGGTCTGGCACAACATTCCCAACAAGCTCGACCTGATCTGGTTCAAGCAATACGGCGGCATCGTGGGTGACAATCACCCGCCTGCGGAGAAATTCAACGCAGGCCAGAAGATCATCTTCTGGTCGGTGGTGCTGTTCGGGACGTCGGTGTCGGTGTCGGGCCTGTCGCTGCTGTTTCCGATGGAGCTGCCGCTGTTTGCCAAATCGTTCCTGCTGGCAAATGATCTCGGCGTGCCGTCCTTGTTGGGGATGGACCCGCTGCCGGTGAACCTTGCCCCGCAAGAAGAGATGCAGCTTGCCCAGTTGTGGCATGCGATCATCGCTTTTGTCATGATGGCCATCATCATCGCCCATATCTACATCGGCTCGGTCGGTATGGAAGGGGCCTTTGATGCCATGGGGTCGGGTCAGGTGGACGAGAACTGGGCTGTGCAGCACCATTCGATCTGGTACGAAAAGAAGGTGGCCGCGGGCGAGGCATCCGCCCCACCCGAGGCGCTGAAGTCCCACACACCGGCGGAGTGATCCGCCACGCTCAGGCGGGCGATGGTTTTGCTTTGGTTGGCCTGTCCCGCCACCGCGCAGGAATATGCCAACCAAAGGGCACGGCGGTCCCATCAAGGGGCTTGCTGTGGCGTCTGACGGGCAGATCGCCACCGCCCCGCTGTGACAATGCAGTGGGGCTGTGGCCTTCGCGACTTTTGGTGAGTTGGCCGAAACAGGCCACAAAGGAAGGTGAGAGATGAAGGCAGTGTTGCTTGGGATTCTGGCGGCGGCGGTGATCGGGACAGGGGCTTGGTTCGGTCTGAATGCGCTGAACCTGTCGACGGCGCAAACCCATGCGGATGATCGCAGCGTCCGGATCGACTGATGGCAGAGGACTACGGCAGCGATTTGGCAGGCGCGCAGGTTCTGGTCGTCGATGACGAGCCGGGCATGCGCAACTTCCTGTTCAAAACGCTGCAGCCGCGGGTCAAACGTGTCGAACTGGCCGCCTCACCTGACGAGGCCTCGGCCAAGCTGGACGAATGCCATTTCGATCTGGTGATCCTCGACAACGTGATGCCGCGCAAGACCGGTCTGGAATGGGTCGCAGAGCAGCGGCGGCTGGGCTTTATGGCGGAAACCATCCTGATTACCGCCTATGCCGATCTGGAAACGGCCATTGCGGCGTTGCGCGCGGGGGTTTCGGATTTTGTGCTCAAGCCGTTTCGCGCCAACCAGATCCTTGGCTCTGTGGCGCGCACGCTGGATCGCAAATACCTGCGGCGGGACAATACGCTGCTGCGGCACGAACTGAACCACGACGGTCAGGGCAAGCTGCTGGGCACATCGCCCGCGCTGACAGAGGTGCGCGGCCTGCTTAAAACGCTCGCCCCCCTGCCGACGCCGGTCTTGTTCACCGGCGCGTCCGGCACGGGCAAGGAGTTGGCCGCGCGCACCCTGCATGGGCTGTCTGATCGTGCCGAACGCCCCTTTGTGCCTGTCAACTGTGCGGCCATCGCGCCTGATACCATCGCACAGGAACTGTTCGGCGTGAACGGGCCGGGCGATGATCTGAAACCGGGGCTGTTCTTACTCGCGGACGGGGGGACGCTGTTTCTGGACGAGGTGGCGCAGATGCCTGAGGTCGTGCAGGCGGCGCTGCTGCGTGTGCTCGAAGACCAGCGGGTGCGGCCCATCGGGGCCGAGCGGGAATTCCCGCTGAACCTGCGTTTGCTGTTTGCAACCAACGCCGATCTCGACGCCGCCGTGGCCAAGGGGCGTTTCCGCGCCGATCTGTATCACCGCATGAACGTGGTGCGCATCCATATGCCTGACCTGAAGGACCGGCTAGAGGATATCACCGAACTCTCCGCCCTGTTCATGCAGCAGTCGTCGACGACGCTGGGCCTGCCGATGTTGGAGCTTTCCGCAGATACCTTGCTGAAGCTCAGCCGCTATCACTGGCCCGGCAATGTGCGCGAGCTCAAGAACCTGATCGAACGCTCGGTGATCCTTGGCGGGTTTCCAGCGGAATTTGCCGGCGACTCAAAGGTGACTGGCGCGCGGGCTGTCGAGAATCTGGAGCAGGTGATGCAGCGCCACATCCTGCATGTTCTGGACCTGTGCGAGGGCAACCGGGCCGAGGCTGCGCGACGCTTGGGCGTGTCGCGCAAGACCATCGACCGTCGTCTCACAGCTTGGGAGGAATGAGCGCCCGCAAACCGTCGTAGATATTCGCCCGCTCCGGCAAGAGCGGCAGAATATCCGCCTGCAGCGCGTGGTAGATGTCGGGCTTGCCCGCGAATTGCCGCGCCTTCGGGCGGTTGTCGTCATCCAGCTCGGGGAACCAGCCGCCTTGGTTGTGGTCAATCAGATGCGCGTCGGCAAACTGCCACATCTTGTGGTACCATGCCTCGTCCTCTGCGGTGCCGCCGGTTTTCAACAAAGCGGCCAGAACGCCGATGGCCTCAGTCACGGGCCACCAGTATCGGTCTCGGATCGCGGGCTGGCCATCAAAGTCCAAGGTGTAGATCAGACCGCCGCCGCGGCTTTCGTCCCATGCATCGTGCAAGGCGCGATACACGATCTTGCGCGCGCCGTCCTCGACATCGGTTCCGGTCAGCGCCCCGTATTGCAGCCACAGCCGCGCCCATTCCACCGAATGTCCCGGCGTGTGGCCTGCCGGTCGGAACATCGGGTCACCCGCATAGGCGGGGTCGACCTGCCAGTCCGCCGTGTAATGTTCCGGAATGCGCCAATCATACTGTGGGGCGATGGTGTCCATAAAAAACGAAAGGATGCGCCCTGCGCGTTTAAGAAAATGCTTGCGGCCTGTCGCCTCGAACGCGGCAAGCAGGGCCTCCACCCCGTGCATATTGGCATTCATGCCGCGATAGCTGGAAAACGGGGTCCAGTCGCGGTTCCATTCGTCCGCGAACAGCCCGTGGTCTTCCTCCCAGAACCGTTGGGTCAGCACCTGATCGGCTTGATCCAACAGACCCAAAGCGGTGGAATGCCCTGCGGCATGGGCGCTGGCAGCGGCGAGCAGGACAAAGACATGCCCATAGGCCAGTTTGCGCCCGTCGCTGATGTCCTTGCCATCGCGCGCCCAGATATAGCCGCCATATTGCGCGTCGTGATGCCCCGCGCCCAGATAGCTCAGCCCGTGGGCGATCATATCGTCGCCCTTGTCCAGACCGGCCAGCTTGCCCAAGGCAAAGGAATGGATCATCCGTGTGGTGGCGTGCAGTTCCTGCACCTGTGTTGGACGGGGTGTGCCATCGACATCAAGTTGATGAAACCCGCCATCGGCGCGCAGGCTGTGGCGGAAAAACGCAAATTGACGGCGGGCGTCTTCGGCCAGAAACAAACGGTGGGTGTCGTCGTCCAGCCAGCGCGTGGCCTGTGGCGAAGCAAGCAACATTGGGGGTCTCCTCAGGCGTTCCAGCGCACGGTGCCCAAGCCGGTCAGGTCGTATCCACCCATCCGGTCCGCCCGTGCCTGCATGGCCTCTGATTGGCAGAAAACCATCAGACGTTGCAATGGGGTGTCGAACCACGCGCGACGGTTTACGATCAGATCATAGCGTTCCTCGATCAGCGGGACGAAGGGCAGACCAAAATCGCGGGCCACGGATTCCAGTCCCAGCGTGGCGCAGGCCTCGCCCCGTGCCAGCGCCTGAACCGCTTCGGTTTCCGTGCGCGCGATGTCTGTGTGTTCAAGGCTGTCGAGCGACAGTCCCGCGTCACGGGCAAGCTGTGCGAACAGCACGTCGCTGCCGGATTCGGGCTGTCGGGGCACGATCCGCCGTCCGGCAAGATCACCCATGCCTGTGATCCCCGTCGCATCGCGGCCCAGAACCAATCCCCGCGCCCGCGTGGCAAAACGCACCAGAACGGCGTTCTGCCCCGCGCAATCCCGCGCCACGCGCGGCGTGTTCCATTCGCGGCCCTCCGGGTCGAGAAGATGCAGCCCCGCAGCCACCCCTTCACGGCGGCGAAAGCGGGCAATCCCGTCAGAGGAGCCGTCGAAGTATGTGGCAAGGCCACAGCGGGATTCACGGATCGCCCAATCCAGCAGGGGATCGTGGCTGCCCAACATCACCGCAGGGCGCGGCGGTTTCGACACCGCGCCGCTGGAATGTGTGTCCAACCACGCCCGAATGCCTGCCACCGGAAACAACAGCTTGCCCGTGGCGCGGGTGCAGGGGACCTCGCCCGTGGCGGCGAGGTCGTAGATCTTGCGATCCTTCAGGCGCAACAGCTCGGCCAGTTCCGGAACTGTCAGGAATTCATGCTCTGCCATTGGCCCTCCTTAACCCCGGTCGGGACCGGCATGCCCGCCGACCTAGCTACCTTGTTCGGGCGCGTTGGGAAAGAACAGCTGTTGTCCGTCCACCTGATAGGCGGCGATGGCCTCTTGGCCCGGCGGTGACAGCAGCCAATCGGCAAAGACGCTGGCTGCGTCGAAATTCACCTGCGGGCAGGCCTCGGGGTTGACCGGAATGACGCCGTATTGGTTGAACATCGCGTCATCGCCCTGCACCGCGATCTGGTAGTCCTGTTTGTTGCCAAAGCTGATCCAAGTGGCGCGGTCGGTCATCACATAGGCGCCCATGCCCAGCCCGGCGTTCAGCGTAGCCCCCATGCCCGATCCGGTCTCGCGGTACCATGTGCCGGACCCCGCAGCGGGGTCGACGCCCGCGTCTTGCCACAACGCCAGCTCTTTCTTGTGGGTGCCGCTGTCATCCCCGCGCGAGGCAAAGAGCGCGCCGCTTTCCGCCAACGTCGACAGGGCCGCTGTGACATCCGTGCTGCCTGCGATCCCTGCGGGGTCATCGGCGGGGCCGACAATGACGAAATCGTTGTACATCAGATCCGTCCGCTGGGTGCCAAAGCCATCCGCGACAAAGCTTTCCTCGGCGGGTTTGGCGTGCACCAGCAGCAGATCGCCATCACAATTCGCCGCGTTTTTGATTGCCTGACCCGTGCCGACAGCCACGACATTCACGGTGATGCCGGTGGCGTCGGTGAAGGCGGGCAGCAGGTGGTCATACAGACCGGAATTGGCGGTCGAGGTGGTGGATTGCACGATAATCGACCCCTCTGCCGCAAGGCAAACAGAGGGCGTCGCCAGCAGGGCTGCCAGCGTCAATTGTACAAGCTTCATGATGTCTCCCAATCGGTTAGTGGGTCACACGACAATCCTGCCGTTGATGAAATCCCGCGCCGCAGCGCTGCTGGGACGGGGAAAAAACTGAATGGCGGGGCTGTGTTCCATGACCTGACCGCGATGCAGGAACACCACATCATCGGCCAGTCGTCGGGCCTGCCCGATGTCATGGGTCACAAGGATGACCTTCACGCCGCTGGCACTGGCCTGCGCGATGATGCCTTCGATGGCCATGACCGATGCGGGATCAAGGCTGGCGGTCGGTTCATCCAGCAACAGCGCCTCTGGCGACAGGGCCAGCGCGCGCGCCAATGCAAGGCGCTGTGCCTCTCCGCCGGACAGGGCGCGCGCCGGTTGGCGGGCCTTGTCCGCAAGGCCTACGTGTTCCAACAGCGCGGGCCCAAGGCTGCGGTCGCGTCCCCGCGCCTTCAGGACAAAATCAATATTGGCGGCGACCGAGCGGCGCAGCAGGACGGGTTTCTGGAACACCAGCGCTTGGCGCGCTGTGGCTTGCGCGGCGGGGGTATCACCCCAGTGGACCTGCCCGCGATCGGGGGCCTGCAGTCCGTGCATCACCCGCAGCGCCTGCGTTTTGCCCGTGCCGTTCGGCCCCATCAGCACGGTGATGCCGGGCGTATCAAGCGTAAGGTCAAGATCCTGTAGCACCCGCCGACCGCCAAGGGTCAGGCCGACACCGCGCATCCGCAAAGGCGGGCTGCCCCGCTGGACCACGCCACTGAGCATCCCGAGATCACGCATGCGCGGCCTCCGGCGTGGTGTCGCGCAGTCGCAGCAACTGGACGGCGGCATTCACGGCCAGCGCGATGAACATCAAAACCACACCCAGCGCGAGCGCGAGCGCCAACTCCCCCTTGGAGGTTTCCAGCGCAATGGCTGTGGTCATTACGCGGGTCAGATGGTCGATATTGCCGCCAACGATCATGACCGCGCCGACCTCGGCCACAGCGCGCCCGAACCCGGCCAAGGCGACGGTCACAAGCGCGGCGCGCGCATCCCACAAAAGCGCTGACATGGTTTGCCACGGGGTCAGGCACAGCGACCGGAACTGGTCGGCGTATTCGGCATGCAGGGTTTCCAGAACCTGCCGCGACAGGGCCGCTACGATGGGCGTGATCAGAATGGTCTGTGCAAGGATCATCGCGCCGGGGGTATAGAGAAGTCCAAGAAACCCCAGCGGACCTGCCCGCGACAATGCGAGGTACACCAGCAGCCCCACCACCACCGGCGGCAATCCCATCAGCGCGTTGAGCAACACCAAGGCCGCGCCGCGCCCGCGAAACCGGCTGACCGCCAGACAGGCCCCCAAAGGCAGGCCGATCAGGCAAGCAAGCAGACAGGCGGACAGGCTGACCTGCAACGACAGGCCGACGATCTCCAGAAGATCGCCCGAAGGACGCAGCACCAGCCCAAAGGCAAGCGCGAAGGCCTCTCCGAAATCCTGCATATTCTCCGACCTTTCGGCTGTCTCCCTTGGGCCAAAACTACCTGTGGCAGAGCGCTCTCTGCAAGGGAATGCTTGTCCATAGCATGTTCTATTGCAGAGCGACGCTTGGACAAGCTGTCCGGCGAAAATACCTGTGAGGGAAATTATGCAAGATTATGCGCTGGGGAAGTCCGGTTTGCGTTTTTCCAGAAAGGCCGCCAGCCCCTCGGCCGCTTCAGCGCCGTAGCGCGCGCGGTTGATGCCGTCCGCCTCCAGCGCGAGATGGGTCAGCAGATCGTTGCGGGGGGCTGTGTTGACCTCGTGTTTGATGGTGGCGATGGCCTGTGCAGGACCGCGGGCGAGACGGGCGGCCAAGTCAGTGGCCTGCGCCAATGCCGCGCCCTTGGCCACCACTTCGTTGACCACGCCGAATTGATGCAGCCGTTCCACCGGCATCGGACGCCCGAGCAGACACATCTCCATCGCCAGTTGGCGGGGCAGGGCGCTGCGCAGGAAATGGGTCGCGCCGCCATCGGGGGACAGGCCCACCTTGACATAGGCAATCACGAGCGAGGCCCCCTCCGCCGCGACGATCATATCGCAGGCCAGCGCCAGCGACGCCCCGGCACCAGCCGCGCCCCCCTCCATCGCGCAGATCACCGGCACCGGCGCATCATGCACCGCGCGTATCATGGCGTTCAGCGCATCCGTACCGGCAGCGGACTGCGCACGGGGGCGCGCAGCGCTTTCCTTGAGCTTATGGATGTTGCCGCCGGAGCAGAAATAGCCCGCCGCGCCGGTGATCACGATGGCCCGCGCGCCCTGCAAAGGCGCGTCGATAACCGTCGCGCGCAATGCGTCAAACTGTGGTCCGCTGATCGAATTGCGGCTTTGGGGGCCGTTGATCGTCAGGGTCAGGACCGGCCCGTTCCACTGGCTGTCAATAGATGATTCTGTCATGCTTTTCCTCCCGAATGGGAGGCAGTCAAACCCCAAGCCGCCCTAAGTGCAAGCTATCGCAGCGTCTTTCTCATCTCTGGTGTGGGCCAGCAGGTGGCGGGCTGGCCGCTGGCCTGTTGCCATTTGCCGATGGACCGGCGGGTTTTGAACCCCGCCAAACCGTCCGCGCCGCCCACGTCATGGCCCATCCGTTCCAGCGCGCGCTGCATCTGCGCCACGTCTGACCGCAACAGCGCGCCCGTTTGCCGCCAAGATCCGTTGAAATCACCCATCCCGTATTGGATGCGGTCGCCCACGTGGCCAACAAACAGCGCATAGAGATCGCTGGTGTTGTAATCCTTGAGTACATAGAAATTCGGCGTGACGATAAAGGCCGGACCATAGCGACCTGCGGGCATAAGCAGGGACCCCTTGGCCCGCAATTCCGCCGCCGGAAAGGTCTTTCCGCCCACACGGGTGATGCCCATTTTGACCCAATCCGCGATGGGGCGCATGCCGTCGGGACCTTCCATGGCGCAGCTGACGGAACTCGGGACCTCGACCTCGAACCCCCAGTCCCGCCCGCTTTGCCAGCCATGGGCCTGCAGGTAGCGGGCAATCGACGCGATGGTGTCGGCCTCGGACTGCCAGATGTCGGCCCGTCCGTCGCCATTGCCATCGGCGGCGTATTTCAGAAAGTTCGAGGGCATGAACTGCGGCTGCCCCAATGCGCCCGCCCAGCTGCTGCGCATTTGACCGGCGGGGGCGTGTCGGGCCTCGGCGATTTGCAGCAGGGCGATCAGCTCATCGGTGAAATAAGGGGCGCGGGTGGACATGAAGCCCTTGGTGCCCAGTACCTCAAAGGCGTTGTGCGGGATCGGCGCCGCGCCATAGGCGCTTTCACGGCCCCAGATGCCCAGAATGATCCGCCCCGGCACGCCATAGGTCTGTTCTGCGCGTGCCAAGGCCTGCGCATGGCGCGCGGCCATGCGGCGCCCCTGCGTGGTCGCGCCATCCAGCCCGCCACGGCTGAAATACTTGGCAGGATTGCCGAATTCCGCCTGCCGTTGGCGCTGTTGTTTGGGCGGGGCTGCACCGGGGGGCACCAGATCAGGCAGATCCCAGTTCAGCCGCACCCCGTCAAAGGCGTTGCGAAACGTGCCTTGCGAGACACCGGCGCGGCGCGCACGCGGCCAGACCGTTTGGGTAAGCCAGTTCTGATACTGCGCCTCAACCGCTGCGCGGTTTTGCGCATGGGCGGGCAGAGCGCAGATCCACAGACACAGACAGAACACAACACGGGTCAACATCATCGGCATCCAATCCATCTTGCGGGTGCATGCAGCCTAGCGGCTGGACACCTGCGCCGCATCCGTAAAATGCCGCGCCGCCCCTGCGACGTTCTAACCACCGGACAAATCGGGCGCGTGGTTTATTGTCTGGTCCGAGCCTGCCGTTTGGTCGCGCAGGTGCATCGGTGGATTTTCCGCGCCGCGCCATTAGATGTGCAAGGACAGCGCAATCGTGGCGGCCGGACGGTCCCACAGGTGCGGAAGAAACAGGAAACCGAAAGGTACGTCATGATCAAGCAAGCAATCGCCGCCAGCTTTCTGGCCGTCCTCCCCGTGATGGGTCTGGCCGAAAGCCACGCCGTGCCCGGTGACGCCGAGGCAGGCGAGCGTGTGTTCAACAAATGCAAAGCCTGCCATCAGGTCGGTGAAGACGCCAAGAACCGCGTGGGCCCGGTGTTGAACGGCATCGTGAATGGCCCCGTCGGCGCGGTCGAGGATTTTCGCTACTCCAACGTGTTCCAGGAGATGAACGCAGAGGGCAAGACTTGGACCCCCGAAGAGCTTGCAGCGTTTCTGGAAAAGCCGCGTGATTACGCGAAGGGGACAAAGATGGCCTTTGCCGGTCTGCGCAAAGAGGAAGAGCGCACCAACGTGATCGCCTACCTTGCGACCTTTGGTGAGGCGCCTGCGGAATAATCTGCCGCCAGATTAGGTATCGCCCCGTTCCGGTTCAGCCGGGGCGGGGTTTATTTTTGGGTCAGTGTCAGATCGGCGGGGATGCTTTGGGTGGCAACCAAACGTCCGTTGGGCAGGTCGTTGTGTTCCAGCTTGGTCTGGATGTCTGCCGCGCTCAGGCCGTAGCCGTTCCAGCGGGCGCGCAAACGGCGGGCAAGCTCTGCCTCCGGCACGTCGATCATCACGGTCAGATCGAACATCGGGTGCAGGTCGGTCCACGGGTGCTGGTTCAGCAGCAGGTAGTTCCCTTCGACCAGAATGATGGGGGTGTCGCGCGCAATCAGCCGGGCAGACCCGCGTGAAATTTCAAGATCGCGGTCAAAAACCGGAACGGCGACCGAGCCCTCATTCGCGTCGCGCAACCTGCGCAAAACGCTGAGCAATCCGCCTGTGTCGAAGGTATCGGGCGCGCCTTTCCACGGATGGCGCCCGCGCGCGTGCAGGACCGCATCGTCATAGTGAAAGCCGTCCATCGGCAGGATCGCGGTCGCATCGGGCATTTGCGCCTGTATGCGTTGGGCGAGACGCTCCACCGTGGTGCTTTTTCCCGATCCGGGCGCGCCTGCGATGGCGATAAATGTGCGCCGTCCTTCAGCGGCGAGCGATATGGCGCGCGCCGCAAGATCATCCAGCGTGGTCGCGGTGGTTTTTGTCATGGCGCGGTCTTTCAGTCGTTGTCGTCAATGGGTTGGCCCGCGCGGTGCAACGCTTCGCTGAGCGTTGCGAGCACCTCCGCGCGGCGAGAATCGGGGCGCTGGACCACGCCCAGCCTGCGATGCAGCGGCGGCGCGCCAAAGGGAAACCATCCCAGCGATGAGGTCAACGCATCCTGCAACGCCACATACGGAATGATTGCAAATCCCAGCCCCGCCCGCACGCAGCCCACCACGGCCGTCATTGTGTTGACGGATACGACCTGTCGCGGGGTCACGCCGAGCCGTGCAATCTCTGTATCGATCTGGCGCGCTAAGGGGACACGCGTGCGGTAGCGGATGTAGGGCACATGGCGCACCAGTTGCTCAAGCGTCTTGCCCGACACGCCCGGCGGCATGACCACCACCAGCGGCTCGGACACAACCGGCGTCCAGCGCAGGCTGGGCGGGACCGCCACGTGATCGGCCACCAGCGCCCCGTCAAGCTGCCCTGATGCGACCTCGGACATCAGTTCCTCGGACATGCCGATGCGCAGGCGAAAATCGAGCTCGGGGTAGCCCGATTTCACATCGGCCAAGGCGCGCGGAACGATGCTGCTGGCGCCGGTGCGCAGCGTGCCAAAGGCCAGCGTACCGCGCACCTCGCCCCCGGCGACGGTGGCCTTTGTCTCGCGGGCGATGCGGGTGATGGCGGTGGCCGCGCGCAGCACCTCTGACCCCTTCGTGGTCAGGGCGGGCGGACGGCGGGAACGGTCGAACAATTCGGCGCCCATCTCCGCCTCTAAAGCCGAGATCTGCTGGCTGACCGCAGAGGGCGTCAGATGCACAGCGCGGGCCGCTGCGGCAAATCCACCGTGCTGCACCACCGCAAGAAAGGTTTCGAGTTGTCGCGTGTCCATCACCATAAGTTAAGCAAATCTTACTTTAAAGGCAAATAATTCGCGCTTTGTGTAGGAAACTCTTGTGGTAGCGTTTTGAAATCACAAACAGGGCGGCGTACCGCCTTTCCTTACAGGGAGATATTCCATGACATTCCGCACCGGGCTCGCTGCCCTCTTTGCCGCTGCGACGGCGATTGCCACACCTGCCGCCGCACAGGATTATCCTGATCGCGCCGTCGAATTCATCGTGCCGTGGTCGCCCGGTGGCGGGTCCGACACGCTGATGCGTCTGGTGGCGGGCAACATCGAGCCCTACCTTGGCGTGGACATGCCGATCATCAATATGCCCGGCGTGGGCGGCACCGTGGGTCTGCGCGAAGTGTCGCGCCGCGATGCGGACGGCTACACCATCTCGCTGGTGCACGAAGGTCTGCTGGTTGCGACCGAAACCGGCGTCACCGATCTGGCATGGGACGATTTCGATCCGATCGCGCTGATGACCGCCTCGCCGCAGTTCCTCGTGGCGCATCCCACCGAAGACTACAGCACGTTCGAGGAATTCGTTGACTACGCCAAGGCGCACCCCGGCGAGATCACAATCGGCGTGACCTTGGGCGGTGTGCCGCATCTGCACGCGGCGATGATCGAACAGGCCTATGATCTGCAGTTCAAATACGTGGGCTACGAGGGCACCGGCGAACGCATTCGTGCGCTGGTCGGCGGCAATCTGGACATCGCCATCGGTGATATCTCGTCGTCGTTGCAGTTCGTCGAAAACGGCGATCTGGTATTCCTCGCCGCAGGCTCCACCGACCGTCTAGATGCTGTGCCTGATGTGCCGACATTTAAAGAGCTGGGCAGCGATCTGGAGCTGATGGTCACCCGTGGCATCGTCATGCCCGGCGGCGCACCCGAGGCCGCGCGCGCCACAATGGAGGCGGCATTGGAAGAGCTGTCCAAGGACCCGACCTACATTGAGCAGACCAATAATGCCGGTGCCGACGTAATGTTCCGCGGCCAAGAGGGCTATCGCGATTATCTCGCCGCACTCGACGCGACCGTGAAATCCCTGTCCGAGGTTCTTGCACCGTGAGCAACACGCCTGACACCAAGGTACGGGAGGCGGGCGAGATTGCCCGCCTTCTCAGCTACATCGTGATCGGGCTGGTGTCGGCGGCGCTATTTGTGTCCGCAGGTGCCATCCCCACATCGCGGTTTGAAACACTGGGCGCGGGCGCGTTCCCGCGCGCGGTCTTTGGCGCAATCGTCTTGGTGGCGGGCATTGCCATCGTCGACGCGCTGCGCAAGATCCCGCGCCACGCGTGGGGGGCCTTCGGGGCGCAGACCGCAGCCTGGGTCAAACGGCGGGCTTTGGTCTTTGTCTGCCTGATCGCCTTTGGCGTCTATATCCTTGCCATTCCTGTGGCGGGCTTTGAATGGGCAAGCCTTGTCTTTGTCTTCGGCCTGCAAATGGTGCTGATGCCGCGTGGACCTGTCACCGTGTCCATCGCGCTGGCCGTGGCGCTGGTCTTTTCCTTCGGTCTGAACTGGCTGTTCGCCGAAGGCTTTACCGTCTTCTTGCCGCGCGGAGTGTTCTGAGATGGCAGATTTTGCATCGGCAATTGCGCAGATTTTCACCCTGTCGACGCTGGTCTTTATGCTGGCGGGATCGGTTGCAGGCATCATTGCCGCTGCCATTCCGGGCTTTACCGTGACCATGGCGATTGTCCTGACCTTGCCGCTGACCTTCACGATGGAGCCGCTGCAAGGCATTGCGGTCATGCTGTCGGTCTATGTCGGGGGCTACACCGGCGGTCTGATTTCTGCCGCGCTTCTGGGCATTCCGGGCACCCCGTCCTCGGTTGCGACAACGTTTGACGCCTTTCCCATGGCCCGCAATGGAGAGCCGGGGCGCGCCCTGTCGCTTGGGGTCTGGGCGTCGTTTTTCGGCACCATCCTGTCCACGCTGGTTCTGATCGTCGCGGCACCGCCCTTGGCGATGTTCGCGGTCAAACTTGGCCCGTGGGAGTATTTTTCGCTGATCGTCTTTGCCCTGACCATCGTGGCAAGCCTTGTGGGCCAGTCCGTGGTGCGCGGTCTGCTGGCGGGTCTGATCGGTCTGGCCATGTCGACTGTCGGCACCGACCCCATCATGGGGCGGCCACGGTTCGATTTCGGGATCGAGATGCTGGAAACCGGCCTGCCGTTTCTGGTGGTGCTCATCGGGATCTTCGCGATCTCGCAGCTGGTGTCCGAGGTCGAGGACGCCGCATCGGTCCGGTCAGGCAATGCGCTGGTCACCGGCGCCATCGATTTCCAGACATGGAAAGTCATGCGCGAGGTGCTGATGCGTCCGGTCAACCTGATCCGGTCCTCTGTTGTGGGCGTTTTGATTGGCGCGCTGCCCGGTGCGGGCGGGTCCATCGCCAACCTTGTGGCTTATGATCAGGCCAAACGCGCCTCCAAAACGCCTGACAGCTTTGGCAAGGGCAACCCTGACGGGGTTGTGGCGTCCGAGGCGGGGAATTCGGCCACCGCAGGCGGCGGTTTGATCCCGCTGATCGGGCTGGGCATTCCCGGCTCTGCGGTGGATGCCATCCTGATGGCATCGTTGATGGTGCACGGCATTTCCGTAGGCCCCCGTCTGATCATGGATCACGGTGATCTGGTCTACGGCATGTTCATTGCGATGGCTGTCGCCTCGCTGATGATGCTGGTCGTGTCGGTGCTGTCGATGCGCCTGTTCCTGCGCGTGGCAGAGATCCCGAAATGGCTGATCGTGCCTGCGGTGATGGTTTGCTGTGTGGTGGGGGCGTTTGCGCTGAACAACCGCGTGACGGATCTGTACCTGCTGGCCGCGATTGGCGTTGTGGGCTACGCGCTGCGCGCGCTTGGCTATGCGCTGGCGCCGCTGGTTCTGGGCGTCATCCTTGGCCCGATTGCGGAAACCAATCTGCGCCGGGCGCTGATGACCGATGACGATCCTTTGCTGTTTGTCACCCGCCCCATCAGCCTGATTTTCCTGATTGCCGCCGTGCTTTCCATCGCATGGGCCGTGCGCGCGCACCTTAAATCTCGACACGAGAGGACTTCCGATGCAACTGCGTCATGATCCCGTCTACCCGTCCCGCCGGTCGCCCGTTCTGGCTGACAATGTGGTTGCAACCTCGCAGCCCCTCGCCACGCAGGCGGGCCTGACCATCTTGCAGCAGGGCGGCAATGCCGTTGATGCCGCCTTGGCCACCGCTGCGGTTCTGACCGTGGTCGAACCTTCGGGCAATGGTCTGGGCTCTGACGCCTTTTGCATCCTGTGGGATGGCAAAGAGCTGCACGGGCTGAATGCCTCTGGCCGAGCCCCTGCCGCCTGGTCGCCGGAGCGGTTTCCCGACGGGATGCCCGACACCGGCGTTGATACGGTCACCGTTCCGGGCGCTGTCAGCGCGTGGGTCGCGCTGTCGCAGAAGTTCGGCAAGCTGGGGCTTGCGACGGTACTGGCCCCGGCCATCGCCTATGCCGAGGATGGCTTTATCGTGTCGCCCACCATTGCGCGGCTTTGGTCCATTGCGGCGGAAACATTCGCCGACCACCCCGGTTTTGCCGAGACCTTCCTGCCGGAGGGGCGCGCCCCCAAAGCGGGCGAGCGGTTCCGCAACCCCGGTGCCGCGCGCACCCTGCGTGCCATCGCGGAAACCAACGGGCGTGCCTTCTACGAAGGTGAGATTGCTGAGGAGATCGCCAGTTTCATCCAAAGCCACGGCGGCGCACTGACGGTCGAGGATATGGCCGCGCACAAGCCCGATTGGTGCGGCACGATCAGCGCGGAATTCGGGGATACCGAACTGCACGAGATCCCGCCAAACGGGCAGGGGGTCGCCGCGCTCATGGCTTTGGGCATTCTGGAACACACGGATATCCGCTCCTACGGGCCGGATGATGTGCAGGCGATCCATTTGCAGATCGAGGCGATCAAGCTGGCCTACCGTGACCTGCATGCCTATGTCGCGGATCGCGACCACATGACAGAGATCGACGAGACCGCCCTGCTGGACCCGACCTATTTGAAATCCCGCGCGGCGCTGATCGATCCCACGCGGGCGGTGGACCATGGCGCAGGCGCGCCCAAACGCGGCGGCACCGTCTTGCTGAACACGGCGGATGCCTCGGGGATGATGGTCAGCTTTATCCAGTCGAACTATGCCGGTTTCGGGTCGGGCGTTGTGGTGCCGGGCACGGGGGTGTCGCTGCAAAACAGGGGCGCGGGGTTCAACACCACGCCGGGTCATGCCAATTGCGTGGCAGGTGGCAAACGCCCCTTCCACACCATCATCCCCGGCTTTGCGATGAAGAACGGCGCGCCGCTGATGGCCTTTGGCATGATGGGTGGGCCGATTCAGGCGCAAGGTCATGTGCAACTGTTGCTGCGCACACAGCTTTGGGATCAGGACGTGCAGACCGCCGCCGATGCGCCGCGTTGGCGCATGATCGACGGGCTGGATGTCGCCTGCGAACCCGCGATTGCACCCGAGGTGCTGGACGGCCTGCGCGCGCTCGGGCATCGGATCACCGTGGAAAGCCCGGACAATGCCTTTGGGTTTGGTGGGGCGCAACTGGTGCACCGCTTGCCCGATGGGGGCTATGCCGCCGGATCGGACCCACGTAAAGACGGGCAGGCCGCCGGATTCTGATCCGGCCCTGCGGGAGGACTTTGATGAACTATCTCAAACGCATCGGGATCGATGCCTACATGTTGCTGCTGTTGGCAACCGTCGCGCTTGGGCTGGTGCTGCCGGCCCAAGGGATCGCGGCGGACGCCTTGGGGTATGTGACATTCTGGGCCGTGGCGCTGCTGTTCTTTTTGTATGGCGCAAAGCTCGACACCGGATCGGTGATCGAGGGGATGACCAACTGGCGCCTGCAGGGGATGACCTTTCTGGCGACCTACGTGATGTTCCCGATTGTGGGCTTTGTGCTGGCGTGGCTGGCGGGTCCGGTGCTGGGGGCAACGGTGACCTTGGGGCTGCTGTTTCTGGCGGTGCTGCCCTCGACGGTGCAAAGCTCCATCGCGTTCACCTCCATCGCGGGGGGGAACGTGCCTGCGGCGATCTGTGCGGCGTCGGTGTCCAACCTGATCGGCGTGGTGCTGACCCCGCTGTTGGTGGCCCTGCTTTTGAAAACCGGCGAAGGCGGCATCAGCACGGATTCGGTGGTCAAGATCGCCACCCAGATCCTGTTGCCCTTTGTCATCGGCCAGATTGCCCGCCCGTGGGTCGGTGCGCTGGTCAAACGTCATAAGACGCTGACCACCGTTGTGGATCGCGGGGCGATCTTGCTGATCGTCTATTCCGCCTTCAGCGCAGGTACGGTGTCGGGTCTGTGGGATGCGATCCCTGTGACAACCTTGTTGTTGTTGATTGCGGTGGTCTGGGTGTTCCTTGCGATCACCATGGGGCTGATGGTCTGGACCGGTCGCCTGTCGGGGTTGCCTGCGCCCGACCGCGCGGTGCTGTTCTATTGTGGATCAACCAAAAGCCTCGCCTCTGGTCTGCCCATTGCAACCGCACTGTTCGCGGCCAGCGATGTGGGGGCCATCGTGTTGCCCTTGATGATTTACCACATGTCGCAGCTTCTGGTCTGTGCCTTTGTCTCGCAAAAGGCAGCGCGTGAGGCGGTGGCCGCCACTGCGTAAACGTGTTGGCCGGAGCGATTGGAGACCGCAACAAGGGATCGCTCCGGCCGGTCGTCCCAGATCAGCCGCGCTGCTGTTGCCCCGCAGGGGCACAGGCGGGCGGTACATTGCTCTGGGGCGAAACACAGGTCCCGCTTTCGGTGCCGTCACGCCCGTCAAAGCTGCAGGCATCGCCCGACTTTTTGTCCTGACAGGCTTCGATGGCCTCTTGCGGTGGGCGTTGCGGGCGTTGTTTGCTTTGCGCCAATTGGGTGCTGTCCAGAATGGTCATGTCGACCTGGCTGGTCAGAAAGGTCTGCTTGCCTGCGGCCCAGACGGGCAGGGCAGCCGCAGCCAAGGACGCGACGCTGCCAACAATCAGGATCGCGGCGATGGTCATGCGCATTTGGGTCTTGGGTTTCATCTGTATCTCACTCTCTCGATAGGGGCCGTTGGCCGTGGGCCAAGCATTAGCCCCCCAAAGTCGAGCGAGGTTGCAGCAAAGATGAAGCTAGCATGCAGAAGCGAATTTTTCTGCGACTGTGGTTTTGGCGTGGCCCCTCAGTCGGTGGTCTGCGGCTCATAGGCGTAGCCCACGCCGTAAACGGAGCGGATCGGGCTGAAATCCTCGGCCACTGCGGCCAGCTTGCGGCGGATGTTGCGGATATGGCTGTCGATGGTGCGGTCAAAGACATCCGCATCATCGGGAAACGCCAGATCAAGGATTTGCTCGCGTGAGAAAACCCGCCCCGGACGGGCCGACAGCGTATCAAGCAGGCGGAATTCCCGCGGGGTCAGATCAACGCGCTGCCCATCCACCGTGGCCCGCCAGCTTTCACGGTCGAGCATCAGGCGATCCACTTGCGTATCGGTGCTGCTGGGACGGCGGCGCAGCACAGCCTTGATGCGTGCCACCAGTTCGCGCGGCGAAAACGGTTTGCACATATAGTCATCGGCCCCCAGCTCCAGCCCCAGCAGGCGGTCGATCTCTTCGACCTTGGCGGTGGTCATGATGATCGGCACATCCGACGCCGCCCGCACCTGTCGACAGATCGTCAGCCCGTCCACTTCGGGCAGCATCAGGTCCAGAACCACCAGATCCACAGTGTCGGACAAGGCGCGTTCTGTGGCCTCCCCTCCCGTAGACAGGTGGGTGACCTGCATGTCAGCGGCTTCAAGATAGTCGCGCAGGATGTTGGCCAGCGCAATTTCGTCTTCGACGATCAGGATATGGGGGGCCATGTCAGGCTCCTAAGCGTTTGGGACCATCGGCATGTCGATCGTGATCCGCAGCCCGCCCAGATCTGAGCGGCTGGCAGAGATCGTGCCGTGGTGGGATTCAATCAGAGCGCGACAGATGGACAGGCCCAATCCGGCCCCGCCATGGCTGCGCGCGCGCGAGGTTTCGCCGCGTCGGAAGCGGTCGAACATGTCATGTAGCAGATCCGGCGGGGGACAGGGGCCAGTGTCCTCGACGATGATGATGGCGCGCCCTGCATTCGCGTAGCAATCCACGCGGATGACCCCGGGCGGATCGGTGTAGCGGCAGGCATTGATCAGCAGGTTGTCGATCACCTGACGCAGGCGCATGGGATCACCTGACACATACAGCGGGGCCATATCGCCGATCTGCAACTCATGGCCCGCCGCGTCCAGCCGCGCGGTGATGTCCTGTGCTGCGTCATGCAGCAGGCCACACATGTTCAGCGTGGTCGTGGCCAAGGGCAGGCGCCCCTCGTCACTGCGGCTGAGCAGGCTGACATCATCGGTCAGGCGGGCCAGCCGCATCACCGCATGGTGCATGCTGGTCAGCGCGGTGTCGTCGCAGGTCCGTACGCCGTCCTGCAACGCTTCGATCTGGGCGCGCAACACCGACAACGGGGTCTTTAGTTCGTGCGAGGTGTCGGAAATCCATTGGCGTTCGCGTTTGCGCTGCTCCGACAGCCGTTCTGCCAGCACATTATGGTCGCGCATCATAACGCCCAGCTCGTCCCGGCGATCGGACCCGAGCCGCGAGGACAGATCCCCGTCTGTCAGCCGCGCCACGTGGCGGCCAATGGCGCGGATGGGGTTGAGAAACTGGCGCGCTGTCAGCCCCGCGACCAAAGCGGCACAAAGCAGCGCAATCCCCGCGGCCACCGCGATGGCGCGCATCTGTGACGCCAGAAAGGCCGCATCGGCGGGCGCAGATGTCTCTCCCATCTGGGTCAGGCGCAGCTCGCCGATCCGCGCGCCTTGGTCGTTGCGGATCGTGCGGCTGACCCAAGGGGCATCCGGCTGGGGCTGACCGGAGACCAAACGTCCGTCGGCATCAAACAAGGCCAGCCGCTCTGGCAGCGGCTTTGGTCGGACATGGGGTGGCGTTGGCGGGCTACCGTCTGGCGGCGGGGGCGGCGCTGGGTCGGACAGTTTGAGCGCGCGCGCCCTTTGAACGCTGCGTTTGCTGGGGCGGGGCACATGGGTTTCGACGGTCGCGGCCCATACGTCGGGATCAGACAGGATGTCCCAGCTTTCAGGTTCATCGGCCAGAACGGTGGCCAGCGCATCGAATTGCGCGATCTCGGTTTCCAGCAAATAGGTCGAAAAACCCGACCGCATGGCATAGCCCACAGCAAGCGTCATCAGCATCACCGCGAACAACACGGGAAGGATGACGGCAAACAGCAGCTTGCCGGAAAAGGAGAGACGCGCCCAGATCATGCAGCCCACATAGTTGCGGATTATCGAAAGAGTGTGAACGCGTCTTTTTGAACTTTATGCGGCGGTCATGTCCGCCTCTTTGACGCTGCCTTCGGCGACGCCCTTAGTCCAATAGCCCGAGGCGCGCAGCCATCCTTTGGCCACGCCACGGGCCTCAAGCGCGCTGCGCGCGGCCTTTGCCACGCTGGCCTCGGCGGCGATCCAGACAAAGGTGTCGGGGGCCAGATCGATGCTGTCCAAAGCGGCCAGAACAGGGGTCGGGTCATCGGCCATCTCCAGCGGGCGGTGCACCCAATGCGTGTCGACCAAGGCCTGCGTGTCAAAGGGCTGTTCGTCCTCGGGCGTGGGCACGGCAATCACGGCGGTCACATGGCTGTCGGCGGTGCTTTCCTCGATCCAGCGGCCGATGGCGGGCAAGGCGGTTTCATCCCCGATCAGCAGGACACGCGGCAGCGGCCCTTCCATCTCTTTGGACCCACGCGGCCCTCCGATGCGCAGGCTGTCCCCGACCTTGGCCGCGCGCGCCCAATCGGCGGCTGGCCCGCCGGGGTGGTCCACAAAATCCAGCACCAACCGGTTGGTGGCAGGGTCGAAGCTGCGCGGGGTGTAGCTGCGTTTCTCGACCGTCCCATCGGGTTGATCAAGGAAAACCTTGATGTTGTCGTCGGGCGCCGGAGAGGTGAACCCGTTAAGTTCAGGGCCCTCGACCGTGATCCGCAGCATGATCGGCGTGACATGCTGCACATCGGCGACGGTCAGGGTCCGCATCACAAGGTCGAGTCGGTGCCGGATCATACGGGGAGGGGAAATCACAGTCATGCAGCGGTCCAATCAGCTCTGGAATATCAGATGATACGCGGCAGCGCGCGTAATCCGTCGCGCCGCGATCTAATTCTGATATTTTTACTTAGGTAATGTCTGCTGATTAGGTGTCACCTGCCGGAACGAAAATCAAGCGCTGTGCCGCGATTTTCTGATTGGAATGGTGGGTTATTGCCCGCCCGCCAGCAAAGCGGCGCTGTTCGTCAGGGTCAACATGGGGGCGCGGTCTGCCATCACGGCGAGTGCGGCGTCGTGCAACGCATCCGATCCTGCGGCGCAGGCATCGGTGACCAGCCACACGTGACGCCCGTCATCGACCGCTTCGATGGCGGTGCCCAGAACGCAGCAATCTGTGGCCACGCCGCAGACCGTCAGTCTTGCATCTTCGGGCAGAACCTCGCGCAGCTCTTGCCATTTGGCAAAACGCGGGCTGCTGACCTCGCGACCTGAGAACCGCGCATCCAGCGCCCACATCCACGCATTGTCCGGCGCTGTGGCAAAGGGCCACTGGTCGTAATAGGGACGCCATGCGCCTTTGGGATCGGTGGGTGGAACAAAGCGGGTAAAGATCACCTGCGGCCCGAACATGGGCAGAAGACGCGAAATCGTCTCGGCGCAGGCGTCGTATCCCGGTGCGGCCCAAGGGCTGTCCTTGTGACCAAAGCCGGGCTGCATATCCACGACAATTAACCAATCCTGCATCCCGTGCTCCTGTTGCTTTTGCTCATAAAACCAATCGTTTCCCCAAAGGTCAAAGCGATAACCGGCGCGCGTCTTTGCGCCTGCGGCGGGCGAAGCATCTTGCGGGCGCGCAGGCATTTGAGTAGCCAGCCGCCATGGCGAGTAAGATTTTTGACATCGACACGCGCGAGGACGGCACGGGCCGTTTGTCGCTGGGCTATCGCGGTGCGGGCGGCGGGCTGCGACGTCTGTCCTTTGATCTGTCGCGGGCCGATCTGGTGCAGCTTGCCCTGTTTTCCGAGGCCGCAAGCCTGCGAGATGATCTTGGGATGCGGGACGCCAGCGATCTGGATTTTGACGGGCTATGGATCAGCGATGATCCCGTGGCGGGGCAGGTGCATCTGCGCCGCGTGAACGCCTATAGCGAGCAAGAGGCACAGGTCCCGCGCGAGGTCTTTCACGCGGAAACCGCAGGCGCCATGGACATTTGTCTGGCGCAGGCGGAGCAGGTGAAACATGGCGATCTGTTGAAACAGATGCTGTCAGAGACGGATGTGCCCTTGCCCGACGGTCTGCCCGACGATGCCGCAGAGGCGCTCACCCACCGCCTGCGGGAGATGGCGCTGTTGTTGCTGGCCGAACAGCTGGCCGAGAAAGGCTCGCCGTTGGCCAAGCTGATGCGGGCCAAGAAAACCCGCCCCGAGGCAGAGGTGTCTGTCGCGCGTTTCACCGCCGCGTTGGCACGTAGCCTGCTGCCCGGTGCGGTGTCGCAGCGCGCCCAAGGCTAGCGGATCATAACTGCAGGGGGCGCTGTTCCTCGATCGTCTCCATGGCGAAAAACGAGGTCACCGTTTCCATCGCCACCCCGTCGATCAGACGTTTGTAGACCTGATCGAAGCCCGCGATATCGGCGGTTACGACCTTGAGCATATAGTCGTATTCGCCGCTGATGCGGTAGAAATCCACGACCTCGGGAATGGTGCGCACATGGCGGCGGAACTGCGCCAGCCAGTCGGTGGAATGGGTGCTGGTGCGCACAAAGACAAAGGTCACAAGCCCTGCTCCGACCTTGTCACGGTCCAGCAGAATGGTGCGGCCCCGGATGACGCCGGCGTCTTCCAGCGCGCGCAACCTGCGCCAGCACGCGTTTTGCGACAGCCCAACTTGTTCGGCCAGCGCCCGTTGCGACAGGGTCGCGCAGCGTTGCAGCGCATTCAGGATGTTGCGATCAATCTGGTCTAATTCTATGCTCATGTTGGGTCATATGACCCAAAAATTCCAGCATGCCTACAGAAAACGGTGTAAAAGTCCCGCGCCCCTCGTCGCACATTGCGTCAAAGACCAAAGGACAGACCAATGATCGACTTTTCGCTGTTTGATGCAGAACTCGCCGCCCCGAATGTGATGGAGACATTGCGCAACGGCCAGATCGGGGATGGCTTGACGCTTTCGACCCCCTTTGGCGCGCCAAAGCTGCTCTATGCGGATTATATCGCTTCGGGTCGGGCGTTGACCGTGGTCGAGGATTTTGTCCGCACGCAGGTGCTGCCCTTCTACGCCAACAGCCATACGGAGGCCTCTGCCGTCGGGCAGGCGATGACCCGCGGGCGAGAGGTCGCGCGGGCGCGGATTGCGCAGGCATTGGGCGCGGGGCCGCAGGCGCATGTGATCTTTGCGGGGCAGGGGGCGACCACGGCGGTCAATCGGTTGGTGGGCCTGCTGGATGTGCCCGCACGGGTTCAACGTGGCGAGGAGATCGACGTGCTGATCGGTCCTTACGAGCACCACTCAAACATCCTGCCGTGGCGCGAAAGCGGCGCGCGCGTGATCGAAATTGCCGAAGCCGCAGGCGGCGGTGTCGATCTGGCGGATCTGGAGTCGCGCCTGCGCGCGGCGCGTGGCAGTGTGATCGGGGCGTTCTCGGCCGCGTCCAATGTGACAGGCATCCTGACGGATGTGGACGCGGTGACCGAGCTGTTGAAGGCGCACGGGGCGCTGGCGCTGTGGGATTACGCC
Source organism: Sagittula sp. SSi028 (assembly GCF_048553715.1). Taxonomy (NCBI): domain Bacteria; kingdom Pseudomonadati; phylum Pseudomonadota; class Alphaproteobacteria; order Rhodobacterales; family Roseobacteraceae; genus Sagittula; species Sagittula sp. SSi028. The sequence goes on along the minus strand of NZ_JBLZNC010000007.1, from coordinate 43,316 downwards.
TGCGCGGCCCCTTATGTGCCGATGCAGATGGGGACGGGCCTGCGGGCCAAGGATGCGATCTTTTATTCCTCGCACAAGTTCGCCGGTGGTCCGGGGGCGAGCGGCGTGCTGTGCGTCCGCGGGAGTGTGGTGCGCCGGCAAACCCCCACGGCAACCGGCGGGGGCACGGTGGCCTTTGTGTCGCCGCAGGCGCACCGCTACAGCGAATTGGTGGTCACCCGCGAGGAGGCCGGCACGCCGGATGGGGTCGGGGATATTCGCGCGGCCCTTGTGATGGCGGTGAAGCAGGCGATGCTGCACGCGGGCGCCGAGACGCCGCAGGCCTTGCGGGCGAAAGGGCTGGCCGCTTTGGGCGATCACCCACGTATCGACCTGTTGGGCCCAATGTGCGCCAATGCCCTGCCTATCTTCGCCTTTCGGGTGCGTGACGGGCAGGGGGGCTATGTCCATCAGCAGTTGGTGACGCGGCTGTTGTCGGATGTGCACGGGGTTCAGGCGCGCGGTGGCTGCGCCTGCGCGGGGCCTTACGCGCACAGGCTTTTGGGCATCGGCGAAGGGGAGTCCCAGGCGCTTGACCGTCGGTTGCAGGCAGGGGACGAGATGGCCAAGCCCGGCTGGGTCAGGCTGAACCTGTCCGCCCTGATGGACGATGCAAAACAGGCGCGTCTGCTGGCGGCGGTCTGTGACATTGCCACCCGCGCCGCCGACCTGTCGCAGCATTACGCCGTGGACCCGCAGACGGCTCGGTTCCGGTGGGCGGCCGAATTGGCGGCATAACGCCAGAGACCACGACGGCACGTCCCCCGTTGCGCGACGCATCTAGCTGCGGCACAAGATCCCAAAGCAAAACGGGGGAGGTCGCATGAAAATCGCAGTGGTGGGGATTGGAAAGATCGCGGTGGATCAGCAGATCCCCGCAATCACCAACAGCCCTGATTGGGAACTGGCCGCCACGGTCAGCCGTCAAGGACAGGTCGCGGGCGTCCCCGCCTTCACCGATATGGCAGAGATGCTGCGGGCCTGTCCTGATGTGCCGGTGGTGTCGCTGTGCCTGCCGCCGGTGCCCCGGTTCGCCTACGCGATGCAGGCGATCAAGGCCGGTCGCCATGTGATGCTGGAAAAGCCGCCCGGCGCGACATTGGCGGAATGTCATGCGCTGGAACAGGCGGCGCGGTCGGCGGGCGTGTCGATCTACGCCACATGGCATTCCCGCCATGCGGATATGGTCGCGGCGGCCAAGGCGTGGTTGGCGGACAAACGGTTGAAGCGCTTGCAGGTCACGTGGAAAGAGGACGTGCGCCGCTGGCATCCCGGTCAGGCGTGGATTTGGCAGCCGGGTGGCATGGGCGTGTTCGACCCCGGCATCAACGCCCTGTCCATCGTGACAGAGATCCTGCCACAGGACATCCACGTGCAAGCCGCACGGCTGGAGGTGCCGTGCAACGTGCAGACCCCGATTGCCGCGCAGATACAGTTTGCCCATCCCGACGGGGCCGAGGTGCAGGCCGATTTTGACTGGCGACAGGAGGGCGAACAGATCTGGCAGATCGAGGCGGACACCGACGGCGGGGTGCTGCGTCTGTTCGACGGCGGGGCGCGCATGGAAATTGACGGCCAAGCCGCTGGTGTGGCAAGCTCCCTCGCCGGAGAATATCCACGGCTGTACGACCGTATGGCGCGGCTGGTGGAGACGTGCGGCGTGGATATGGACCTGCGGCCCATGACGCTGGTGGCGGATGCTTTCACGCTGGGCGAACGCAGCGCCACGGACGATTTTCACGACTGAATGACGTAATGATCCAAAAGGAAAGGCAGGCACATGACGCGCCTGCCTGTTTTGTATCAGCCCTGTAGCGCAGCCGCGACCGCATCGGCGGTGATCGGCAGATGGCGTAGGCGTGCGCCGGTCGCGTTAAAGATCGCGTTGGCGATGGCCGGTGCGATCACCGTGGTGCCCGGTTCGCCAAGGCCCACGGGCACTTCGGTGCTTTCGACGAATTCGATCTCCAGCTCGGGGACATCGGCCAGACGCAGCGGCGTATAGGCGCCGAGGTTCAGGTCGACGACATTGCCGTTCTCGATCCGTGTGCCCTCGTGAAGGGCCATGGAGAGACCCCACAAAGCCGCACCTTCGCATTGCGCGCGGGCGCTGTCGGGATCGACCACAGTGCCGCAGTCAAAAGCCAGCCACATCTTCTGGACGTCCACATCGCCCGAGGACGGATCGACCGCCAGTTGCACCGCGGCTGCGGTCCATGTGGGCATGGTGCGCGACTGGCCATAGGTCGTGGCAATGCCGATGGCGGTGTTGTCGGGCAGATCGGTGCGCCCGTAGCCCGACATCTCGGCCACGCGACGCAGCACATCGGCCTGACGCTGCGCGCCCCCCACAGCGTTGGGGGCGGAGCCTGCGTTGATCCCTTCGGCCTTGAGATGGTCGAGACGGAACTGCAGCGGGTCTGCGCCGATCTTATGCGCGGCCTCGTCCATAAAGCTTTCGACCGCGAAGTTGGTCCAGCCCGGCCCAACCGAACGCAGCCAGCCGGGGCGGAAGGTCTGGTTGGCCAGATCGTTCGAAATCGCCCGAACCCGATGCGCGCCAACGGTGTACCAGTGATCGGCACCGTCGATGGCAAAGGGATCATAGGGTTCATCGTTCACACCCTTGGGCATGAAACCGGGGGCCATCACCTGCGTGGGCCACCCCGCCGCCGCGTGATGTTCCATGCCGGTCACGGCCTGTGCGTCATCAAAGGCCATCCGCAGTTTCTGGACCGAGGGCGAGCGGATGCTGTCGAACTGCGCATCCTCTTCGCGGGCAAAGACCAGTTTGACCGGCTTGCCATAGGCCTTGGACGCAAGCGCCGCAGGCACGATGTAGTCGCCGTTCAGACGACGGCCAAAGCCACCGCCCAGCATGTAGCTGCGCATGACGATCTTGTCGGCGGGGACTTCCAGCGCGGTGGCCAGCGTGGGCAGAATCAGCGATTGCCACTGGTTGCCCGCGTGGATCTCCCAGATGCCGTCGGCATTCTGGTAGGCGGTGGCGTTCACCGGCTCCATCTGGAAGTGCAGCACCGATTGGGTGGTGTACTCTACCTCGATCATGTCGGCGGCCGCATCGAACACGCCGGATGTCTCGGGCTGTTCGGTGTGCAGGATCGACCCGGTCTCGCCCGCGATCAGCTCGCGCGACCGCGCCTGAATGTCCTCCTCGGACACGCCCGCGGTGTCGCCTGCGGTCCAGTCCACGGTGATCTCGTAAGAGGCATTGCGCGCTGCAAACAGGGTTTCGCCCAGCACGACAACCCAGCCCGGAACAGTGCCGGAGGGGTCCTCGATCACCACGGTTTCAAGGTAGCCCTTGATGTCCTTGGCGCCGCTGTCGTCGACCGAATTCACCTTCGCCCCATAGCGTGTGGGCGGCAGCATCGGCACGCCGTAGACCATGCCGTCGACCTTGGCATCCAGACCATAGATCGCCTGACCGGTGGTCTTGGTGTCAATGTCCAGCGCATGCACGTCCTGCCCCACAAGGCGCAGATCCGCGTGGGGTTTCAGCGGCAGCGCGGCCAGCTCTTCCTCGGTAAAGCTGCGCTCCAGCCCTTCGGCGACCAGATCCCCGTATGAGATCTCCTGCGTGCCATCGCTGACCATGCCGTCACGGGTGGTCAAGGTCGAGGGATCCACACCCCATTTGGCGGCGGCGGCCTCGATCAGGGCGGTGCGCCCTGCGGCACCTGCTTGACGGTAGACCGGCCAGCTTTGCCAGACAGACCAGCTGCCGCCGGTGACCATCAGGCCCCATTTCTCGTCCGTGTCCACATGGGTGATGTGCACGTTTTCCCACGCCACATCCAGCTCGTCGGCCAGAATGCGGGCGATGGCGGTGCCCACGTGTTGGCCCATCTCGGCGCGGATGATGTTGACGTTGACGCGACCATCGGCGTCGATCCAGTACCACATCGACGGCTCGAAGGTCTGGCCGTTCGGCGTGACCGGCGTGCCATCGGGCACAGCGGGGTTCATCGCCGCGTCAGACGCCTGCGGGAAGCCAAAGGCCACACCGGCGGCGGTCATCGAAACCAGAAAGCCACGACGGGTCATCTGCGGCTGGGCCGCGTCGCCTGTCAGGCGGGACATCAGGTTAGCCATTGTCGGAGCCTCCCATTGCGGTTGCGGCGTCGCGCACAGCCTGCCGGATGCGCGTGTAGGTCATGCAGCGGCACAGGTTGCCGGTCATGACCGCGTCGATATCCTCGTCGCTGGGGTTTGGCGTGTCCTTGAGCAGAGAGGCGGCCTGCATGATCTGGCCCGATTGGCAGTAGCCACATTGCGGCACACGCAGGTTGCGCCATGCCTCCTGGACGGGATGGGCGTTGTTTTCGTCCAGACCTTCGATGGTCGTTACGGACAGACCTTCGACGTCGGACAGATAGGTGATGCAGGATCGCGCGGCGGTGCCGTCGATATGTACGGTGCAGGCGCCACAGGCGCCGATGCCGCAGCCGAACTTTGTGCCGGTCAGACCGATTTCGTCACGGATGGCCCACAACAGCGGGGTGTCCGGGTCCGCGTCGACAGAGACCTGTCGCCCGTTCAGTTCGAAATTTATCATGCAGGTGTTCCCTTGGGTTCAGTTTGCCTGAGGGCCGGATTGGTCCGGTAAGGGTGGTGCAGGTAAACTGAAATGCGGCCAAGAAAAGCGCCCAAGCCAAAGGTTCACGGGAACGTTATCTTTACATCCACCGGGGCGGGAACGGTTGACCGGTAGGCATTCGCGTGGGGCGTGACGGGCTGCAGATTACCCAAGCGCCGGTGCCGATGGCGCCTCTGGCGAGGGGGTTGTTTTGCGCCACTTGCTCCATCGTGCGATGCCGTACAGCGCGACCACGCCCACGGGGGGCAGCAGCAGTCCCAAAATCCACGGATCGCCATATCCGTCCATGATCGCCTGAAACACCATGGCCAGCACCGTGCCGTAAGAGAACACCTCCAGCCCCTGTTGGCCCATCAGCCGCAGGGGGGCCGCAACCGCACTGGCGCACAGCGACACCACCCACGGCAGGCAGGACAGAACGTAAATCAGGGCCAGCATATGCAGCAGGCGCGGCAGGGCGAGGAAGCTTTTGGAGTGGGCGACAAACAGATGCGGGGCGCCTGCCTCGCTCAGCCGCCACATCTGTGTGTTCATGAACTTGCCCAGCTCGGGGATCTGCCGCCATGCAAAGACAAATACCAGAAACGCCAGACAGCCCAGAAACAGATCAAAACGGACCGGCACCAGCCGTGCACCGGCCTTGGATTTCAGACCCGTGACCAGTCCCAGAACAAAGATCAGCTGCCATGCAAACGGGTTGAAGAACCAGCCACCACCGCCGGGCCAGTTGGGGATGTTCAGGCGGACCAGTCCGGTGATGACCCACAGCGCGACAGAGGCTGCCAGCAGCATCATCGGGCGTTTCAACCCCACGAGGATGGCGAAGGGCGCGGTCAGCAGCAGCACGCAATAGGCAGGCAGAATATTCACATAGCCGATCTGATGGGTCATCGCGAACAGCGCGGGCACAGTCCGCAGGGGATCGCTGAACACGCCGCCAATGTTGTGCTTTTTTAACAGCTCCGGCATGGCAAACCACGCGGAGGCCACGGCAAAAATCGCGATCACCATCATCGTCATAACGATATGTGTCTTGTACAGCGTCCACGCGCGCAGCCACATCGGGCGAATGCCGGACCACAGCCCGTCTTGCGCGCGAAGGGGATCGCTGAGGCGGCTGGAATAGGCCAGCGCCGCTGCCAGACCGGACATAAAGAAAAACGCCTCTGCCGCGTCAGAAAACCCAAGATTGCGCAGGGTGAAGGCCTCGAACGGGTTGCCGGGCACGTGGTCGATAAAGATCATGACCAAAGCCAGCCCGCGAAACGCATCAAGACGCGGATCGCGACGGCTGGGCAGAGATGGTGCATGAGAGACGATGGACATGGGTGTCAGGCTCGGGCAAGGGCGCCCGCATCGGGCGCATCAGGGGAAAGCGGTTCTGTCTGCAGGGCAGGGGACCAGGACGCCAGAATTTCGCGGTAGGTTTGCAGCACCGGCGGCGTGGTGTGCTCTTCGGGCGTGTGGAACAGCGCGTGGGTCAGCGGGCGCGATGACCACGCGATGATCCACGGCGACAGCACCATCGGCAGGCCGATGGGCAGCAGCCAAGGGATCAGATCGGGCGCGAGCCACGCCACCGCCGCACCCGACCCCAGACCCAGACCGACAATCCAGCCGCAGGCGCGGAAGGCTTCGGCCACACTCAGACGGCCTTCGCCACGGGCGTTTGCGGGCCAGCCGCCGTCCTGCCCTGTCAGCACCTGAAAGACCGCGCGGCTTTGGAAGGCCAGCATAATCGGGGCAAGGGCGGAGGTCAGCGCGATTTCTGTCACCACAGAGACAAAGCTGCGCCCCGCCCCGCCGAACAGTGCCGCGCGACGTGTTGCGACCGCCTCGATCCAGATCAGGAATTTGGGCAGGATCAACAGGCTCGCTGTGCCAAGGATCAGGGTCGTGATCTCCAGCGTCCGGTCATAGGGAAAGGTCGGGAAAAGCTGATACTGTTCTGGGAAATAGTCGGGCAAAGGCGCCATCAAAGTGGCCGCGAGGGTCGCCAGCAGGAACAAACCCCACAGGGGGGCTGCCACATAGGCCATGATCCCTTGGACAAAGACAAAACGGCTCCACCCGGCGAGGCCATGCGCTCCCACAAGCTTGGCGTGCTGCAGGTTGCCTTGGCACCAACGGCGGTCGCGTTTGGCATAGGCGAGCACGTTTTCGGGGCCTTCCTCGTAAGAGCCGGGGATGGCGGCGTCGACTTCGACCTTCCAGCCCGCGCGGGCCAGCAGGGCGGCCTCGACATAGTCGTGGGACAGGATATGCCCGCCAAAGGGCGCTTTGCCTGGAAGATCGGGCAGCCCACAGGACTGCGCAAAGGCCGCAACGCGAACGATGGCGTTATGGCCCCAGAACGGGCCGGTGTGGCCCTGCATCCGCATCAGGCCGCGCGTGAAAACAAGCCCGTGAAAGGCGGCAGAGAACTGCATGGCCCGCGCGAAAATCGAATGCCCCTGCACCAATCGGGGCAGCGTCTGTAACAGGCCAAGCTGCGGATCGGCGGCCATGCGATCAATCATCATGCGGATCGCCTCGCCGGACATCAGGCTGTCGGCGTCAAGGATCACGGCAAGCTCGTAGGCGCGGCCGGAGTTGCGCATAAAATGCCCGACGTTGCCCGCCTTGCGTCCTGCGCCATCTTCGCGAATGCGGTAGTACAGCCGCCCTTGGCCGGTGATCTGCGCCCGCAGACGCGCGAAGGCCGCGCGTTCCTCGGCAGAACGTGCCGGGTCGCGGGTGTCCGATAGGATCGCAATGTCGACATGGGCTCCGGATTGCGCCAGCGACCGGTCGATGGCAGCGATGCGGGCAAAGGTGGCCACCGGATCCTCGTTACAGATCGGGACCAGCATGACCGTGGCTGGCGGTTCGATTGCTACAGGGATGCTGCGGCGGCTCATCGGCCACAGACCGGCCAAAGCCAGTGTGGCACCCCACGCCAACCACGCCGTTGTCAGCATGATTAGAACAGTGCGGAACAGATCCAAAGCGTTCAACCCGTCGACAGCGGCGACGCTGATCAACAGCGATCCGGCGCTGAACGCCGCCGCAACGGCAAAGCACAGCGCGGCCAGACGAATAGCACGGGTCGAGGGGGGCGGGGGCAGGTTCATGCGCGCAACAGCCCGGCGTTATGCAGAGGGCCGCAGCCAAAAGCCGCGCACCCACGACAGGATGCTGTGGCCCTCACCGTCATCGCCGGTGAGGCTTTGCACAGGCATGGCAAGCGGTGCTTCGGGGGGGCGGCAATCGTGCAGAGTGTCCAGATCGTCGGCGCTGAGATCAAGCATATTTTGCAGATCGGTCATTGGGTCATCCATTGGTACAGCCAGGTTTCTGTCAGTGTTTCTGTATCGTTCAGCAGGCGGGCCTTAAGCTCGGCCACGCTGCCTTGGTCGGTGCGGGCCTCGACCACCAGTCGCCACACGTCGCTGTTGTCGATGGGCGACAGAATGGCTTCGGTTATCTCTCCGCGCGAAATGCTTACGTCGGGTACAACCGCCTTGGGGTCGGTTTGTTCCGAAAGAACGCCGCCGTGGAAATCGATGACGAATTTGGTGGTGTCGCGGGCTTTTTCGACACCGGCCACGCCGCCTTGTCCGACGCGTGTGCGCAGAACGCGGGCACGGTCCGTCGCGCGATCCCCCTTTGGGGTCATGCCCCAACGCAGGCGATAGGACAGCTCGATCTCGTCACCGGCTTTGGTGTCTGCCTCCGGCACCCAGAAGGCCACGATGTTGTCATTTACTTCGAGATCGGTGGGAATCTCCATCAGCCGGACGGTGCCGCGGCCCCATTCGCCGACGGGTTCGACCATCACGCTGGGGCGCAGCTCGTAATGCGCCTCGGCATCGAGATAGGCGTCAAAGCCGCGTGTGCGCTGCACCAGACCGAAGGATTTGGGGTTCTCCATCCCGAGGTAGGAGTTTGCCAGACGGGGCGGGTTGTTCAGCGGGCGGAACAGGGTGTCGCCACTGCTGCTGTTGATCACCAGTGCTTCGCTGTCGTGGACGCTTTCACGGAAGTCACGGAAATTGCCCGGATCGGATGCGCCGTACAGATACATCGATGTCAGCGGCGCTATGCCGATTTGTTCCACATCCTCGCGCATGAACAGCCGCGCTGTCACATGCATGACCGTGGTCGCACCGGGCGTGATGACAAAGCGATAGGCCCCCGTCACCGATTTGCTTTCCAGCGCGGCATAGACGGTCAGCCGGTCCTCGCCATCGGTGGGGCGTTCCAGCCATAGGTTCGAGAAGCGCGGAAATTCCTCGCCCTGCGGCAGGCCGGTGTTCACAGCCAGACCGCGCGCGGACAGCCCGTACCGGTTGCCTTCACCCAGCATGCGGAAATAGCTGGCACCGAGGAAGGCGCCCAATTCGTCAAACCGATCGGGGTCGTTCAGGGGCGTCATCAAACGGATGCCCGCAACGCCCGGCATCTCGAAATCCTCGGGGACTTCGGTTTTCGGATCATAGACGAAATCCTGCGCGCTAAAGCCCATCGGCATGGCGCGGCCATTGGTGACCTCAAAGACGTGTACCGGCTCTTTGAACAGCCACCCCATGTGAAAGGCGTTCATGCGGAAGTTGGGCTGGTCCTGCCATTTGTTACGGCTGGGATTGAAGCGGATACGGTTGTAGGCGTCATAGTCCAGACCGGACAGAAAGCCCGAAATCGGCTTGGCGTCGGCAATGGGTTTCTGCGCCGCAGCACGCATATTGTCCGCCAGCAGGTCAAAGGAGAACGCGGTCCCTGCCTCGTTTTCGGGCAGCTCAACGTCGGTGCTGTCCTGCGCGCGTCCCATGTGTGCAAACGGCAAGGCAGCGGCGGTGCCTAACAGGCCCGTCATAAAGATACGGCGGTTCGGTCTGTGACCGGTGGTCAGCGTGTCGCGGTGTTCTGGTAGCGGCAAGTGTCTGTCCCCAAAGAAGTTTAAGGATGTATTGGTGCTGTTTCAGCAAATTTCAATCTCGTGAGATCAGAGATTTTCCGCCAATGGCGGCGAAACGAGTATGGCGGTCGGCATTTTCGGCAACAAATGGCCTGTCGGTGTGGTTTTGCTGTGGATCGTTTGTAGTATGGCAATTTCTTTGGGCACCAGAGCGGCAGAATCTGTGACCAGCGATGGGGAGATTCTGCGACTGCAGTGACGAGTTAACGCATGGTTCGCGATCCGGTTCCATGGGAATTTTCACTTCGTCGGTACGCCGGGCATCGGCGAACGGGGCGTCGGTCAACTGACATGAAAAATCAACTTTGGATTGCATTTCGCCCATGGCTATTTGGCGCTAAGGCGCCTTCCCCTTCTGGCCATGCAGGCCGGTGTGACGCGTCCCTGTGGTGAGTATCGCCGGAGGTGCCCGGGGCGGCAGGTCGTGAAATTGCCCGTACCTACGTCAGCAGCGGCGCGCGCGTTCTGATCGGCAACAACAATTCCGACGCGGCGCTGGAAAGCGATTTGGTGGCCGTGGCCGCTTGGCTTCAGGACCAACGGGGCGGGTTGGATCAACACGCGCATGGCTCGCCTGGCGCGAAAGGACAGCGGCGGAGCGTAACGTCACACGCCCACGGGGTGTGCAACAGTGTTAATCTGCGGGGGCAAACGACACCAAGGGCATCACGACATGAACCGACCTGACAACCAACTCAATGGCGTGCTGGAGCGTATTGCCTTTTTGCCCGAGGGACTGCGCCTGCGCGCGTTTGACTTTTTCTTTGGTCGGTTGATCCGGGCGTATCGGTCTTTGCGTATTCGCACGCGGGTTCTGACGCCCACGCGGGTCGAGATGGAGCTGCGCAACATGCGCAAGATTCGCAATCATGTGGGCGGTATCCACGGGGTGATCGCTCAGGTGCCGGGGGAGTTTGCCGCCGGTGTGCTGATCGCCCATTGGACGCCCAAGGGTGCGGTGGTCGTGGTCAAATCCATGCAGGCCAACCTGTACAAGCCGGTCAAAGGCGATGTGCGGGCGATTGCGCAGGCGGATGCGGAAACGCTGCGCGCGGTCATGGATCAGGAAAAGGGCGAACTGACTGTCGCGGTCGAGGTCATCGACGAGACCGGCGAAAGCCCCATGAGCTGTGACGTTACAATGGCATGGGTGCCGCGTGGGGGGCGCAAATCTCAGGCGCAAGCGGCCTGAGATCACTCACTAGGGGCGGTATTCCGGTTTGACGTTCGCCATGGCCAGCCGGTCCACCAGACCGGGCGCGATCAGACGCAACCACCGCCCAATCCGGTCACGGGGCGTCATCAGCACATCGCGTTTGCCCCGACGCATCCCGTCGTAGATCAGCCGCGCGCAGCGGTCCACTGGCATGGCCCGCGCATCGCGCAGCATGGACACGCCGGGCGCGACACCTCCGGCGGTATAACCCTGTTTGCGCAGGTTGGTGTCGATTGTGCCGGGATAGGCCAAGGTCACGCGCAGCCCTTTCGCGCCCATTTCCGCGCGCAGCGCCTCTAGGAAACCGGTCATGGCGAATTTGCTCGCGCAATAGGCGGTGCGTCCGGGGACCCCGACAAGACCCGCGACGGAACTGACGCCCACAACCTGCCCCTTGGTTTGCAGCAGATGCGGCAGTGCGGCTTGGGTCAACCACAGCACCGACCAGTAGTTGATGGTCATCAGGCGGTCCTGCCAGCCGTCGTCCTGCTCGGCCAGATCGATCAGATTGGCATGGGCGGACATGCCCGCGTTGTTGACCAGCACATCCAGCCTGCCAAAGCGGGCGATGGTCTGGGCGATCACATCGCGGCAGGCGGCGGCCTCGCGCAGGTCAGCGGGGATGCATAGGACATCCGTTCCATGGGGTCTGATGCGACGCGCCACGGCCTCAAGCTGTTCGGCGCGCCGCGCGACCAACACCAGCGACAGGTCCCCCCGTTCGGCTGTGCCCATCTGCGCGGCCAGCTCTGCGCCGATACCCTCGGACGCGCCGGTGATGATCACCACCTTCATGCGGGCACCGCCCCCTTGCGACGGGTCAACCATATGCCAAACAGCAGCGCGGTGATATACATTGACACGGAATACAGCGCCGCGGGCAAGGCGATGGGCAGGCTTTGCAGCACGGACAATGCCACATACAGCGCCAGTGTGGAATTATGTATGCCGATCTCAAAGCTGATGGCGCGGGCGGTGCCTTCGTCCTGTCCCGCCCATTGCGCGGCGAAATACCCCGCCAGCAGCGACAGCACGTTGAACAGGATCACCGCAGGGCCCAGCACCGCAAAGTTGTCCATCAAAGCCTGCCGTTCCGACACGATGGCGATCAGCGCAAAGCTGGCGAGCACCACGGCCGACAGGATCTTGAACGGTTTGTGCAAGCGCGCCGCGAAAGCGGGGGCCAATCGGCGCAGAAGCATCCCAAGGCTCACCGGTACCAGCACCACAGCCACCACTTGCGCGACCTTGCCGAATTGCAGCGGCACCACCGTGCCGTCCGCCCCCTCTGGCGCAAAGATGGCAATGGCAAGGTTCGAGATCACCGGAAGCGAGACGATGGCCAGCACGGTATTGATCGCCGTCAGCGAGATATTCATCGCCACCTTGCCGCCGTAGATGTGGCTGAACAGATTGGCTGTGACGCCGCCGGGCGAGGCCGCAAGGATCAGCAAACCCACTGCAAACGCCGCCGGAAGGCCAAAGCCCCACGCAATGCCCAGACAGGCCAGCGGCAGGATCACCACCTGCAGCACCAAGGCCAGCGCGACAGCGGATTTATACTGTGCCACGCGGGCAAAATCGCGCAAAGACAGCTCTAGCCCCAATCCCAGCATGACCAGCGCAAGCGCGATCAGCAGGATATCCGGCAGGATCTCCATGATGTTCATTCCGTTTTCCTCCCTTTGTCCGCGCCGCCCCCGCGCGGATTATCCTATGTCACTGGCGGCGGCGCGCCCGGCCTGTCGGCCTGAAAAGATGCAGCCGCCCAGAAATGTCCCCTCCAGCGCGCGGTAGCCGTGATAGCCCCCGCCACCAAAACCGGAGACCTCTCCAGCGGCATACAATCCCGGCAGGATTGCAGCGCCGCGACCCGGTGCGGCCTGAAAACACCGTCCGCCCAGATCGGTCTCCAACCCGCCCAATGTTTTGCGGGTCAGGATGTTCAGCTTGACGGCAATTAGCGGCCCTTTGGTCGGATCAAGAATCTTATGCGGCTTGGCCGTGCGGATCAGCTTGTCCCCGATATAATTGCGGAAGGTGCGCAGACCCATGATCTGCTGATCCTTGGTAAAGCGGTTGTCGATCTGGCGGTCGCGGTCTTCGATCTGGCGGCGCAGACGGGTCTCGTCCAGCAGGTCGTTTCCGGCGATGGTGTTCATTTGGGACACCAGCTCTGGCAACGTGTCGGCGACAGCGAAATCCGCGCCGTGTTCTTTGAACGCCTCGACCGGTCCGGTGGCTTTGGGACCAAAGGCGCGGCCCAGAACTAGCTTCCAATCACGGCCGGTCAGGTCGGGGTTTTGTTCCGACCCGGACAGGGCGAATTCCTTTTTGATGATGCTCTGGGTGAGGATGAACCACGTGTAGTCGTGGCCCGTGTCCATGATCGCCTGCAGCGCACCCAAACTGTCGTAGCCGGGGTAGTTCGGCGCTGTCATCCGTTGTCCGGTGGCGTCGAACCACATCGACGACGGGCCGGGCAGAATGCGGATGCCGTGATCGGGCCAGATCGGATCCCAATTTCGCACCCCTTCGACGTAGTGCCACATGCGATCCTTGTTAATGGTATTCGCGCCCGCCTGCTCCGTGATCCCGACCATGCGCCCGTCCACATGGGCCGGCACACCTTTGATCATCGACTTTGGGGGTTTGCCCAGCCGGTCCGGCCAGCTGGCCCGAACAAGGTCGAGATTGCCGCCGATCCCGCCGGAACAGACGATGACGGCAGGGGCACGCAGGGTGAAGTCGCCTGTGATGTCGCGGTTGGTTGGCGTGCCGCGCGGGGCGTCGTCATCTGCGAGGGTCGAGCCGGTGACACCGACGCAGGCGCCGCCCTCGATGATCAGGTCATCGACCTGATGGCGGTACAGAATGGAGATACGTCCATCGTTGATCATCTCGCGCAGCCGGTGTTCAAACACCTCGACCACGCCAGGGCCGGTGCCCCATGTCAGATGAAAGCGCGGCACAGAATTCCCGTTTGACGAGGCATCGACACCGCCGCGTTCTGCCCATCCCACAATCGGAAACACCCGCAGGCCCAGCCCGTGCAGCCAGTCGCGTTTTTCGCCGGTGGCAAATTCCACATAGGCGCGGGCCCATTGCTGTGGCCAGTGATCCTCGTCACGATCGAACCCTGCGGTGCCCCGCCAATCGGCCCAAGCCAGATCAAAGCTGTCCTTGATGCCGAGGCGGCGCTGTTCAGGCGTGTCGACCATGAAGAGACCGCCAAGGCTCCAGAATGCCTGTCCGCCAAGGTTTGCGGGGCTTTCCTGTTCGACGATGATCACCCGCTTGCCGGCGGTTGCGAGCTCTGTTGCGGCAACAAGTCCGGCCAGACCGGCCCCGACGACAATGGCGTCTGCGCTGTTTGCCATGTATTCCTCCCTCATGTGCGCGGTGGCAATTTCGCGCACTCAATACAGTATTGTATCGAAATTTAGATGAGGCAATCCATGAGTGAGCCCGAACGCAACGTCACCCTGGACCGCGCCCGTCGCCCCAAGCGCTGTGAGGTGCGCGCGCGTCTGATAGAAGGGGCGGCGCAGGCCTTTGCCGAAAAGGGGTTTGGCGGGGCGTCTATCGATTTCATCTGTGCGCAAGCGGGATTTTCGCGGGGCGCGTTCTATTCGAATTTCGCAGACAAGGATGCGTTGTTCTTCGCGCTTTATGAGCAGCGCACTGACCGGCTGTATGCGCGACTGGCGCGGATCGCGGCGGCGGCGCAAGCGGCCGATGATCCCATGGCGCAGGTGTCGCGCGAGCTGCAGGAGCCCGATGAGGACGAGCTGCGCTGGGACATTCTGAATAAGGAATTCATCGTGCATGCCCTGCGCAACGACGCGGCACGGGCGCGTCTTTTGCAATCGCGCGCGGGCAGCAAGGCGCGCTTGGCCGAGATCCTGAAAGCCCTGCGTCCCGAGCTGAGCGATCATCCCGCACAGCTGGACCGGATGGCGCGGCTGGTGATTGCATTGCACGAAGGGGAGCTGACGCAACTGGGACTGGACCCAAGCCTTTGCGCAGACAAGTCGCTATTGGCAGAGGTGGTGCCGAAAATCCTGATGGCCCCTTTGGCCTGACGCAAATTCCGCCATGACGGTAAATGAAAAACGGCGCCCCGAGGGGCGCCGTTTGCGTTTGGGGTTAGCCCCCGAAATCGTCGAGCATGATGTCCTCGCGGTCCACGCCCAGATCCAGCAGCATGTTGATGACCGATTGGTTCATAATCGGCGGACCACACATGTAGAACTCGCAGTCCTCTGGGTTGGGGTGGTTCTTGAGGTATTCTTCATACAGCACGTTGTGGATGAAGCCGGTATACCCGCCCCAATCGTCCTCGGGCAGCGCGTCCGACAAGGCCACATGCCATTCAAAGTTGGGGAATTCCGCGGCGAGCTCGTCGAAGTCCTCGACAAAGAACATCTCGCGCTTGGAACGGGCCCCGTACCAGAAGGTGATCTTGCGGTCTTTGTTCTTCAGACGCTTGAGCTGGTCAAAGATATGCGACCGCATGGGCGCCATGCCCGCACCACCACCGATGAACACCATTTCCTTGGGCGTTTCACGGGCAAAGAATTCGCCGAACGGACCGGAAATGGTGACTTTGTCACCGGGCTTCAGGTTGAAGATGTAGGACGACATCTTGCCCGGAGGGATGCCTTCGGTGCGCGGCGGCGGTGTGGCGATCCGGACGTTGAGCATGATCAGCCCTTTTTCGTCCGGGTAGTTCGCCATGGAATAGGCGCGCTCGATGGGCTCATCGACAGTGGATTCATACTGCCAGATGTTAAACTTGTCCCAATCTTCGCGGTATTCTTCGGCCACGTCGAAATCGGTGTATTTGACCGTATGCGCAGGCGCTTCGATCTGGATATAGCCACCGGCGCGGAAGTTTACGTCCTCGCCCTCGGGCAGTTCCAGAACGAGGTTCTTGATGAAGGTCGCGACGTTGTCGTTGGAGCGCACGGTGCACTCCCACTTTTTGACGCCGAACACCTCTTCGGGAACTTCGACCTGCATGTCTTGTTTCACAGCCACCTGACAGGACAGGCGGTCGCCACATGCGGCCTCGCGCTTTGTAATATGCGATTCCTCGGTCGGCAGGATAGAGCCGCCGCCCTCATGAATGCGCACGCGGCATTGCGCGCAGGTGCCACCGCCACCACAGGCGGAGGGCACGAACAGGTTTTCCGCCGCCAGCGTTTGCAGCAGCTTGCCACCGGCGGGGACCGAAATGGTTCTCTCGCCGTTGATGGTGATGTTGACGTTGCCCGACGACACCAGCCGCGAGCGCGCGACCATGATGATCGTCACCAAGGCGATGACGATCAAGGAGAAGAGCAGGACGCCAAGTCCGAAAGTCTGCATTCTGTCTATCCCTTCAGAGGTTCACGCCAGAGAAGGACATGAAGGCCATAGCCATCAGTCCGGCGCTGATGAAGGTGATCCCGAGACCCTGAAGACCATCGGGAATGTCCGAGTATTTCAGCTTTTCACGCACACCCGCCATCGCGGTGATCGCCAGCGCCCAGCCAAAGCCGGAGGACAGGCCATAAACCGTCGATTGCGCCAGATTGTAGTCGCGTTCCACCATGAACAGCGAGCCACCGAGGATCGCACAGTTCACTGTGATCAGCGGCAGGAAGACACCCAGCGCGTTGTAGAGCGGCGGAAAATACTTATCGAGGATCATCTCGAGGATCTGCACCATCGCGGCGATCACCCCGATGTAGGAGATCAGGCCAAGGAAGGTCAGATCCACATCCGGGAAACCGGCCCATGCCAGCGCACCGGGTGCCAGTAGATAGGTCAGTATCAGGTTGTTCGCCGGAACGGTGATCAACTGCACCACCATGACCGAGATGCCCAGACCAATCGCGGTTGCGACCTTTTTGGACACGGCGAGGAAGGTACACATGCCGAGGAAGAAGGCGAGGGCCATGTTCTCGACAAAGATGGCCTTCACGGCGAGGGAAAGGAGTTCTTCCATCAGTGTGCCTCCACCGTCTGGATGCGGTATTCACGCTCTTCGACCTGTTCGGGTTTCCACGACCGGAACGCCCAGATCAGCAGACCGATCACAAAGAACGCCGAGGGTGGCAGCAAAAGCAGGCCGTTGGGCACGTACCAGCCGCCGTTGTTCACCGTCTGCAGGATGGTCACGCCGAACAGCGAGCCGGAGCCGAACAGCTCACGGATGAAGCCCACCAGCATCAGGATCAGCCCGTAGCCCAGACCGTTGCCCACGCCGTCGATAAACGACGCAATCGGCGGGTTTTTCATGGCAAAGGCTTCGGCGCGGCCCATCACGATACAGTTGGTGATGATCAGACCGACGAAAACCGACAGGGTTTTAGAGATCTCGTAGGCGTAGGCCTTCAGCACCTGATCCACCACGATCACCAGCGAGGCGATGATGATCATCTGGACGATGATCCGGATGGACGACGGGATCTGGCTGCGCAGGACCGAGATAAACATGGACGAAAAGCCCGTCACCATGGTCACGGCAATCGTCATGACCAGTGCGACCTGCAGCGACGAGGTCACCGCGAGGGCCGAACAGATGCCCAGCACCTGCAGGGTGATCGGGTTGTTGTCGACCATCGGGTCGACCAGCATGCTCCGATAGGTTTGTGCCATCAGATGTCTCCCGCACGAACGCGTTCAAGGAAGGGTTCAAAACCACGCTCGCCCATCCAGAAGCGAACAAGGCTGTCTACGCCGCGCGAGGTCAGCGTCGCACCCGACAGGGCGTCAACGAAATACTCGCGGCCCGCGGGCGGCGGGGTCTTGGCGACGGTAATCGCCAATTCGCCTTCGCCGTTTTCGGTGCGCAGTTTCTTTTCATTCCACAGAGCTTTCCAACGGGGGTTGTCCACCTCGGCGCCCAGACCGGGGGTCTCTGCATGTTCGTAGAATTGCAGACCGTAGATGGTGTTCCCGTCCTCCTCGATGGCCATAAAGCCATAGAGCGTGGACCAAAGCCCGTAGCCGTACACCGGCAAGATCACCTTATCGAGCGTGCCGTCCTCGTTGCGCAGCACGTAGACGGTGACGTAGTTCGCCTGCCGCCCGATGCTGGCCGGATCGTCGTCGAGCGGCGCGGACAGCGTCAGGTCCTCGGCGGCGGAACGGTCGTCGAAGGTCAGCGGGTCAAGGACCTGGCCCTGGATGTCCTGACCGTCGGCGAATTCACCGGTGGCCAGTTCCAGAACATGCGGCTCAAAAGCATCAAATGCCTCGGCCACGTCAATGCCCTCTTCGTACAGGCCTGCGACCTGCACGATGTTGACCTGTTTGTCCAAGGCCGCGTTGCGTTCCTGCAAGGGGCGCAGCGACACAGCCGCGGCGGACACGACCATGGAGGCCACCAGACACAGGCCAAGCGCTACGGTGACGGTCTTCGCCACGTTGTCGGCCGGGGTGTCAAGGAACCGGCGCAGCGGTCCCTTGCGGGTCACGATCTCGCCCTCGGGCGCATCAAGATTGCGATCCGGTGGGTTCATCTCGGGGGTGAACTTTGCCTCCCCTTCGGTGCCGGATTGGGTTTGGTTGTCCTTATCAGGCATGGCGACGCGCCCTCCTGCGGATATTGGCCTGCACGACAAAGTAGTCGATCAGCGGGGCAAAGACGTTGCCGAACAGGATCGCCAGCATCATGCCCTCGGGGAAGGCCGGGTTAATGACGCGGATCATCACGACCATAAAGCCGATCAGAGCACCGTAGATATAGCGGCCTGCGTTGGTGTGGCTGCCCGAAACGGGTTCGGTGACCATGAACACAAGGCCGAATGCGTAGCCGCCGATCACCAGATGCCAGTACCACGGCAGGGCAAAGGCGGGATTGGTGTCAGAGCCGATCCAGTTCAGCAGCGTCGAGAAGGCGATCATGCCTGCCAGACAACCGACGACCATGCGGTAGTTGGCAATCCGCGTGGCCAGCAGGAACGCCAGACCCAGCAGCGCCGCGATGGTCGATGTTTCACCGATACAGCCCTGAATGGTGCCGATGAAGGCGTCCATCCATGTGATGCCGTAGTCGGGCAGGGCGGCGGGCCCTTCGGATGCGGTGATCGACAGGGCGGTGGCACCGGAAAAGCCGTCCACCGGCGTCCAGATGGTGTCACCGGACATATAGGCGGGATAGGCGAAGTACAAAAAGGCACGGCCCACCAGCGCGGGGTTGAGAAAGTTCTTACCCGTGCCGCCAAAGACCTCTTTACCGATGACCACCCCGAAGATGATGCCAAGCGCGACCTGCCAAAGCGGCGTCGAAGCCGGCAGGATCAGCGTGTAGAGCATAGAGGTGACAAGGAAGCCCTCGTTGACCTCGTGGCGACGGATCGTGGCAAAGATCACCTCGAACAGACCACCTGCGACCAGCGTCGTGATGTAGATCGGAAGGAAATACAGCAACCCGTGCAGCATGTTGGCGATGGGGTTGGCGGGGTTGAACCCGATCCCCAGCGTGTCGATGATCCACGCGCGCCAGCCGGAGGCACCCAGTTCCTGAATCGCCATGTTGGTCTGCAGGCCGGTGTTGTACAGGCCGAACAGAATACAGGGGATGGTTGCGATCACGACATAGGTCATGATCCGCTTCATATCGATGTACGACCGCGCGTGGGGCGCGGCGGTGGTCACCGTCTTTGGTGTAAACAGGAAGCTCTCGACCATCTCGTAGAGGGGGAAGTACCGTTCGTACTTGCCGCCCTTTTCAAAGTTGGGCTCGATCCTGTCGAAGAAACTGCGCAATCCCATGCCTCAGCCGTCCTTCTCGATCTTGGTCAGGCAGTCGCGAAGCGCCATGCCATATTCATATTTGGCCGGGCAGGCAAAGCCGCACAGACCCAAATCTTCTTCGTCCAGTTCCAGCACACCCAGCGCCTGCGCCTGATCGGTGTCCATGACCAGCAGCGACCGCAGTAGCTGTGTCGGCAGATAGTCCTGCGGCATCAGCTGTTCGAACGTGCCGATCGGTACCATGGCGCGGCGTCCACCGTTGAGGTTGGTGGTCAGCTTGTACAGCTTGTTCGACAGGGCAGAGCCCAGAACCGGCTGGAACGCATATTTCGAGGGCATCGGACGAATCCAGCCCATCGGGATCTGTTTGTGGTCTTCTTCCATCAAGGTGACCTGACGGGCGTAGCGGCCCAGATAGCCCGACTCGCCCTCGGCGGCGCGGCCCGACAGAACCGACCCGGAAATGCGGCGGATCGGCAGATTGTCGGGGTTGTCGTTGGCTGTCAGCTCTTCGATGGAGGCGCCGGCATAGGTTTCCACCAGACGCGGCGCGGCGGCCAGCGGACCGGTGATGGCGACCACGCGGCGGCTGTCCAGCTGGCCGGTGCCCAAAAGGCGGCCGATGGCAATGACATCCTGATAGCCGATGGACCAGACGGTCTTTTCAGCGGTGGGCGCGTCGAGGAAATGCATATGCGTCCCCGGCAGGCCCGCGGGATGCGGCCCCGAGAAACCGGCGGCGGTGACGCCTGCCAGATCGGCACCGGGCAGCGGGCTGCCTTGCGCCTGGCACAGATAGGTGGCCCCGTCGGTCAGCAGCGTTATCGCCTGCAGGCCGCGCGTGAAATCATCGGCGGCGGCGCGGATGATGGGCGCGGGGTCTGCCGCCAGCGGCTCCGTGTCCATCGCCTGCACAAAGATCGCCGCCGGACGGCTGCCCACTTCGGGCACCTTGGAATAGGGGCGGGTGCGGAAGGACGTCCACAGACCGGCGGCGGCCAGACGCTCTGTCACACCCTCGGCAGTGGTGATGTCACCCGTGCTGGAGAAATCCACCGGCGCTGCGGCCTGTTCGTCCACTTCGATCACGACAGAGATCAGCTTGCGGCGGGCGCCGCGGTTGATCGCCTTCACGCGGCCGGACACCGGAGCGGTCATAACCGCGTCGGGATTGTCCTTATGCGCAAAGATCGGCGCGCCGGCAGCGACAACGTCGCCCTCGGCCACGGCCAGTCGTGGTTTCAATCCAACGTAGTCGTCGCCCAGCAAGCCAACCGTTTGCACGGAAGCCTGTGTTACCTGGTCGGTCGACACGGAACCCTCGATAGGAAGATCGAGGCCTTTTCGAAGTGTGTAATTTTGCACTTTGGTCGCCATCCGATTTTTTCGGCACCTTATGCAACGGCACGGCGGTAAACAAAACCGTCCCAAGTCGTCTTTTTTCGAGTTATTTTATCGCACCCCACTGGGTTGCGGCCAAACAGAGCAGATTATATGCACGGCCCTGCGCCGTTGGCGCGTCTCAAACAACGGAGTTTTGCGCAGTGTCCGGCATCACGACATTTTCCCGGCGTTCCTTTCTGATCATGACCGCAGCGGCTGTGGCCGCCTGTAAGCCCGAGGCCGAAGTGCTGAAGCTGTCGGGTAACACGATGGGAACACAGTATAATGTAGTGGCTGTGCCCACTGGCGGCGCGCTGGATCGCGCGGCGGTGTCAGCGGCTATCGAGACAGCTTTGGCGGATGTGACCGCCGAGATGTCGAACTGGGATGCGGGGTCCGAGATTTCGCGCCTGAACGCGTCGAAGGCCGGTGCGCCTGTGCGACTCTCCCCTGCTCTCGCAAATGTGATGCAAAATGCCAACGCTGTGCATCTGGCCTCTGATGGTCGTTTTGACGTCACAGTTGGCGCTTTGATCGACCTGTGGGGCTTTGGTGTCGCAGACGTGGCGCCCAATATTCCGGCGGATTCTGCAATCGCGGATGCCATGCAGCGCGCCGGCCAAGGCCGTGTGCTGGACCTGCAGGGCGATGTGCTGACCAAACAGACCGACGGTGCAGAAATCTATCTGGCCGCCATCGGCAAGGGGCATGGTGTGGACCGCGTCGCAGACGCGCTGCGCGGCTTGGGCATCACCGATTTCATGGTAGAAATCGGCGGCGATCTCTACACCGCTGGTAACAACCCCGAAGGCACGCCGTGGCAGATCGGGATCGAATCACCGGTCGCGGGCCAGCGCGGCCTGTACAGCGTGGCGGATGTGTCCAATCTGGGCATGGCGACCTCGGGCGATTACCGCAACTTCTTTGAGGCAGATGGCACCCGTTATTCGCACATCATTGATCCCGCGACCGGACGCCCCATCTTGCATGACACTGTTTCCGCAACGGTTCTGACCGAGAACGCCATGCTGGCGGACGCTTGGGCCACCGCAATGCTGGTGCTGGGCCGCGAGCGTGGTCTTGAGATTGCCGAGGCGGAGGGTCTTGCCGTGACCTTCATCGATCGTGACGGCGAAGGCTTCAAAACCACTGAAAGCAGCCGCTTCAAGGCGCTGCAAGCCTAAGCGACAAGGAATCACGCCATGCAAACCCTGTTTCTAAGCTTTGCTCTGCTGGCCCTGGTGATGCTGGGCATGGCGGTTGGCGTGATTTTCTCTGGCCGCCGGATCAAAGGCAGCTGCGGCGGGTTGAATGCCATTGCGGACGCGGATCAATGCCTTGTCTGCAAAAAGGAAATCGACCCCGACAGCCCGCTGCGTGAACGTCTGGCCTGCCCGCGCGCGCGCAAGATGCTGGAACGCGCGGGGCTGGATCACGAAGACTGATCAGCCGTTCACCATCGGCACAAAGCTCAAGGTAAGCAGGCCAAAGGCCGCGATCACACCATAGGCCCACAGCTTCCAGCGTGGGCCTTCGTTTTTCCACGTCCTGCGATAGGCATAGCCGGCAAGGCAGGCTGCGGTGAAAATCAGGGTCGCGGTGACGGGTGTCAGCATAAAGTCGGACAAATTAAGAGGATCCATCTGGCAGGTTTTGGGGTTTAATGGGTGTTGCACCACGTGCGACCGCGAAACAAGCAAGGAACGATCCCATGGCCGAATCTTATCGCCCGCCTTTGCGCAAGGACGCCGAATCCCGCAGCAAAACGCAGTCCGTCGAAACAAACACCTCTGCCGCGCAGGCCAAGGTTCAGGAGGTTCTGGACAACAAGGACCCGCGGATCTTTACCATCGGGCAGGATCAGACCTTGCACCGTGCGGTCGAACTGCTGCGCGAATATCGCATCGGCGCGTTGGTTGTCACCGATGACGCGGGCAAGCTGTCCGGCATCCTGTCGGAGCGCGATATTGTGCGCAAGCTGGCCGACACTCCGGGCCAGACCCTGCCGCAACTGGTCGAGGATGTGATGACCCGTCAGGTCGAGACATGCACGGCCGAGGATTTGCTGGTGATCGTTCTGCGCCGCATGACCGACGGGCGATTCCGTCACATGCCGGTGCTGGATCGCGGAGATCTGGTTGGCATGGTCACAATCGGTGATGCGGTGAATTTCCGGCTCAACCAGCTCGAAGAAGAAGCCCTGCAGATCAAGCAGTTGATTGTGGGCTAAGCGATTGCGGCGGGGTTAGCCCTCGCCGCCCTTTGTTGCGGATCTGTACCAAGTGACAATCTGCTGACGCGCTTGCGGGTCCATATCGATGGCATTGGGCGGCGGCATGGCATGGCTGCGCCCCGCCTGCATGTAAATCTGGTCTGCATGGCGCGCCACATCCGCGCGGGTTTCCAGAACCACGCCCTTGGGTGGCCAGTGCAAGCCGTTCCATGCGGGCTCTCGCCCGTGGCACATGGAACAATTGCCCACCACAGTTAGATAGGCGTCGTCGAATCCCTCTGCCGACGCAAACCGTTCCTCATAGGGGGTCAGCGCGCGGGCTTCGCTGTCCTCGAAACTGTCCATCCCTTTGACCGTGGAAAGCCACGCAATCACCACCATGATCAAGACCGTCACCAGCCACGTCCAATGCGGCCCTTTGCCGGTGCGGTGCATCGTGTTGAAATAATGCCGGATCGTCACGCCGGTCAGGAAGATGAGACAGGCGATGATCCACGCGTATTGGGTGCCAAAGGCCAGCGGATAGTGGTTTGACAGCATCAGGAACACGACCGGCAAGGTCAGATAGTTGTTGTGGGTGGACCGCAGCTTGGCGATTTTGCCGTATTTCGCATCCGGTTTGCGGCCTGCCTTTAGATCCGCGACCACGATGCGCTGGTTCGGCATGATCTGGAAAAACACGTTGCCGGTCATGATCGACGCGGTGAATGCGCCCAGATGCAGCAGCGCGGCGCGTCCGGTAAAGATCTGGTTATAGCCCCAGCTCATCGTGACGAGAATCGCGAACAAGATCAACATCAGCAGGGTCGGTGTCTCACCCAGCTTGGATTTGCACAGCTGATCATAAGCCAGCCAGCCAATGGTCAGCGACCCCGCGGAAATCGCGATGCCCTGCCAAAGCGCCAGATCGGCCTTTGTCGGGTCCAGCAGGAACAGCTCTCCGCCGACCCAGTAGACCACCATCAACAGGGCCGCGCCGGACAGCCAAGTGGTGTAGCTTTGCCATTTGTGCCAGGTCAGATGCTCGGGCATGCGCTCGGGGGCGACCATGTATTTGACGGTGTGGTAGAACCCGCCGCCGTGGACTTCCCATTCCTCGCCATGCGCGCCTTCGGGCAGGGCGGCGTTGGGCTTTAGCATCAGATCGAGCGCGATAAAGTAGAAGGACGCCCCGATCCATGCCATCGCCGCAATCACGTGCAGCCAACGCACACTGAAGGCGATCCATTCCCAGATGATCGCGAAATCGTACATGCATCCCTCCGAGGTTTTGCGCAGTATAGCGGCCCCTCCTTTTTCCTGCTATTTGCCGCAAAGGCCAAGCAGCATCAAAAAAAACCGAAGAATGTCCTATTTCGACAACATCCGCACCTTTGTCCGTGTCTACGAATTGGGCAGCATGTCCGCCGCCGGTCGGGATCTGAGGATTTCGGCGGCGGTGACCTCCTCGCGCATCTCACAGCTAGAGGACCGGCTGGGCGTGCGCCTGTTCCAGCGGACAACACGCAGCCTCAGCGCGACGGAGCATGGCGAATCATTTTATCGCGGGGCCACTGCCATCCTCGAGGCGGTCGAGGACGCCGAGGCGCAGATCACAAATGTCACCGAACATTTGCGCGGCTCGCTGTATGTGGCGGCGCCGCTGGGGGTCGGGCGACGCCTGATCGCGCCGCAAGTGCCTGATTTTCTGGCGGACTATCCCGATGTCAGCGTTCGTTTGCGCCTGTCTGACCGCAAGGTGGATCTGACGACAGAGGGTCTGGATCTTGCGTTTTTCCTTGGCCAGCCCGAGGACAGCAATCTGCGCATCCGCAAGATCGCGGATGTGGAACGGGTGCTGTGTGCTGCGCCAGACTACATCGCGCGGCGCGGCATGCCGCTGGATGGGGATGCGCTGGTGCGCGACGGCCATGACTGTCTGAACCTACGGTTTCCCGGCGCGGCGGAATTCCAGTGGCGTTTGCAAACACCACAGGGGCCACGGCGTTTTGCGGTCTCGGGGCGCTTTGAATCGGACGATGGCGACGTGCTGACCGATTGGGCGCTGGCCGGGCAAGGCGTGGTGATGAAGCCCGTGTTCGAAGTGGCCGACCATTTGCGCAGCGGGGCCTTGGTGCCGGTGGCAACACAGACCCCGCCCGAGCCCATCCAGATGGCCTGCCTGTTCACGCATCGGCGCAGACAGGACCCCAAGGCGCGCATTTTCATGGAGTTTATCATCCAGCGGATCAGCGCGCGCTTCACCGCTTAGCTGCCGCGATAGGTGCTCATGCCGTAGGGCGACAGCAACAACGGCACGTGGTAATGGGCCTGCGGATCGGACATGCCAAAGCGGATCGGCACCTGATCGAGGAACAGGATCTCTCCCTCGGCTTGGCCGCTGCTGCGCAGATAGTCACCGGCAAAGAACACCAGCTCGTAGGTGCCGGTGGCAAAGGCGTCTGCTGGCAGGATCGGCGCATCGGTGCGACCGTCTGCATTGGTCACGGTTTGTGCGATCTCCTCGCGCGTCTCGCCGGTCAGGCGGTACAGCTTGATCTCGATACCTTCGGCAGGGCAGCCGCGCGCGGTGTCGAGAACATGGGTGGTCAGATAGCCGGTCATGGGAGTCTCCTGATGCGGTGGCGTCATGTAATCTTTAGGCAGGCGCAGAGGCAAAGCGACAGGGGCCAAAGGCTGTTTCAAAAAGTTTTTGACAATCCTTGGCCATTTCTTCGTTTATCCAAGTGTTACAATCTGAAAGGCCCCGACGTGCAACGCTATCCCCGAGACATGGCAGGCTACGGCCGCAACACCCCAGATCCCCAGTGGCCCAACGGTGCGAAGATCGCCGTTCAAATCGTTCTGAACTACGAAGAGGGCGGTGAGAACAACATTCTGCATGGGGATGCGGCGTCCGAGGCGTTTCTGTCCGAAATCACCGGCGCGCAGCCTTGGCCCGGCCAGCGTCACTGGAACATGGAAACGATCTACGAATACGGCAGCCGTGCGGGGTTCTGGCGGGTGCATGATCTGCTGCGCGACATCCCCATCACAGTCTACGGGGTAACGACAGCGCTGGCACGGGCGCCCGAACAGCTTCAGGCGATGAAGGATGCCGGGTGGGAGATCGCCTCGCACGGGTTGAAGTGGATCGAACACAAGGACATGAGCGCAGAGGAAGAGCGCGCCCAGATCCGCGAGGCGATCCGCCTGCATACAGAGGTTGTCGGCACGCCGCCGCGCGGCTGGTACACGGGCCGCTGTTCGATGAACACCATCGACCTGGCAGCGGCGGAGGGGGATTTCGCATATATCGCGGATAGTTACGCCGATGATTTGCCCTATTGGGTCAAGGCGGGCGGGCGTAATCAACTGATCGTGCCCTACACGATGGATTGCAACGACATGCGATTTGCGATTCAGGCGGGCTTTACCGATGGCGCGCAGTTCGAGGGCTATCTGAAAGACAGCTTCGACATGCTTTATGCCGAAGGGCAGGCGGGCGCGCCCAAGATGCTGTCGATCGGTCTGCATTGCCGCCTCGCAGGGCGTCCCGGGCGGGCCTTGGCGTTGAAACGGGCGCTGGCGCATATGGCCGCGCAAGAGGGCGTGTGGTTCGCCACCCGTGAACAGATCGCTGATCACTGGGCCAAGGTGCATCCGCCACAAGCCGTTGCGCGGCCATCTCAGATGGACGCCCAAGATTTTGTCGCGGCTTTTGGCGGGATTTTTGAACATTCCTCTTGGATTGCCGAAGCCGCGCATGCCCAAGAGCTTGGGCCGCATTCCGACAGCGCGGCGGGGGTCCACAACGCGCTGGCGCGCGTCTTCCGCAGCGCGGATGCGGAAAAGCGGCTTGCTGTGTTGCGCGCACACCCGGACCTGGCGGGTAAGCTGGCCTCTGCCGGGCGGCTGACGGCAGACTCCACCGCCGAGCAAGCAGGCGCGGGTCTGGACCTGTTGACCGATGAGGAGCGCGCGACCTTTACCCGGCTAAACAGTGCCTACACCGAAAAGCACGGTTTCCCGTTCATCATCGCGGTAAAAGACAACACCAAGGCCAGCATTCTGGAGGCCTTTCATCGCCGGATCGACAATGACCGCGACACCGAATTTAGCGAAGCCTGCCGACAGGTCGAACGCATCGCGCAACTGCGCCTGATCGAAAAGCTTGGCGCATGATGCACATCACCATCGAACCGCTGGACCGCGACGGCTTTGCCCCCTTTGGCGAGGTGATCGACACCACTGGCGCGCCGGACAAGATCATCAATCAGGGTCTGTGCGGACGCTATCACGACCGCGCGTCGCTGGATTTTATCGAGGGCCGCGCAGGCATCAGCCTGTTTCAGGCAGAGCTGCGCGCGCTGCCCTACCGGTTGGAGATGATGGAACGCCACCCCGAAGGCTCACAGGCCTTTTTGCCCATGTCGATGGACGGGTTTCTGGTGATCGTCGCCCCTGACGATGATGGAAAACCGGGCAGCCCACGGGCCTTTTGCTCAAAACCCGGGCAGGGCATCAATTTCCATCGCGGGACATGGCATGGGGTGCTGACGCCGCTGACGGGCTCTGGCCTGTTTGCGGTGATCGACCGGATCGGAGAGGGCGCCAACCTGCAGGAACACTGGTTCGAGACGCCATATGTGATCAACCACTGAACGACCAAAGGTCATGACGCGGGACCAACCCGCGCGGACAGCAACAGAGAGGGACCACCCATGACAGATTCCACACTCGGGACAGCGGAGCAACTGCGCGATCCCGACTATACGCCGCCCTTGGCCAAGTCGGTTCCGCTGGGCATCCAGCATGTGCTGGCGATGTTCGTATCGAACGTGACGCCGGCTATCATCGTTTGCGGGGCGGCGGGGTTTGGCTTTGGCTCCAATTCGCCCGATTTTCCGCAGATGATCTACATGATCCAGATGTCGATGTTCTTTGCGGGCATCGCGACGCTGATCCAGACCATCGGGCTGGGTCCGGTCGGGGCGAAACTGCCCATCGTGCAGGGGACGTCCTTTGCCTTTATTCCGATCATGATCCCCTTGGTTGCGGGCAAGGGCGTGGATGCCATTGCCGTGCTGATGGGCGGTATTCTGGTCGGTGGTCTGTTCCATGCGGTTCTGGGCCTGTTCATCGGCAAGATCCGTTTTGCCCTGCCGCCGCTGGTGACCGGTCTTGTGGTGACGATGATCGGTCTGGCACTGGTCAAGGTTGGCATTCAATACGCGGCAGGCGGTGTGCCCGCCATCGGCACCGAGGAATATGGCTCGGGCATCAACTGGCTGATGGCCGGCACCGTGATCATCGTGACGCTGGGGCTGAAGTTCTTTGCCCGTGGGATGCTGTCGGTTTCGGCCGTGCTGGTGGGCCTGCTCGCAGGGTACGCGCTGGCCTTTGCCTTGGGCCAGGTGAACCTTGGCAACGTGGGGCGTGCGGCCAGCTTTGCTCTGCCGAACCCGCTGCACTTCGGGCTGGAGTTCTCGGTCGCGGCGATCATCGGTTTCTGTCTGATGTCCTTTGTGTCTGCGGTGGAAACCGTGGGTGACGTGTCCGGCATCACCAAGGGCGGCGCAGGCCGCGAGGCGACGGACCGCGAGATCCAAGGCGCGACCTATGCCGACGGTCTGGGCACCGCTGTCTCTGGACTGTTCGGCGCGCTTCCCAATACGTCCTTCAGCCAGAACGTCGGCTTGATCGCGATGACCGGCGTCATGAGCCGCCACGTGGTGTCCATCGGTGCGGTCTTTTTGATCCTGTGCGGTCTGGTGCCGAAAATCGGTGCGATTATCTCCTCCATCCCGATCGAGGTGCTGGGCGGCGGTGTGATTGTTATGTTCGGCATGGTGGTGGCTGCGGGTATTTCCATGCTGTCGGATGTGAATTGGAACCGTCGCAACATGGTGATCTTTGCCATCGCGCTGAGCCTTGGCCTTGGGCTTCAGCTGGAGCCGGGCGCGCTGCAGTATCTGCCCGGCACGCTGAAGGTGCTGGCCACCTCGGGCATTCTGCCTGCTGCGGTGATCGCCATTGTGCTGAACCTCGTGCTGCCGCAAGAGCTGGCTGGCGAGGCGACCGAGGAAGTGTCCGGCGGGCTTGCCGGTCGCGGCACGGGCTCCATGGCGGGCGAATAAACCCAGACATAGAAAAAGGGCGGTGTGAGAGATCACACCGCCCTTTTTTGTCCGCTTGTCTTACCCGAACGGGCGCAACGGCATGTGTCGGTTGACGTCCTTGTACAGCAAGTAGCGGAAACGCCCCGGACCACCGGCATAGCACGCCTGCGGGCAAAAGGCGCGCAGCCACATGAAATCACCGGCCTCCACCTCGACCCAGTCATTGTTGAGCCGGTATGCAGCTTTGCCTTCCAGAACATACAGCCCGTGTTCCATGACGTGCGTTTCCAGAAAGGGGATCACGCCGCCGGGTTCAAAGGTAACGATGGTCACATGCATGTCGTGACGCAGGTCGGCAGGGTCGACAAAGCGCGTGGTGGCCCAAGCGCCATTGGTGTCGGGCATCGGTGTGGGCGTAATGTCCTGTTCGTTCAGCACCAGAACATCGGGTTCCGACAGGCCGGGTGCCGGTTGATAAGCCTTGCGGATCCAGTGGAACCGCAGCGGCGCGGAGCCCTTGTTGTGCAGCGACCACTTGGCCGAGGGCGGCAGATAGGCGTAGCCCCCCGCCGTCATGTGGTGTTCAGCGCCATTTGCGGTCAGGCTCGCCTCGCCTTCGGTGATGAACAGCACACCTTGGGCCTGCGGATCGGTCTCGGGCGTGTCCGATCCTCCGCCGGGCTGAACCTCCATAATGTATTGCGAAAACGTCTCGGCAAAGCCGGACATGGGGCGGGCGATGACCCACAGGCGGGTGTCGGTCCAGCCGGGCAGAAAGCTGGTGGTGATGTCGCGCATCGTGCCCTTGGGCAGGACGGCGTAGGCATCTGTGAATATGGCGCGGTCTGTCAGCAGTTGATCCTGCGCGGGCAGGCCGCCGCGCGGGGCGTAATAGGTGGGGGACATCAGGGCACTCCGGCGCGTGTCAGGGCAGGGGGGGGCGGCGGGCCATTGGCCCGCCATCCGCGATTACTGGGCTTTGAGCTCAAGGCGGCGCGCATGCAACACCGGTTCGGTGTAGCCCGACGGCTGGGTCGTGCCCTCGAACACCAGATCGCAGGCGGCCTTGTAGGCGATGCCGTCAAAGCCGGGGGCCATCGGTGTATAATCGGGGTCGCCCGCGTTCTGGCGGTCCACCACCTCTGCCATGCTTTGCATGATCTCGGACACTTCCTGGCGCGAGATCACATCATGGTGCAGCCAGTTGGCGATATGCTGGGCCGAGATCCGGCAGGTGGCGCGGTCTTCCATCAGGCCGACATCGTTGATGTCGGGCACCTTGGAACAGCCAACGCCCTGATCGATCCAGCGGACCACATAACCCAGAATGCCTTGGGCGTTGTTTTCGACTTCGCGCCGGATCTGGTCCTTGCTCCACTTGCGGTAAGTGGCCAGCGGAATGTCCAGCAGCCCGTCCACATGGGCCCGCCGCCCGCCTTTGGCCAGCTTGTCCTGCACGGCCAGCACATCGACCTTGTGGTAGTGCATCGCATGTAGGGTCGCCGCCGTGGGCGAAGGCACCCAGGCGCAGGTGGCACCGGCGCGGGGATGTTCGATCTTTTGTTCCAGCATGGCGGCCATGCTGTCGGGCTGCGCCCACATGCCCTTGCCGATCTGCGCCTTGCCGGACAGGCCGCATTCCAGACCAATGTCGACGTTGCGCGCCTCGTAGGCGCCGATCCAGCCCTTGCGCTTGATGAAATCCTTGCGCGAGAACGGCCCCGCCTCCATCGAGGTGTGGATCTCGTCGCCGGTGCGATCCAGAAAGCCCGTGTTGATGAAACACACGCGATGCCGCGCGGCGCGGATGCAGGATTTCAGATTGACCGAGGTGCGGCGCTCTTCGTCCATGATGCCCAGTTTGACCGTGTATTGCGGCAGGCCGAGCACCTTTTCAACGTGGCCAAAGATCTCGTCGGCAAAGGCCACTTCTTCGGGGCCGTGCATCTTGGGTTTGACCACATAGACCGAGCCCGCGACCGAATTGCGCGCGCCATCGGTTTTGGCCAGATCGTGCATCGCAATCAGCGCCGTGACCATCGCATCCATCAGCCCCTCAAAGACCTCTTGGCCGTCGCGGTCCAGAATGGCGGGGTTTGTCATCAGGTGGCCGACGTTGCGCACCAGCAGCAAGGCGCGGCCTTTCAGGGTCAGCTCCGATCCATCCGCAGCGGTAAAGCTGCGATCCCCGTGCAGGCGGCGGGTCATCTGCTTGCCGCCCTTCTCAAAGGTCTCTTGCAGGTCGCCCTTCATCAGGCCCAGCCAATTGCGATAGGCCAGCGTTTTGTCCGCACCATCGACGCAGGCCACGGAATCCTCGCAGTCGACAATGGCTGACACGGCGGATTCCATACGCACATCCGCGATGCCGGAGGCGGTGGTCTTGCCGATGGGATGGTTGCGGTCGAACACCAGTTC
The DNA here is from genome assembly GCF_048553715.1 of Sagittula sp. SSi028. Taxonomy (NCBI): domain Bacteria; kingdom Pseudomonadati; phylum Pseudomonadota; class Alphaproteobacteria; order Rhodobacterales; family Roseobacteraceae; genus Sagittula; species Sagittula sp. SSi028. Next base: position 11,597 of record NZ_JBLZNC010000007.1, on the reverse strand, counting down.
CACATGCAGGCTGTTGTTGCGCAGCAGAACAGAGGCGGGGGCCGATGCATCGCCGGTGTAGCCGACAAAGGCTGCGGGCGTCTTCAGCGGGCTGCCGTCGACAAGCAGCGCGCCGCCTTCGATGCTGTATTGCGTGGCCTTGGCATGTGACGTCGCCTGCAGCGGGAACACCTCGTCCAGAAAGACCGAGGCCCGCGCCACCACACGGGCACCGCGCCCGTCGTCAAAGCCCCCCGACGGCACTGGCCCCATTGCATCGGTGCCATACAGCCCATCATACAGGCTGCCCCAACGGGCGTTTGCGGCATTCAGCACAAAGCGCGCGTTGGTCACCGGCACCACAAGCTGCGGGCCGGGGGTGGTGGCAATTTCCGGGTCGATCTTGGAGGTCTCGATCTGGAAATCCTCACCTTCGGGCAGCAAATACCCGATCTCTTCGAGGAAGGCCTTATAGGCTGCGGCGTCGTGGGGGGCGTCGCGATGGGCCTTGTGCCAGTCGTCGATCTTGGTCTGCAGGTCCTCGCGCTTTTGCAGCAGGGCGCGGTTGCGCGGGCCAAAGTCATGCACCAGCGCGGAAAGACCGGCCCAGAACGCCTGCGGGTCAACACCGGTGCCGGGGAGCGCCTCTGTCTCGATAAACTCTGCCAGTTCGGACGAAACCTGTAGGCCTTCAAAGGTCTTGCGCGGCCTTGCTGTGTGGGCGGTCATGCGGGTGCTCCTCCTAAGCGGGGTCGGGGCCATGGCTCCCGACCTGATATGCGTCCCGATATAGGTAGCAGGCCGCACCCCTACCGCAACGGCAATGTGGCCTTTGATTGTCGTGATTTCCAAAAAGCCGCATTCTCATTTTCAAGATAGTCGGGCGAATTTGAGCGTATAGCGGGGGCAGTCGGCGGGCGAAGATCGCAAAAAGCATGCTCGGCTCATGGTTTATTGGTTGCAATCATCCCTTTCTTGAGTTCTTTAATCGGAAAAGATCAGACTGATTCAGTCGGAAATTATCTTGGTGAAGGACTGCCCGATGAAACCGATGTTCCCTGCGATTGCCGCCATGTTGGTGCCGACATTCCTGTCTGCCCAGACTGTCAGCGTGGATACCTTTGCCGGTGCTGCGGACGTTCCGCAAAATCCGCAGACTGTTGTCGCGCTTGATCTTGCGGCGATCGACACGCTTGATGCGATTGGCGTGTCCGTTGCGGGTGTCCCCGACATCACGCCGCCCGCCTATCTGCAGGACGCGGTCAGCGCGGGCGAGATCGCAGGCACCCTGTTCGAGCCGAACTTCGAGGCGATCGCAGCCATGCAGCCCGATGTGATCATCGCCGGTGGCCGGTCGCAATCGCAGGTGGAGCCTTTGTCGCGCATCGCGCCGACTGTGGACATGACCATCGGGGCAGAAGCCGGCATCGTCGAGACGGCCAAAGCGCGGGCCACGGCCTATGGCGTGATGTTCGACAAGCAGGACGCGGCAGACGCGGCCATCGCTGAACTGGACGCAGCCATCGAGGCCGCGCAGGCTGCGGTGACCGATGCCGACAACGCGCTGATCCTGATGACCAACGGCGGCAAGGTCTCTGCCTATGGGGGCGAAAGCCGCTTTGGCTGGATCTACAGCACGTTGAACCTGCCCGAAGCCCATGCGGATCTGGACACAAACACCCATGGCGAGGCGGTGTCCTTTGAATTCATCGCACAGACCGATCCGGCATGGATCTTTGTGATCGACCGTGGTGCCGCTATCGGCCAAGAGGGCGAGGCTGCGGCCACAACGCTGGACAACCCGTTGGTCGCGGGCACCCGCGCAGGTCAGGCGGGGCAGATCGTCTATCTTGATAGCGCACCTTTGTATCTTGCAGGCGGCGGCCTGCAATCGATGACAGGCACATTGTCTGAAATCACCGCTGCGATGACAGACGCCACAAACTGATGACACGGACGGCCTTGGCCGCTGGTGCTGCGCTCGTCCTGTTGATCGGGGCGAGCGTTCTGCTTGGCGCGGCAGATTTGTTTGGCGGCGATCTGGATTCCGGGCTGTTGCTGGCGGTCAGCCGGATCCCGCGCACCCTGGCCGCGCTGTTGGCCGGTGCGGGGCTGGCGCTGTCGGGCGCGGTCGTTCAACTGGCGGTGCAGAACCGCATGGTAGAGCCGGGGCTGGTCGGCACGCCGGAGGCCGCGATGCTGGGGCTGTTGGGCATCACACTGTTCGCCCCAGCAGCCCCGCTGATCGTCAAGATGGGGGTGTCCGCAGTCTTTGCGCTGGCGGGTACATTGGGTTTTCTGGCGCTGGCGCAACATGTGCCCCGTCGAGACCCGGTGCTGCTGCCGCTGGTCGGCTTGATCTACGGCGGTATTCTGGGGTCGGTCGTGGTCTGGATCGCATGGAGCACCGATCTGCTGCAATACGTTGGCATCTGGATGTCGGGCGAGTTCTCTGGCGTGCTACGCGGCCGGTACGAGCTGTTGTGGCTGATCGCAGGGGTGATCTTCGCGCTGTATATCGTCGCCGACCGTATCACCCTGTTGGGTCTGGGCGAAGATGCGGCGCGCGCCTTGGGTCTGGACTATCGCGGCACGGTTCTGATCAGTCTGGTGCTGGTGGCCCTGACCACGGCGGTGATTGTGGTGAGCGTCGGCACCATGCCGTTTGTCGGGCTGGTGGTGCCCAACATCGTATCACGCTGGCGCGGTGATAATCTGCGCCGCAACCTGCCGCTGATCGCATGGCTTGGTGCTGTGATGGTGCTTGGGTCTGACATCATCGGGCGTGTGATCCGCATCCCGTTCGAGATTCCTGCGGGCACAGTGTTTGCCGTGTTCGGCGCGGCTGTGTTCTTGTGGCTGCTGCATGCCGCCCCGCGCGGGAGGTCCGGCCATGGGTAGGCGTCGGTTGATTGTGCTTGGGGCCATGCTGGTGCTGATGTCGGGCCTGTTCCTTGGCTGGGGGCTGCGCGCGCCATACGATTATATCCTGACGTTGCGGGTCACAAAATTGGCCGCCCTGATCGTGGTGGGTGCCGCCACAGGGGCGGCGACGGTGTTGTTTCAGACCGTGTCACAAAACCGGCTGCTGACGCCGGGGATCGTAGGCTTTGACGCCTTGTTTATCTTCATCCAGACGATGCTGGTTGTGGCCATCGGTGGCGGCGCGTTTTCGACCTTGCCCGTCATGGCCAAGTTTCTGGCGGAAACGCTGATCCTGATGGCTGCTGCGGTGACGTTGTTCGGGGTGCTGCTGCGCCGGTCGTCCGAAGATGTTCTGCGTGTGATCCTGACGGGCGTGATTATCGGCGCCTTCCTGCGCGGCCTGTCGGGGCTTGCCGCGCGGCTGGTCGATCCGTCCGAGTTTGCGGTGATTCAGGCGGCGAGCTTTGCCAGCTTCGGCTTTGTCGACGCACAGTTGCTGTGGGTTGCCTTGGCGGGGCTGTTGCCGGCCATGGCTGTCGCGCTGTGGTTGTCGCCGCGTCTGGACGTGGCAGAACTGGGCCGGATGACCGCGCGCTCCGTGGGGCTGGACCACGACCGGCTGGTGCTGGGCGTGCTGGCGTTGGTGGCATTTCTGATCGCGGTGTCCACCGCCTTGGTCGGGCCGATCACCTTTTTGGGGCTGCTGGCGGCAAGTCTGGCGTACGTGGTTATGGGCACCTATCGCCATGCGCTGATCCTGCCCGCGGCGGCGGGGATCGGCGCGCTGATCCTTGTGTCCGGGCAATTCCTGTTTGAACGGCTGTTGGGGATGCAATCCGCCCTTGCGGTGATTGTCGAATTCTTTGGCGGGCTTTTGTTCCTGTTCCTTGTCTTGCGGAGGTCGCGCTCATGATCGAGCTGTCGAATGTCACGTTGAAGCGGGGCGAGAGCGTCACGCTGGATGAAGTGTCGCTTAAATTCGGGGCGGGGGGGATCACGGCGCTGATTGGCCCGAATGGCGCGGGCAAATCGACATTGCTGCATACAATGTCGGGCCTGCTGCCGCCGACCCACGGCGAGATTCTGGTCGAAGGTCTGGACGTGGTGCGCGCCCGTCCGCAAGACCGCGCGCGCCATGTCGCCCTGTTGACGCAATCAGAGCGGGTCACGGCGCGTCTGACCGTGCGGGATCTGGTGAGCTTTGGACGCTGGCCCCATCACAAGGGGCGGCCCACGGCGCATGATCATGCGCGGGTGGAGGCTGCGCTTGATCTGTTCGGGCTGGAGGATCTGGCAGAGCGTCTGATCGAAACCCTGTCGGGTGGCCAGCGCCAACGCGCTTTTGTGGCGATGGCATTTGCGCAGGATACACCATGGATTTTGCTGGATGAACCGCTGGCCGCGCTGGACCCCAAACACGCGCGCGACCTGTTGGAGCGGCTCTATGATCTGTCCCGACCGGGGCCGGACCAGCGCAGTGTTGTGATCGTGCTGCACGATCTTTCCGCGACCGCGCATTATGCGGACCGGATTGTGGCACTGAAAGCGGGACGGCTGATGGCCTCAGGGCCGCGGGTCCTTGCGATGACGGACCGTGTGCTCAGCGATCTGTTCGACACAGAGCTGCGCATGGGAGAGGTCGACGGGCGTCGCGTGGTCGTGCCCGTCTGAAAGGGATGGCGCGGAGGATGCTCCCCCGCGCCGATCCTGTTATGTGTGGCGGCGTTCGTTGATCAGCCCTTTGAAAATCGCAAAGCACATGATCAAAAGCACCACGGTAAAGGGCAGGCCGGTGGAGATCACCATCGACTGCAGCGATTGCAAACCGCCTGCCGACAACAGCAACACAATGGCCACCGCGCCTTCAAAGATGCACCAGAAGGCGCGCTGCGGGACAGGGGCGTCCACTTTGCCGCCTGCCGTAATCGTGTCGATCACCAAGGAGCCGGAATCCGACGAGGTGACAAAGAACACAATCACGAGAACGATGCCGATCAGCGATGTGATCGAGGCCAGCGGCAGAATGTCCAGCATTTTGAACAGTTTCAGTTCAAGTGCAGCGTCCTGTGCCACGGTGTAGCCATCCGCGATGACCTGATGCAGCGCGGTGCCGCCAAAAACGGACATCCACAGCACGCAGACCAGCGACGGGATCAACAGCACGCAAGTGACGAATTCCCGCACAGTGCGGCCACGGCTGACGCGGGCGATGAACATGCCGACAAAGGGGGACCAGCTGATCCACCACGCCCAGTAGAACGAGGTCCAGCCCTGCATGAAGTTCACGTCTTCGCGGCCCACCGGATTGGCCAGCGCGGGAAGATACTGGAAATACGCCAGCAGCGAATCCCCGAAGAGCGACAGCAGATACCATGTCGGACCCACCAGCAGGACAAAGACCAGCAGGATCAGCGCGAGACCCATGTTGACCTCGGACAGGATTTTCACACCACCGTCGAGACCGCGCACCACGGACACCAACGCAATGGATGTGATGGCCGAGATCAGGATGACTTCGGTCACGGGACCCACGGGAATGCCGAAGAGTTCGTTCAGGCCCGCGTTTGCCTGTGTGGCGCCAAAGCCAAGCGAGGTGGTCAGGCCGAACAGCGTGGCAAACACCGCCAGAATGTCGATGATGTGACCGGGCCAGCCCCAGACGCGTTCGCCCAGAAGCGGGTAAAAGGCAGAGCGGATGGTCAGCGGCAAGCCTTTGTTATAGCTGAACAACGCCAGCGCCAGCGCCACAACGGCGTAGATGCCCCAAGGGTGCAGACCCCAGTGAAAGATCGTGGCCGCCATGCCAAGACGGACCGCTGCGGCCTCGTCCCCTTCGGCGCCGCCAAGCGGTGCCCAGTCGGTGCGCACGCCGTCTTCGCCCACGCTCACGCCGCCGAAGGACGACGAAAAGTGGCTGAGCGGCTCAGAGACGCCGTAGAACATCAAGCCGATGCCCATGCCTGCCGCAAACAGCATCGCGAACCAGCCGATGTAGGTGTAATCCGGCGTGGCATCGGTGCCGCCCAAGCGGACATTGCCCAAGGGGGTGACAATCAGCAAAAGGCAGAAGATCACAAAGATGTTCGCCGAGCCGATAAAGAACCAGTCAAAGCCTTTGGTCACGGCGCTGAAAAGCCAGCTGAAGGCCGCGCCCGCCTGTTCCGGCAAAGCGAGTGTGTAGAATACGAATGCCATCACCGCAAAGCCGGAGATCGCGAAAACAGGGTTGTGAATGTCGAATCCGATTGGCCCGACAGAGCCTTCGACGTTGTCCTGACCAATTTCATAATCGGTGTCGATGATATGGGACGCGCCGTCGGGGGACGGTATCCCATCCATGCCGGAGCTGTTCTCGTCTGACATAAATGTCCTCTCTTTCCGTTTTTATCTTTTCAGCCGCACGGGGCCGGTTCAGTCGCGGACCAGAAACACTGAGGCTGTGACATGGCTGGCCACAGACACCCCGTGTCCGGCCCAGATATAATCGGCGACGTTGGGCAGATGCGTCTGCATCACGACCAAATCTGCGCCGAGCTCTTTGATCGCGGCGATCAGGTGTTTGTCGGTATCGGTGCGCGGGTCCGCCGCCACGATGGTTTTGGCGGATGTGGCAAACCCCTTTTGCGCCTGACCCGTGGCAAAATCGGTCAGCTTGGTGCCGAATTCCTCGGGGCTGTGCGCCACGCTGCCGGGGCTGCTGGAGGTGACGCCGACATAGATCACCTCGGCCTTGTGTTGGTGGGCCAGATCGGCGGCCATCTCCAGCGCCTTTTTCAGGCTGGAGGTGTGTGCCAAATCTATTGGAACGACAATCTTGTGAAACATGGTGTCTCCTTTGGCATTTGGGCGCAGCAACGCGCGGCAGGCATTGACCTGCGGGACGTGCGTCTGCGCAGGCATCCATGCCTGTGTCATCTAATAGGTATGCTAACCTTGGGTCAGGTAAAGGCTAGTGTTTGATGTCGCCGGTATCCAGAACGGGCGAGGCATCCAGATCCTCGGCATCCAGCATGGCGGCCACACGTTCCAGCCCTGCCAGAAGCATCGACTGCTCCCAGTCTTCCATGGCCGCGAATTTGCGCACGAATCGCTGCTGCAGCGGGTCGGGCGCATCGTTGAGGGTCGCGCGGCCCTGTTCGGTGATGCAGATGTTTGTCTGTCGCCGGTCGGTTTCGGATTTCTGGCGGGTGACCATGTTTTCGCGCACCAGCTTGTCCACCAGCGAGGTGATGGTGGCCTGGCTGACGCGCATACGTGTGCTGATCTCCTTGGCGGTGGTTTGACCCTTTTCGCCAATGATTTGCAGCACGCGGAACTGCACGGCTGTGATGCCGGCGATCTGTTTCAGATCACGACCGTATAGTTCCGTCGCACGGATAATGCGCCGCAGGGCAATAAGGCTGCTGTCGACCCTGTCCATGGTTTTCCCTTTCACACGATGGTGCAGCACTACTGGGGCGGGGCGGCCTTCGCAAGAGTATTTCGCTTTGGAAATCAAAGTTAAGATTCTCCTAAATTTGCGGATATTTCTAAGTAAATATGGGGTATTTTGCCGAAATGTCCATTTTTTCACTTAGACACTTGAAATAATCCAGCGAGGAGATACTTTGCCGATCAAAGGAACAACGCATGAGAGACCGATGCCCCAGCCCAGCGATTTGACCCGACCCGCCACACCGACCCTGCGCAAGCCTGTCGCCGAAGACGGGGCCGCGATCTGGGATCTGGTGCGGGCCTGCAAGCCGCTGGATGAGAATTCGATTTACTGTAACTTGCTGCAATGCGATCATTTTGCCGACACCTGCGTGCTGGCAGAGCTTGACGGTGCGGTGATCGGCTGGGTGTCGGGCTACGTCAAACCGTCCGAGCCGGACACGCTTTTCGTCTGGCAGGTTGCTGTTGGCGAGGCCGCGCGCGGCATGGGCTTGGGTGGCAAGATGCTGTCACATCTTTTGAATCGCGAAGCATGTGCGGATGTCGACCGTCTTCAGACCACAATCACCTCTGACAATGACGCCTCGTGGGGTCTGTTCCGCAAGTTCGCCCGCACCACCGGCGGCGAGCTGAGCCATACACCACACTACAAACAAGCCGAGCACTTCGATGGCCGGGCCAAGACAGAGAACATGGTCACCATCGCCTTTGCCGAGGCTGTGAAACGCGCGGCCTGAGCCGCGTCTCTTAATTTTCCGTATAATCAATCAATCGAAAGGAGCTGTCGATGACTGCCTCCCATACAAATGTGCAACCTATCTTCAAGCGTCGTGAATCCGAGGCGCGCAGCTACTGCCGCAGCTTTGACACAACATTCGTCAAAGCCAGCGGGTCCGAGATGACCGCCGCAGATGGCACGACCTACATCGATTTCCTCGCGGGCTGTTCGTCGCTGAACTACGGCCACAATGATCCGGATATGAAGGCCGCGCTGCTCGACCATATTGCGGGCGACGGGATCGCCCATGGTCTGGACATGCACACCGATGCCAAGGCCGATTTCCTGACGACCTTCGAGGAAAAGATCCTCAAGCCGCGCGGGATGGACCACAAGGTTATGATGGTTGGCCCCACCGGCACCAATGCGGTCGAGGCGGCGATGAAACTGGCGCGCAAAGTGACGGGTCGGTCCAATGTGATCGCCTTTACGAACGGCTTTCACGGCATGACCATGGGCGCGCTTGCGGCCACCGGCAACGCGGGCAAGCGTGGCGGCGCGGGCATGGATCTGCACGGCGTGACCCGTATGCCTTACGAGGGGGCCTTCGGTGACGAGGTGAGCTCGCTGACGTTGATTGAACAGATGCTGGACAACCCCAGTTCCGGCGTTGACGCGCCTGCGGCGTTCCTTCTGGAGCCGGTGCAGGGCGAGGGCGGTCTGAACGCGGCCTCCAAGGAATTCCTCGAAGGGCTTGGCCGTCTGGCGAAAAAGCACGGCGCGCTGCTGATCCTTGATGACATTCAGGCGGGCATTGGCCGCTGTGGCACCTTCTTCTCCTTCGAGGAGATGGATGTTCAGCCCGATCTGATCCCGCTGGCGAAATCACTGTCCGGTATGGGTCTGCCCTTTGCGGCCCTGTTGATCCGCCCGCAGTATGACATCTGGACGCCTGCGGAGCACAACGGCACCTTCCGTGGGAACACCCATGCCTTTGTCACCGCGCGCGTGGCGATTGAAAAATTCTGGTCCGACGATGCCTTTGCCAAGGACATCGCGCGCCGTGGCGAGATCGTCGAGGCGGGCCTGCAAAAGATTGCCGACATGATCCCCGGCGCCAAGCTGAAGGGCCGTGGCATGATGCGCGGTGTGGATGTGGGCTCGGGCGAGCTGGCGGGCGACATCTGTGCGCGTGCCTTCGAAAATGGCCTGATCATCGAAACCTCGGGGGCCGAGGATGAGGTGGTCAAAATTCTCGCGCCGCTGACGACGCCGGATGAGACCCTGCAAAAGGGCATCGACATTCTGACGGCCGCCGCGCGCGACATCCTTGAAACAACCAAAATTGCAGCGGAGTAATCGACATGATCGTTCGCGACTTTAACGAAATCACCAAATCCCAACCCGACCGCGTCGTCTCGGACGCCAAGTGGACATCCGTTCGCATGTTGCTGGCCGACGACAAGATGGGCTTTTCGTTCCACATCACCTTCCTCGAAGCGGGGTCGGAGCACACGTTCGAATATAAAAACCACTTTGAAAGCGTGTATTGCATGCAGGGCAAAGGGGCGATCACCGATCTGGCGACCGGCGAAACCCATGAGATCAAGCCCGGCGTGATGTACGCCCTCGACCAGCATGACCGCCACGTCCTGCGTGCCGATGAGGAGCTGGTCATGGCCTGCTGTTTCAACCCGCCGGTGACCGGCACAGAGGTTCACCGCGAAGACGGGTCTTATGCAGCGCCGGATCTGGAGGACGCATAAGCCATGACCCATACGGTCGAAAAAATCGGCGGGACGTCCATGTCCCGCCTCAAGGACTTGCGCGATACGCTTTTTATCAAAAACGGCGCACCGCAATACGGTCGGGTGTTTGTCGTCTCTGCCTTTGGCGGCATCACCAACATGCTGTTGGAGCATAAGAAGACCGGCGAGCCGGGGATCTACGCCAACTTTGCAGATGGCAATGGCGAGACACGCTGGAACAGCGCGCTGGATGCCGCGCGCGATGCGATGATCGCGGCCCATTCCGAGATCCTCGATCATCCCAACGATATCGCGGCCGCCACCGATATGGTGCATGACCGTATCGAAGGGGCACGCAACTGTCTGGTCGATCTGCAGCGCCTGTGTTCCTACGGGCATTTCCGCCTGAACCAGCACCTGCTGCAGATCCGCGAACTTCTGTCCGGCATTGGAGAGGCGCATTCGGCCCGTGTCGCCGTTCTGCTTCTCCAGCGCGCCGGGGCGCAGGCCCGTCTGGTGGATCTGACCGGCTGGCGGGACGAGGGCGAGGTCAGCTTGCATGACCGGATCACTTCTGCGCTGCATGGCATCGATACCGATCGAGAACTGCCAATCGTGACAGGCTATGCACAATGCACCGAAGGGCTGATGCGCGAGTTTGACCGTGGCTATTCCGAGGTGACGTTTTCGAAGCTGGCGGCTTTGACCGGCGCGCGCGAGGCGATCATCCATAAGGAATTCCACCTGTCCTCCGCCGATCCCAAACTGGTGGGCGCCGACAAGGTGCGCAAGCTGGGGCGCACGAACTATGATGTGGCGGACCAGATGGCGAACCTCGGGATGGAGGCGATCCATCCCTCGGCGGCAAAAACACTGCGCCAAGCGGGCGTGCCGCTCCGTGTCGCCCACGCGTTCGAACCCGAAGACCCCGGTACGTTGATCGATGATCAGCCGACGGATTCGGCTGCGGTGGAAATCGTCACGGGTCTCGACGTGCTCGCCCTGGAAATCTTCGAGCAGGATATGGTCGGGGTGAAAGGGTATGATGCCGCCATCCTCGAGGCGCTGACCCGTCATGGGGTTCGGATCGTGTCCAAGGTGTCCAATGCGAACACCATCACGCATTATCTGGATGCCACCGTGGCCGAGGTGCGTCGGGTCGAGAAGGATCTGATGCGCCTGTACCCTCATGCAGAGATCAGCACCCGCGAGGTGTCGCTTGTCTCTATCGTGGGCCGTGATCTTCTGGGTTTGTCGGTTCTGACGCGCGGCTTGATGGCCTTGGAGCAGGCGGGACTTGCTTCGCTCGGGGCCTCGCAGGGTCCGCGTAATGTCGACGTGCAATATGTCATGCCACGGGTAGACATGGCCGCTGCGATCCAGGTGCTGCACGATGCCCTGATCGTCAAAGGCGCACAGCGTTTCCCGCGCGCGGCCTAAGGTGACAAGACGAAAGAATTGATGCGGCGCCCTGAATGTGGGGCGCCGTTTTTCGTTTGTTTGTATAGGTTTGCATGAAGCCCGACGGGCGTTTTGTGAAAAAATCTAATGTTCCGAAAGAAAACTTCAAAAAAGCGCTTGCGACTCGATTGGGGTATCCGTAAAAGCCCCTTCACCGGCGGCGCTGAGGTGCTGGCGGGGCGCTGGACGGGCTGGAATGGTTCGGACGGCGGGACGGAAATTCGAGGCAAGGTTGGGCGGGCGCGCCGTAAGTTTAGGGCGCAACTGTTTGGTTTTGTTTTCACGTTATTTGACATCGCGAGTATCTGAAGAGATATGTGGGCGGCGCTGGT